>NZ_AP025514.1:2218713-2535672 GCF_024347655.1 Vibrio toranzoniae | reverse complement strand
TTGAAGCGCTTGAAATCGCGCTTGCAACGGCAACAAAAAAGAAAAGCGAACTAGAAATTGAAGTTCGTGTTGAGATTGACCGTAAAACGGGTGATTTCGAAACTTTCCGCCGTTGGGAAGCTGTTGAGGAAGTTGAATTTCCAACAAAAGAAATCTCTATTGAAGCTGCAAAGTACGATGACCCAGAGATCGAACTTGGCGGTTTCATCGAAGATGATATCGAATCAGTAACGTTTGACCGTATTACGACTCAAACCGCTAAGCAAGTTATCGTACAAAAAGTACGTGAAGCTGAGCGTGCTCAAATTGTTGAACAGTTTATTGATAACGAAGGCGAGCTAGTAACTGGCGCAGTTAAAAAAGTTAACCGTGATACCGTTATTCTAGACCTTGGTAATAACGCAGAAGCGGTAATCCTTCGTGATGACCAACTTCCTCGTGAAAACTTTCGTCCAGGTGATCGTGTTCGTGGTCTTCTATACGCAGTGAAACCAGAAGCTCGCGGTTTCCAGCTTTTCGTTACTCGTTCGAAGCCAGAAATGCTAGCTGAACTATTCCGTGTTGAAGTGCCTGAGATTGGTGAAGAGCTAATTGAACTTAAAGGTGCTGCACGTGACGCTGGTTCTCGTGCTAAAATCGCTGTGAAAACAAACGACAAACGTATTGACCCTGTTGGTGCGTGTGTTGGTATGCGTGGTGCACGTGTACAAGCTGTTTCTAACGATCTTGGCGGTGAGCGTATCGATATAGTGCTTTGGGACGATAACCCGGCACAATTCGTAATCAACGCTATGGCTCCTGCTGATGTTGCTTCTATCATCGTAGATGAAGATACACATTCAATGGACATCGCGGTTGAAGCTGACAATCTAGCGCAAGCTATCGGTCGTAGTGGTCAAAACGTACGTCTAGCATCTCAACTCACTGGTTGGGAACTGAACGTCATGACTGTCGAAGATCTTCAGAAGAAGCACCAAGAAGAAGCGGTTGCTTCAATTGAAAACTTTATGAAGCATCTAGACATTGAAGAAGACTTTGCTCAAATGCTTGTTGAAGAAGGCTTCTCTACGCTTGAAGAAGTAGCATACGTTCCTGTAAGCGAGCTTCTTGAGGTAGATGGCCTAGACGAAGGTATCGTCGAAGAACTACGTAGCCGTGCAAAAGATGCATTAACGACTCTAGCGCTAGCGCAAGAAGAAACGTTCGATGGTGTTGAGCCAGCTGAAGACTTACTTGCACTTGAAGGTCTTGAGCGTGAGATGGCTTACAAGCTAGCTGCAAAAGGTGTTGCGACATTGGAAGACCTAGCTGACCAAGGCGTTGATGAACTAGAAGGCATCGAAGACCTAACTGCAGAGCGTGCAGGCGAGCTAATCATGGCTGCGCGTAACATCTGTTGGTTCGGCGACGAAGAATAATTCAGCAAGGAGAGAAAGCGGTATGACACAATTAACAGTTAAAGCACTGAGTGAAGAGATTGGTACGCCAGTTGACCGCTTAATTGAACAACTTGCTGATGCAGGCATGAAGAAATCAGGGGCGGATCAAGTGACTGATTCAGAGAAGCAAACATTGCTAACGCACCTTAAAAAGGAGCACGGCGATACTTCTGGTGAAACAGAACCGACTCGTTTAACTCTTCAACGCAAGACCCGCAGCACGCTAAGTGTTGCCGCTGGAGGCGGTAAGAGTAAGGATGTTCAAGTAGAGGTACGTAAAAAGCGTACTTACGTGAAGCGCAGCACTATTGAAGATGAAGCGAAACGTGAAGCTGAGGATGCAGCTAATCGTGAAGCGGAAGAGAAAGCACAACGCGATGCTGAAGAGCAAGCGAAACGTGATGCTGCAGAGAAAGCACAGCGCGAAGCTGAAGAAAAAGTAACACGTGAAGCGGATGCAAAACGTGATGCTGAAGAGAAGGCTCAACGCGCACAAGCTGAAAAGGCTAAAAAAGACATGAATTCAAAAAATGCAGACGCTAACGCACAAGCGAAAAAAGAAGCGGATGAACTAAAAGCTCGTCAAGAGCAAGAAGCAACTCGTAAAGCAGAAGCTGAAGCAGCTAAGCTTGTAGAAGAAGCTCGTAAGTTAGCAGAAGAAAACCAAGAGCGCTGGTCTGAAGAAGAGAAGAAGAAGAGCGAGCAAGAGAAATCTGCGGATTACCATGTGACTACTTCTACTTACGCTCGTGAAGCTGAAGATGCTGCTGATAAAAAAGACGAAAAAGCACCTCGTCGTCGCAAGAAGAAAGCGGCTCCGGCTAACCAACCAGGTAATAACCGTGGTGGTCGTAACCAACGTGGTCGTGGTGGTAAAGGTAGACTTGCTAAACCAACTTCAATGCAGCAAGGTTTCGATAAGTCAGCAACTGTTGCTAAATCTGACGTTGCTATCGGCGAAACTATCGTTGTTTCTGAACTGGCAAGCAAAATGTCAGTTAAAGCAACTGAAGTTATCAAAGTGATGATGAAGATGGGCGCTATGGCGACTATCAACCAAGTGATTGACCAAGAAACAGCGCAGCTTGTTGCTGAAGAAATGGGTCACAAGGTTATCCTTCGTAAAGAAAATGAATTAGAAGAAGCAGTGCTAGCTGACCGTGATAGCGATGCTATCGCAGAAGGTCGTGCTCCTGTTGTAACTATCATGGGTCACGTTGACCACGGTAAAACTTCTACTCTTGATTACATTCGTAAAGCACACGTTGCTTCTGGCGAAGCTGGCGGTATCACACAGCACATTGGTGCTTACCACGTGGATACTGACAATGGCATGATTACATTCCTTGATACTCCTGGACACGCGGCGTTTACTGCTATGCGTGCTCGTGGTGCTCAAGCGACAGATATCGTTGTACTGGTTGTTGCAGCAGACGATGGCGTAATGCCACAAACAATCGAAGCAATCCAGCACGCGAAAGCGGCAGGCGTTCCTCTGATTATTGCCGTGAACAAGATCGATAAAGAGGGTGCAAACCCAGACAACGTTAAGAATGAGCTAGCTCAATACGACGTTATCCCTGAAGAATGGGGCGGTGAGAACATCTTCGTTCACATCTCTGCAAAACAAGGTACAAATATCGATGGTCTTCTAGAAGCAATCCTTCTTCAGTCTGAAGTTCTTGAGCTTACAGCCGTTAAAGAAGGCATGGCTTCAGGTGTTGTTGTTGAATCCCGTCTTGATAAAGGCCGTGGTCCAGTTGCAACAGTACTAGTACAATCTGGTACTCTAAACAAAGGTGATATCGTTCTTTGTGGTCAAGAGTACGGTCGTGTTCGTGCAATGCGCGATGAAAACGGCAAAGACATTGAAACTGCAGGCCCATCTATCCCTGTAGAAATCCTAGGTCTTTCTGGTGTACCAGCATCAGGTGATGAAGCGACTGTTGTACGTGATGAGCGTAAAGCTCGTGAAGTTGCAAACTACCGTCAGGGTAAATTCCGTGATGTTAAACTAGCTCGCCAACAAAAAGCGAAACTAGAGAACATGTTCGCGAACATGACGGCTGGTGAAGTTGCTGAACTTAACGTTGTACTTAAAGCTGACGTTCAAGGTTCTGTAGAAGCGATTGCTGACTCTCTAC
Organism: Vibrio toranzoniae; assembly: GCF_024347655.1. Lineage (NCBI taxonomy): Bacteria > Pseudomonadati > Pseudomonadota > Gammaproteobacteria > Vibrionales > Vibrionaceae > Vibrio > Vibrio toranzoniae. Next base: position 2,532,089 of record NZ_AP025514.1, on the reverse strand, counting down.
TGAAACTATCAACTGACGAAGTTAAAGTGAACATCGTAGGTTCTGGTGTAGGTGGTATTACGGAAACTGATGCAACGCTTGCAGCAGCATCTAACGCTATCATCCTTGGTTTCAACGTTCGTGCTGACGCAACTGCGCGTGGTACTGTTCAGAATGAAAACCTAGATCTACGTTATTACTCGATCATTTACCAACTTATCGACGAAGTTAAACAGGCGATGGGTGGTATGCTTGCTCCTGAATTCCGTCAAGAGATCATTGGTCTTGCTCAAGTTCGTGACGTATTCAAGTCACCTAAGATTGGCGCAATTGCTGGTTGTATCGTGACTGAAGGTACGATGAAGCGTAGCAACCCAATCCGTGTACTTCGTGAAAACGTTGTTATCTATGAAGGTGAGCTAGAATCACTTCGTCGCTTTAAAGATGACGTTCAAGAAGTTAAAAATGGTTACGAGTGTGGTGTCGGCGTTAAGAACTACAACGACGTTCGCGTTGGTGACCAGATCGAAGTATTCGAAATTGTTGAAGTTAAGCGTACTCTAGACTAATCAGTCCGCTGACTCGATATTGACTAAGGTTACTAATATTACTAAAGGTAATGAGTAATCGGTTGTTGAATACACCATGGGGGGCTGGTTATTACCAAGCCCCCCATCTTTCTAAGTGAGAAAAGAAATGTCAAAAGAATTTAGCCGCACACAACGTGTGTCCCAGCAGCTTCAAAAAGAACTTGCTCTTATCCTACAACGTGAAGTTCGTGACTCACGTATCGGTATGGTAACGATTTCAGACGTAGAAGTGTCTCGTGACCTTGCTTACGCAAAGGTGTTCGTGACTTTCCTATGTATCGGTGAGCAGACACCAGAATCTTGTTTAGCTGCGCTTAAAGAGCACGAAGTGCCAGTACGTATGATGCTAGGTAAACGTATTCGTCACCGCTTAACACCTGAAGTTCGCTTTACTTACGACAACACTTTGGTTGAAGGCATGCGCATGTCTAACTTAGTGAGTGAAGTACTAAGCGACGACAAGCGTAAGCAAGAAGAAGCGGGTCGTACTGACGAAACTCAGTCTAAGGACGAAGAGTAATGGCTCGCCGTCGTAAAGGTCGCCCAATTAACGGGGTAATTCTGTTAGATAAGCCGACAGGTATTTCATCTAATGATGCACTGCAAAAAGTAAAACGTATTTACTTTGCAGAGAAAGCAGGGCACACCGGTGCTCTGGATCCTCTTGCGACTGGTATGCTGCCAATTTGTCTTGGCGAAGCAACGAAGTTTTCTCAGTTTCTGCTAGATTCTGACAAGCGTTACGTAGTGATAGCCAAGCTTGGTGAGCGCACCAACACCTCAGACTCTGATGGTGAAGTAGTTGAAACGCGTGAAGTGAATGTGACTCAAGAGCAGCTTGAGCGTTGCATTGCAAGCTTCAAAGGTGAAACTGACCAAATCCCATCAATGTTCTCAGCATTGAAGTATCAAGGTAAGCCTTTGTACGAATATGCTCGTGCAGGCATTGAAGTGCCTCGAGAGTCTCGTAAGATCACGGTTTACTCTATTGAACTGCTTCGCTTTGAAGGTGATGAAGTTGAAATGGAAGTACATTGTTCGAAAGGTACTTACATTCGCACAATTACCGACGATCTTGGTGAAATGCTAGGTTGTGGTGCTCACGTGACCATGCTTCGTCGCACTGGTGTAGCAAAGTACCCCTACGAGCGTATGGTGACTTTGGAGCAGTTAAGCGAGATCCTAGAGCAAGCACAGGCGCAAGAAATTGCGCCAAAAGAGTTGCTTGATCCACTGTTGATGCCAATGGACACTGCTGTTGAAGACTTACCAGAAGTAAATTTGAATGCGGAACTGACTGACTTAGTCCAGCACGGTATGCCCGTTCAGGTTTCTGGATCGCCAACTGAAGGCACGGTTCGCATGACCAGTGGTGAAGAGAAGCTGTTTGTTGGCGTTGCTCAGATTGCTGAAGATGGCCGAGTTGCACCGAAGCGTTTGGTTGTTTTCAGAGATGAAGAGCCACAAGCGTAGCGCTTAAGTCGCGTCAGATCTTAGCAGTTTGTCTTGAAAAACGAGCAAATAAAATAGAAAGCGAACGCCTAATATAGGTGGTTCGCTTTTTTCGTTTTTAATGGGTTCGATTGTTATTGCACCAACTGACAAACTTCCCTATAATCTTCGGCTCGCGTAGCGGCTGAATCAGAGATTGGCTGCTACAAATATAAACTTACTCTTATCAGGAGAGAATGATGTCTCTGAATGCAGAAACTAAAGCAGCAATCGTTGCAGAATACGCACAATCTGAAGGCGACACAGGTTCACCAGAAGTACAAGTAGCACTACTTACTGCTTCTATCAACCACCTACAAGGTCACTTCAAAGCGCACAAACACGATCACCACAGCCGTCGTGGTCTACTACGTATGGTTTCTAGCCGTCGTAAGCTTCTTGATTACTTGAAAGGTAAAAACCTTGCTCGTTACCAAGACCTAATCAAGCGTCTAGGCCTACGTCGCTAATAGCGATGTCTGCAAAGACAGTTTGAAGAAAAGGAGCATTTATGCTCCTTTTTTTGTGCCTGTAAGAAAATGTTTGCCAGATGCTCAGAATATCATCTGGCTTTTTCTGATAGGAAATATATCTCCTAATAAAAATAGTTTATACTACGCCCGCCTAAAGCGTTTTCAACGTTTGGCAATCAACCCTCTCAAGAGATTACAGTCACAGATGTCGGCCAATAGGTCGCGACTATTCAAAGGCGGATTTGGTCTAATTCGACGTATGAACTCATACAAAGAGTATTGTCCTGAGTCCCTTTTCACTAGTCGCGATTGGTAATATCTTGAGTCATTATTCACTTAATCTAAAGTTATGACTTTAGAGCTAAGGATATACAATGTTTGAAAAACCAGTTGTAAAATCGTTCCAGTACGGTAACCACACCGTTACTCTAGAGACGGGCGTAATGGCACGTCAAGCTACTGCTGCTGTAATGGCAACGATGGATGATACATCAGTATTCGTTTCTGTTGTTGCTAAGAAAGAAGCTGTTGCGGGTCAAGATTTCTTCCCTCTAACCGTTAACTACCAAGAGCGTACATACGCTGCGGGTAAAATCCCTGGTGGTTTCTTCAAGCGTGAAGGTCGCCCTTCTGAAAGCGAAACGCTAACAGCTCGTCTGATTGACCGTCCAATTCGTCCACTTTTCCCAAGTGCGTTCAAAAACGAAGTTCAAGTTATCGCTACGGTTGTTTCTATCAACCCTGACGTAAACCCAGACATGATCACTATGATCGCAACGTCTGCTGCGCTTGCTATCTCTGGTGCTCCATTCAATGGTCCTATCGGTGCTGCACGTGTTGGTCACATCGATGGCGAACTTGTTCTTAACCCATCAAATACTGAGCTTGAAAACTCTAAACTAGACCTAGTTGTGTCTGGTACAGAAGGCGCAGTACTTATGGTTGAATCTGAAGCAGATAACCTATCTGAAGAAGAAATGCTTTCAGCTGTTGTTTACGGTCACGACCAACAACAAGTTGTAATCAAAGCGATCAACGAATTTGCAGCTGAAGTTGCAACTCCATCTTGGAACTGGGAAGCACCAGCAGTTAACACTGAGCTTAAAGCTAAAGTTGCTGAGCAAGCTGAAACTCGTCTATCTGACGCGTACCAGATCACTGAGAAAATGGCTCGTTACGAGCAAGTTGGCGCAATCAAGAACGACGTTGTTGAAGCTCTAATTGCACAAGACGAAAACCTAGATGAGCGCGAAATCCGTGGCATGCTTGGTTCTCTAGAGAAAAACGTAGTACGTAGCCGCATCATCGCTGGCAACCCACGTATTGACGGCCGTGAAAAAGATATGGTTCGTGCGCTAGACGTACGTACTGGTGTTCTTCCACGTACACACGGTTCTTCTCTATTCACTCGTGGTGAAACTCAAGCACTTGTTACTGCAACGCTTGGTACACAACGTGATGCACAAATCATCGACAGTCTAATGGGTGAGAAGAAAGACAACTTCCTTCTGCACTACAACTTCCCTCCATACTGTGTAGGTGAAACTGGCTTCGTTGGTTCTCCTAAGCGTCGTGAAATTGGTCACGGTAAGCTTGCTAAACGTGGCATTGCAGCGGTAATGCCTTCTGTTGACGAATTCCCATACACAGTTCGTGTTGTATCGGAAATCACAGAATCTAACGGTTCTTCTTCAATGGCTTCTGTATGTGGTACATCTCTAGCACTTATGGATGCTGGTGTTCCAATCAAAGCTTCTGTTGCGGGTATCGCGATGGGCCTTGTTAAAGAAGGCGACGATTTCGTTGTTCTTTCTGATATCCTTGGCGACGAAGATCACCTAGGTGACATGGACTTTAAAGTAGCAGGTACTAACGCTGGTATCACTGCACTTCAAATGGACATCAAGATCGAAGGTATCACTAAAGAGATCATGCAAATTGCACTTAACCAAGCGCAAGGTGCACGTAAGCACATCCTTTCTGTAATGGATGAAGCTATCTCTGGTGCTCGTGAAGATATCTCTGAATTCGCTCCACGTATCCACACAATGAAAATCAGCTCTGATAAGATCAAAGATGTTATCGGTAAAGGCGGCGCAGTTATCCGTGCTCTTTGTGAAGAAACGGGTACTACAATCGAAATCGAAGACGATGGCACAATCAAGATTGCTGCTACTGAAGGCGCAGCTGCTAAAGAAGCTATCCGTCGTATCGAAGAGATCACTGCTGAAGTTGAAGTTGGCCGTATTTACCAAGGTAAAGTTGCTCGTCTAGCTGACTTCGGTGCATTCGTTACTATCCTTCCAGGTAAAGATGGTCTAGTACACATCTCTCAAATCGCTGACAAGCGTGTTGAGAAAGTGTCTGACTACCTAACTGAAGGTCAAGAAGTGCCTGTTAAGGTTCTTGAAATTGACCGTCAAGGCCGTGTACGTCTAAGCATGAAAGAAGCAGTTGAAACGCCAGCTGAAGGCGAAGCACCTGCTGCTGAGTAATTCTCAGTGTGTCGATGGTGATATCGCTTTTTAGTGATTTCTAACCCATTGGTAAAAAAGCATGTTATAAAGGGGAGCATATCGCTCCCCTTTTTTATTGCGGTCATAACAGGAGTAATTATTTGTGAAATGGTTTCAAACCGCGAGTATGTGTTTACTGCTTGTACTAACAGGTTGTGCGACAACATCAGATAACAACTCACGTTGGGTTTATCCACCGATGGCTGTGCCACTGCAACCAAGCGTTCAGCAAGAAGTTCAAATTGCACGCCTTAGTCAGTTATTACAGCGCCCAGATTTAAACGATGAAGTTCGAGCTAAGATGCTGTTTGAACGTGGTAATTACTACGACAGTGTTGGCCTGCGTGACTTAGCGCGTCTGGACTTCAATCAGTCTCTTTCATTGAAGCCAGCTCAACCTGATATCTTCAATCTTTTGGGTGTTTACTTTACGCAGGTAGGGGAGTTTGATGCCGCTTATGAATCTTTTGATTCGACGTTAGAGCTTGATCCTGCAAACTCATATGCAGAAAGGAATCGGTCTATTGCACTCTACTATGGCGAGCGTTACGACTTAGCCAATGAAGAGATGATGAAGCACTATGACGATGATCCTAGCGATCCGTTTCGCGCTCTTTGGTTGTACATCATTCAGCATGAGCTAACGCCAGAGCAAGCTAAGCTTGATTTGCAAAAACGTTACGAGAGCCGTGATGAGCAGTGGGGCTGGGTATTAGTCGCGATTATGCTTGATGACATTACTGAAGAACAGGCTTTCAAGGCGATCTTAACCGGCACTCGTGACAACACGTTACTTGCGCAGCGACTAACAGAAACGTACTTCTACCTTGCGAAGCGTTACCACATGAATGGTGACTACGCGAATGCTATCTCTTTGTACAAGTTAGCGGTTTCTTTTAACGTGTATGAATACGTAGAACACCGTTACTCTTTCTTAGAGTTAAGCCGTATCTTTACTACGCTTAAAGCCGAACACTTAGCTCAAGCTAAGTTGGCAGAAGCGGAAGAAGAAGCTAACGCTCGATAAACGATTCATTATGAATATTAAGAAGCCGCTGCCTGTCAGCGGCTTTTTTTATGATCTTTGTCTCGTTTTGATTGCTTTTTATTTAAACAATATTAAAATAGTTAGTCTTGCTAACTAAATGCTGTTCTTTGATTGGGTAAGTATGCTAAACCAGAATTTAGAAAAGATTGAGCGCTTCGCCTCTAAGATATGGCGAACTCAGGCGAATGAAGATCCTATCTGTCAATTGAGCTATAACGAATATGACTACTTGAAGGTTATTCAGACTTCTCCAGAACCAATCCGATTGACCGACCTTGCGACTGAAATGCAGGTGACTAAGCCTTCAGCGACCACCATGGTTCAACGGCTTGAGAGAAAAGGCCTCGTTATGCGCAAAGCGTCTCTAGAAGATGCAAGATCCAAGTTAGTGGTACTGACCAATAAAGCGGAACTGAGCTTAGAAGAAGAAAGTAAAATCTATCAGGTGATGGCTCAAATACTGGAAAGCCGTTTGTCTGAGCAAGAATCTAAGCAACTGAACCTACTATTAGACAAAGCTTTGAAATAAATAATTTAGATATTTAGTTAGTCTTGTTAACTAATTTTCCGAGTCCTATCTTTTTGATATGCGACTCACAAATGAAAGTAGAGTAAGAAATGAGTAACTCAATTAGTCGTCAATTTTGGCGATACACGATCCCTACCGTGGCGGCGATGTTGGTTAATGGCCTGTACCAAGTGGTGGATGGCATTTTCATTGGCCGTTATGTTGGCGCTGACGGACTCGCGGGTATTAACGTCGCGTGGCCTGTGATTGGTTCGATTCTCGGCATTGGTATGCTGGTGGGCGTAGGTACTGGTGCGCTTGTCTCGATTCGCCAAGGCGAAAAAGACACTCAAGGTGCTAAACAGATCCTGGCGACCGGTCTAACCTTGCTACTGGCGATAACGCCGATTGTTTCAGCGTTACTGTATCTGTTTGCTGATAACTTTTTGCTTTGGCAGGGGGCAGAAGGGCGTGTGTACGAACTTGGCCTGCAATATTTACACATCCTGATTGGCGCTAGTGTCTTCACTTTGGGTTCTATCGCGATGCCGTTTTTGCTGCGTAATGATGACAGCCCGAACTTAGCCACGATATTGATGATTGTTGGTGCGGTGATTAATATCGTTCTGGATTACCTGTTTATCGCTCTGTTTGGTTGGGAATTAATGGGCGCGGCACTAGCAACAGCCATTGCACAATTTGTGGTAACGGGTTTGGGTCTGGCTTACTTCTTCTCACGTCGAGCAAATTTACGCTTACGTTGGAATGAGTTGCGACTGAAGCTCTCGGTTATCCCACAGATCTTCGCGATTGGTACATCAAGCTTCTTTATGTATGCCTATGGTTCGATGATGGTGGCGATGCACAATGCGTTGTTCTCTCAATATGGCGACCAGTTAATGATTGGTGCTTACGCTATCTTGGGCTACATCGTGACGGTTTATTACCTCACGGCTGAAGGTATCGCCAACGGTATGCAGCCATTAGTGAGTTACAACCACGGTGCGCGTAACCAAGCGAATATTCGTAAGCTACTTAAGATTGCTATGCTGAGTTCAGTATTGATTGGTGTGGCGTTTGTGTTGCTTCTCAACGCGTTCCCACGTGAGTTTGTGTCAGTCTTTAACTCAGACGAACCACAGCTAGTAGAGTACACTGTGTTGGGTATTCGACTACACATGTTTGCATTGGCGCTTGATGGTTTCTTAGTGGTTGCGGGCGCTTATTACCAAGCGGTCAACAAGGGCAGTAAAGCGATGTTTGTTATGCTAGGCAATATGCTTATCCAGTTACCTTTCTTGTACATCATGCCTAAGTTGTACGGTGTTCCGGGGATTTGGATTGCGTACCCACTGTCTAATATTGCGCTAAGTGTGATAGTGATGGTGATGCTCTACAAAGACGTAAAGAAGCTCGATGTTTCACCGATGGAAACAGCGATGGCATAGGTCTTGTTTCTTAAGATCAATGAAAAAGGTCTAGCGAATGTTAGACCTTTTTTGTATCTGTTGCTGATAGGTTCTATTATCGAGACTAGATGTTTTTTACGTCTAAACCTGCAAGCTGATGCCAGTAACCATTACATTGACGGCTTTCAATGGTCATTGGTTTTTGGCCATGCTCATTGGCTTTGAAGTTGTTGATCTCAGAGAAGGTATCGATACCTAGCGGGCTTAAACGAACCACATCAACCAGATCGCGCATGTTGGGTAAATCATTCACTAGGTTGTAGCAGTAGCCCGATTGGGTCTGGATACCATTAAGGTTGAATACCGACTGGCCTTCTTGGCTTTCGACTTGTAGCCCTGTTGGGTACTTGATACAACAAGTTTCGCAATCGTCTTTAGCTTTGTTCTCTGCGCGAGCCGTAAAGCAACGTGCTGAGTAAGCAAGAGGCAAGTAACCGTGGCTAAATACTTCGACTTCGAACTTATTACGAATATTGAGTTCTTCACACTGTGTCATTACGTTGCTTAGCCATTCGCGAGAAAGCTCAACCGGCATACACCAACGTGTCATCCCTTGCTTTAGGAACAAGTTCAGCGTTCGCGCGTTATAGGTATTTACCGCAGGGCCGACAATAAAAGGTACTTTGCTTTCGCTCGCCAGTTGAATCGCAGACACGTCATTGGCTTCAATCGCGAAGTCACCGTTATCAATGTACTTCTTCATGATGTTGACTTCGCTTGGCGCTTCGAGCAATGCCATGGTCGACAGCACCACTTGCTTACCTGAAGCAGACAGCTCTTTAGCAATGTCCATCCAATGTTTCGCTTTCATCTCACGACGTTTTGAACACACCGCTTCACCTAGATAGATGATATCAGCAGAGCTTGATTTTGCTTGCTCATAGAAGCTTTCAACGTCTTGTTTTGGCCAGAAATAAAGTAGAGGGCCTAATGCGTATTTCATTGAGTTCTCCATTTGGCTCTATTGCCATTTACGGTGATAAGCGCCAAGCGTGGTTTGTGTACCTTCCGATACATTCGCCAACGTCGCATTCCAAGCTTGTTCTACTTGGTATTGTTCAGGATTTGCTAAGTAGCGATCGATAGCCGCGCGCCAAGTACGAGTTACTTGTTCAACATAAGCCGGGCTCCGCTGGCGGCCTTCAATTTTCACCGAAGCAACATTCGCGGCGAACAACTCAGGCAACATTGAGAGTGTGTTAAGGCTAGTCGGCTCTTCAAGTGCGTGGTAACGCTTACGCTCACCGTCGATCTCCGCTTCAAAGCGACCTTTACACAGCGTTGGGTAGCCCGCATTTTCGCCCGCTACGTACTTGTCGATAAGAATCTCATTCAAGCGTGACTCTAGGCCAGTTTCTGTTTCTTGCCAGCGAACGTATTTCGCAGGAGAACACGCGCCAACCGTATTGGGTGATTCACCGGTCATGTAGGAAGAGAGGTAACAACGACCTTCTGCCATGATGCACAAGCTACCAAAAGCGAAGACTTCAAGGTCAACGTCAGAAGTGACATTACGAGAAAGCTGTTTGACCTGATGAATCGATAATACCCGAGGCAATACTACACGTTTAACATTGAAGTTTTTGTGGTAGAAATCGATTGCCGTCGCATTGGTTGCTGAGGCTTGTACTGATAAATGCAGCTCAAGATCTGGATATTTGTTTGCCGCATATTCGAGTACCGCGATATCTGCGATGATTAGCGCATCGACACCCAGTGCGGCGGCGTTGTCTACCGCATTAGTCCAGCGTTCGAAGCCATATGGGTGAGCAAACGTATTTAAGGCAACATGAACTTTCTTGTTGCGGTCATGCACATACTGCACCGCTCGATCGAGCTTTTTACCCGCAAAGTTTAGGCCTGCAAAGTGTCGGGCATTGGTATCGTCTTTGAATCCGATATAGACAGCATCCGCACCGCAATCAATGGCGGTTTTCAGAGCAGGTAAGTTACCCGCTGGGCATAAGAGTTCCATTTGCTCACTACCAGTAGAATTAAGTTGAGGTGAGCATTTTATGAAGAATTATGAATGACAGAATTGATGTAAGGCAGGTTTAGATGGATAAATTTGCTTTTACTCCGTTTTAGGTACTGACGAGTGAGCGTTGTGTATGTTGGTTTATCTCTAAAGGGGGAGCGTATTTGAATCGTCTCATTAATTCTTATGACGGCGGTTCTGCGCGAATAACTCTTCAACATCTTGCTTAGGCTGAGGGCGATAGAAGTGGAAACCCTGAATTGAACTGCAGTTGAGGTTAGAGAGCAGCGTCGCTTGCTCACTGGTTTCGACACCTTCTGCAACCACGGTTAAATCGAGAGATTTACCAAGGTTGATGATGTTTTCAATCACAGTGATTTGCTTTGGCAGGGTATCGATATCAGAGATGAAAGCACGGTCAATCTTCAGTTCGTCAATTGGGAAGCGAGCCAGATAAGACAGGGATGAATAACCGGTACCAAAATCATCGATTGATAACGCAAAGCCAAGTTTCTTAATCGCATTGAGCATCTGCAGTGTGTGTTCACTATCACTCATCACTGCACTTTCTGTCAGTTCAAAAGTGATAGCGCTTGGGTCTAGCTCTGTAGAACGCAGTAATTTTTCAACATAATCAATCAGTTTTGGGTTACCAAACTGTTCTGGAGAAAGGTTGATTGCAACGCGACCTGGGAGGATGCCTTGCATCTTCCAGCGCTTAACCGTCGCAAATACCTCACGCATAACCACACGACCAAGCTGCTCGATAAGACCGGCACGTTCTGCAACTGGGATGAAGGCGGCAGGGCTGATATAGCCTTCTACTGGGTGTTTCCAACGTACTAGAGCTTCTGCTCCGTTGATGGTGAAGTCACGGGCGTTTACTTTTGGTTGATACCAAACCTCGAGTCCGTTTTGTTGCAGTGCTTTCTGAAGTTCTATCTCAAGCCACAGTCGCATACGCGCTTCTTTGTTCATCTGTTCGTTGAACTTAATCAAGCGATTACGACCACGATCTTTGGCTTCGTACATTGCCGTGTCGGCGTTTTGCAGCAAGATACGTGCGTCTGTACCATCTTTAGGGAAGCTCACACTACCAATCGAGCAGGCTAAGCGTTTACTGAAGTGGTGAAGATCGAAGGGTTGATTGATCAAGGAAATGATCTTTTCAGCGAGCATTTCAGGCGTCTGCTGATGTTCAGGTTCAGGCAGGATAATACCAAACTCATCACCGCCTAAATGCCCAATAACGGCTTTACGAGGCAGTAAGCGTTTAAGGCGTGAGGCGACCTCTTTAATCACTTTGTCACCAATGTGATGACCAAGTGAGTCATTGATATTTTTAAAGTTATCAATGTCTAAGTAGAGCATCACCACAGATGTGTCGTTGTGAATAAATTGCTCAAGACGCTTGGTAAACCCCACTCGGTTGTAGAGTTTGGTCAGTGCATCGATGTAGGCATCTTCACTGTTAGCGGGTGAAAATTGTTTTGCGGTATCTTGTGCGTCTTGGATAAGCACTAGTTGGGTGCTACTTCCAAGAATGGCAGTAGAATCAATATGCAATTGTACCTTACGTTCAAAACCGCATCTGGCCCCCGTTAAGCAAACCAAGCCAGACTCGGTAATAATAGAGCTAAGCCTATTATTAAAGACGGTTTTGGTTTGTTCATCGATAAATAAGCGACCCAACTCCTCACCAATCAACTCAGTAGTGGAGTTGAAACCAAGCAAGCGTGCTGCCGCTGGGTTTGATGATAAAATATAGTCGCTTTCGACTAACAATAGCCCGTCAGGGAGCAGTTGAGATAGTTTGTGAAATTTTGCTTCGGATTCTTCTAAAGAGCGAACAAGCACTTGGTTTTCTGATGTATCGAAGGCATGAAAAACGATGTAGTCGATTTTGTTACCATTTGTCAGAGGAGATAGGCTGAAATGAAGACTGGTATCGAGGTCGGTTTCGTTGAGAGTGATTTCGGCTTCAATTTTTTCACCGTTGAATGCACGCTCGTAATACGGTTTCAGGTGTTGGTAAAATTGTTCGCCTAAGGTTTGGCGATCATTCATGCCGACAAGCTCTGCTTGATTTAAACCTGCAATATCACAGTAACGCTCATTCACCATAAAATAATTATGTTGAGCATCAAGAACGGCAAAAAATAACGGGCTGTTTGCTGTTAGCTGGGTAAACCAATGTTGTAGTTGCTGGGGAGGCATCAAAGTACTACCAATTCTCCAAGAGCTTAAATATTCACTATAGTTAGATACTCATAGCTTTTTTTATTGTTCGTATTAACTTGTGAGATCAGCGAGCTGCTGTATTTTGTTAACTCAATTACTATAACTTATACCACGATTCTCAATATATCAAAGCTCTTGCGCCAAAGGGGCACAAAATTGATACATAACAGTAACTGAGTTCTTAGCATCATTTATGATGCATTCCATATTATTGACAAAGTTACGGATAAGTCACGTGATAAACAAGATTCGCACTCAACTAGTTCAAAATGCCGCATCAATTTTGCGATCTCCAGTCCAGTTATTGCCTAAAAAAGTACAAAAAATAGCCTTATTAGAAGCAATGAAAAGTGTCTTTAAGGAGTCTTTGGAAGATGGTGACTTTGAGTTCTTAGAAAACAAGTGGCTTAAAGTTTCAATAATAGATTTGGGGTTAAGTTGGCATATTAGCTACAAAAATGAGCAACTAGTTGTATCTGATAAAGCAGTGACTGAAGATGTAAGCTTTAGCGGAAACCTGAACGACCTTGTGTTGATTGCAGGACGTAAAGAAGACCCAGATACGCTTTTCTTCCAACGTCGATTGTCTATTGAGGGCGATACTGAGCTCGGTTTAGAGATTAAAAACTTGATGGATAGCGTAGATTTAGATTTATTGCCTATTCCTATGAAAACTTTGTTAAATCAATTAGCTGATTTTGTGCAGAAGGGAGTACAATCCTCAGATACACAAAGTGAGGTAATGAATGCTTATTCGAACTGAAGCACCGGCAGATATACTTGTCATTGATCGTCTATTGAAATCTGTTTTTGAAACGGATGCAGAAGCTAATTTGGTTATGAGCTTACGTGAGAATAGTCATTTAACGCTATCGCTGGTGGCTTGTTCTGACGAAGGTGAGGTGGTTGGCCACCTAATGTTTAGCCCGATCACGCTGCATGGTGAAGATCACAACTGGCAGGGACTTGCGCCGCTTGCTGTGAAAGAAGAGTTCCGCAACCAAGGCATAGCTAAATCATTGGTTGAAGATGCTTTCTCTACTTTGGTTGATTTCGGTTACCCAGCCTGTGTTGTGCTTGGTGATCCTGCCTATTACGGCCGCTTTGGTTTCAAGGCGGCGAGTGAGTTTGGTTTGAGCTGCACTTGGGATGTGCCTGAAGGTGCTTTTCAAGCTATCGAGTTAGTTGAAGGTGCGCTTGCTGGGCACTCCGGTGAAATTGCTTACAGTCCTGAGTTCAACGACTTATAAGCCTATTTCCCACGTAATATGATGCAAACTGATTTAGTCTAAATAAAGGAGCTTGATGCTCCTTTATTTTTTGTTAGTATCAGCCCAGCTCTGATGAGCTCTTTTTAAGTTTGCTCTGATAAGCCACCCATCACCAACCTAAGGTTACACTGCTAAATATGCCACAAACACACGCACAATACCTGCAAGAGATGGACATTAGCCAATGGGAGCTTAGCCACCCAGAGCGTTTGGCGGGTTATGAATCTGAGTTGACTCCGCTCTCGAGCGACTGCAAGTTACTGTTAGTTTCGCCTGAAAAGCCTCAGGAAGATCTTGCCGTGATGTTTGAGCGTGTACTCAAAAGTATCAAGCTCGACTTATCTCAAGCCTTACATATTCAGCCTCTACATCTATCTTCTATCGAACTCGGTGATGTTGAATGGGTGTGGTTTGCGGGTTGTGAGTCTGCCCAAGAGCTGAAAGCAAAAACATTACAATCGCCATTACTGTCTGATATCAATGGTAATAACCAACACCGCCGCGACTTATGGCAACAAATTTGTGCTTATGACTAATCAATTTTTACTGACTTCACAACAACACCTAGACGCCATTTGGCAGATAGAGCAGGCCGCGCACTCTCATCCTTGGTCTGAAACGATGATTCGCGATCTCGATAGCCGAGGCGCTTGTCACCATGTACTTGAAGTCGATGGGAAAGTGGTTGGGTATTTCTTCGCGCAGAATATCGTTGGTGAAGTCACGTTACTTAATATTGCTGTCGACCCAAGCCAACAAGGCAAAGGTTATGGTAAGGCGTTAACGGAACACTTCCTTGATATGTGTGAGCAAGCTGACGCGGAAAGTGCTTGGCTGGAAGTGCGCGAAAGTAACGTGAACGCGTTTAACTTGTATGAGAAAGCTGGTTTTAATGAAGTCGACCGCCGTCGTAACTACTATCCGACTAAGCAAGGCAACGAAGATGCGATCATTATGAGCTATCTTTTTATGTCTTTTAGCTAGTCATGTTATGTCTTTTAGATAACCCCGATAACTAACCTCGAATTAGCCACAAAATAGCGTGTAAACTGACCCTTTAGAAAGTGACACGCTTTCTGTATAATCCGCACACAGAATTCAAGGGCAAGTATTATCTACTTGCCCTTTTTACGCTTTAGATCAGCAAAGGGCGACTATGTCTTTCCAACAAGAAGTGAGCAAACGTAGAACGTTTGCGATTATCTCTCACCCGGATGCGGGTAAAACCACGATTACTGAAAAAGTTCTTTTATTCGGAAACGCGATTCAGAAAGCGGGTACCGTAAAAGGCCGTGGCTCTAACCAGCACGCTAAATCTGACTGGATGGAGATGGAAAAAGAACGTGGTATCTCGGTAACTACGTCGGTAATGCAATTCCCATACAATGATTGCCTAGTAAACCTACTTGATACTCCAGGGCACGAAGATTTCTCGGAAGATACGTACCGTACACTAACTGCGGTTGACTCTTGTTTGATGGTTATCGATGCTGCGAAAGGTGTCGAAGATCGTACTCGTAAACTCATGGAAGTCACTCGTCTGCGTGATACGCCAATCGTTACCTTTATGAACAAACTTGACCGTGACGTTCGTGACCCAATGGAAGTGCTTGATGAAGTGGAAAGCGAGCTAGGTATGGCTTGTTCTCCAATCTCTTGGCCAATTGGTTGTGGTAAAGAGTTCAAAGGTGTTTACCACATTCACCGTGATGAAACGATCTTGTACGAATCTGGCCACGGTCATGAGATCCAAGAAGTACGTATCATTAAAGGTCTAGATAACCCCGAGCTCAATGAAGCGGTAGGTGATGATCTGGCGGAAAGCGTACGCGAAGAGCTAGAGCTTGTTATCGGTGCGTGCCCTGAGTTTGATCATGAGTTGTTCCTTGCTGGTGAACTGACGCCTGTTTACTTCGGTACTGCTCTGGGTAACTTTGGTGTTGACCACATGCTAGATGGCTTAACTGAGTGGGCTCCAGGCCCTCAAACTCGTAAAGCGAACGAGCGTGATGTTGTTGCGACAGAAGAGAAGTTTTCTGGTTTCGTATTTAAGATCCAAGCAAACATGGATCCTAAACACCGTGACCGTATCGCATTTATGCGTATCGTATCGGGTACTTACAACCAAGGTATGAAGATGAACCATGTTCGTACTGGCAAGAATGTAAGTATCTCTGATGCGGTAACCTTCATGGCGGGAGACCGTGCGCGAGCTGAGAAAGCGTATGCTGGAGACATTATCGGCCTACATAACCACGGCACAATCCAGATTGGTGACACCTTTACGCAAGGTGAAAGCCTAAAGTTCGCTGGTATTCCAAACTTTGCGCCAGAACTATTTCGTCGTATTCGTCTACGTGACCCACTGAAGCAGAAGCAGCTTCTAAAAGGCCTAGTTCAGCTTTCAGAAGAGGGCGCAGTACAAGTATTCCGTCCTATGCAGAACAACGACCTGATCGTTGGTGCGGTTGGTGTCCTTCAGTTTGACGTAGTTGTAGCGCGCTTGAAAGCGGAATACAACGTAGAAGCTATCTATGAGGGCATTAACGTTGCAACCGCTCGTTGGGTTGAGTGTGACGACGATAAGAAACTGGAAGAATTCAAGCGTAAGAACCAATCTAACCTAGCGTTAGATGGTGGTGATAACCTATCTTACATTGCACCAACGATGGTGAACTTGAACCTAGCTTCTGAACGTTTCCCTGACGTTCAATTCCGAGCGACGCGCGAACACTAATTTCTCCGCGATCTATTCGAGTTAAACAAAAACGTCTATTGTTCTGCAGTAGGCGTTTTTTAATGCGTTTTATTTAAGGTTTAAAGGCTGAGGTTAGAGGCAGTTATGTTGGGTTGGATAAAAGTTTGGATTAAGAAATACGATAAGTGGTGCGAGGAGCTTGGCTTAACGTCAGAGAATAAGCGCAGCTGTGTGGCCTATCGCCGTGACCCTCAAGGACAACATGCAGAGAGTAGGAAAGATGACAAAGGAATTAAGTAGTTTTCCGTTGTTTGACACTCATTGCCATGCGGACTTTGATACCTTTAAGCAAGGTATTGCACTTGATAAAGGTATTGACGGTTACGTCAAAGAAGCGAAACAAGCACATGTCGAGAAGCTACTCATTCCTTCTATTGGCCAGAGTAACTGGAGGGAGCTTGATAAAATTGCTCAAGCTCATCCTAATGTTTATTACGCTTTAGGTTTCCATCCTTACTTCTTGGACCAAGCTGATGACAATCAGTTTTCAGAGCTTCGCCAGTTGCTTTCTTTAAGGTCAAATCAATGTGTTGCGATAGGAGAGTGCGGACTCGACTTTTTTGTGGATGTTGATCGAGAGAAACAAGAGCGCTTTTTCATTCAGCAAATTGAGCTTGCTAAGGAGTTCGAGTTGCCTTTAATTATCCACGAGAGAAAGTCTTACAACCGATTAATTGAACTATTGAAGCAACAAAGGTTCACTTTAGGTGGGGTAATTCATGGTTTTTCTGGGAGTGAGCAGCAAGCTTTGGCGTGGATTAAGCTCGGTTTCTATATTGGTGTTGGTGGAACGATTACTTACCCAAGAGCACAAAAAACGCGCACAACCATCGCAAAACTGCCTCTAGAATATTTGGTGTTGGAAACCGATGCTCCGGACATGCCAACGTATGGTAATCAAGGAGGTGTTAATCATTCCAAACAGTTAGTTACGATATCAAATGCGCTTTTTTTGATCAGAAAAGAATCAAAGCAATCGATTGCAGTGCAAGTTTGGAAAAATAGCCATCTTGCATTCGGTATACGTGAATAAAATCGAAGGTTTTTGTTTATCGTTTGCGCGAATTACACTTATATCGTGATTGGTCTCACATTTGTGTGTGAATGGTACATAAATCTTATACGAAAGTGTGAGGGCGGCATTACTTTATTAGTGGTCGCATGAGTATAATTGCCTCCGCTTTATAGCCCCATTTTGTAACACGCCAATAAATAACTAATAAGGAAGTCATAAACTATGAGCCTGTTTATGAGCCTCGTCGGAATGGTTGCACTGATTGCAATCGCAGTACTACTATCTGACAACCGCAAAGCTATTAATCTAAGAACCGTGGGTGGCGCTTTCGCTATCCAATTCGCACTTGGTGCATTCGTACTTTACATCCCTTGGGGTCGTGATCTACTTGCAGGTTTCTCTGCTGGTGTAGCAAACGTGATCGACTATGGTAAAGACGGTACTGGTTTCCTATTCGGCAGCCTAGTTAACTTCTCAGTTGACGGTATCGGTTTCATCTTTGCTTTCCAAGTTCTACCGACTCTGATTTTCTTCTCTGCACTTATCTCTGTACTTTACTACATTGGTATAATGCAAGTTGTAATCAAAGTGCTTGGTGGTGGTCTTCAGAAAGCTCTAGGTACTTCTCGCGCCGAGTCTATGTCTGCAGCAGCAAACATCTTCGTTGGTCAAACTGAAGCACCTTTAGTTGTTCGTCCATTTGTTCCTAAAATGACTAACTCTGAACTATTCGCAGTAATGTGTGGTGGTTTGGCTTCTGTAGCTGGTGGTGTACTAGCAGGTTACGCATCTATGGGTGTACCTCTAGAGTACCTTGTTGCAGCGTCATTTATGGCAGCACCTGGTGGTCTACTATTCGCTAAAATCATCAAGCCAGAAACAGACACACCAGACGATACCATCGCTGATGATATTGACGGTGGTGATGACAAACCTGCGAATGTTATCGACGCAGCAGCAGGTGGTGCATCAGTTGGCCTACAACTAGCACTTAACGTTGGTGCTATGCTACTAGCATTCATCGGTCTGATTGCTCTAATCAACGGTATGCTAGGTGGCATCGGTGGTTGGTTCGGTATGGAAAATCTAACCCTAGAACTTCTTCTAGGTTGGATCTTTGCACCGCTAGCATTCATCATCGGTGTTCCATGGGAAGAAGCAACCATCGCTGGTTCTTTCATTGGTCAGAAAACGGTTGTTAACGAATTCGTTGCATACCTAAACTTCGTACCATACGTTGGTGAGAACGCGCAAGTTGTTGCAGCAACTGGTCAAGTGATGTCTGAGAAGACTCAAGCTATCATCGCATTCGCACTATGTGGTTTCGCAAACCTTTCTTCAATTGCGATTCTTCTAGGTGGTCTAGGTGGTATTGCACCAAGCCGTCGCCACGACATCGCACGTATGGGTGTTAAAGCGGTAATTGCTGGTACTCTATCTAACCTGATGGCAGCAACAATTGCTGGCTTCTTCCTGTCTTTCTAATTAGTTAGAAATCGATATATAGACGCCATCATAATATCGCCCCGTAGCAAGAAATTGCTGCGGGGCTTTTTTGTTTTTAGGCCTAGTAATTTTGAGTACTAGCATGAGTGAATGCTTGGTGTCGAAAATGGGTCTAGAATGTTTTTTTGAGATACAAACCGTTTGCGTTCTAAGGAGCACTACAATTTATTGATGGATACCTATAGTGTATAAGCTTAAGGGATAGGATGTCTCTTGTTGGCAAGAAAGTAACCGCGGGATCGATTCTAGCGTTATTCTTTTGGGATTTAGCCAAACTTAGCGATACGCTATAGATGTTAGACACAACATGACTGATTTGTTGTGCCATAGACCAAACTGGTACTGTGCGGTGACAAGGATTGCAATTGATAACGAAAGTTATCAAGTCTTCAGGGAACCAAGTCCGTTCATTTTTGGCTACTGAGCATGACTAAAATATCCATCTATACTGGGTGGATGGCAAAGTAGTTAACTATTTGAATATATTGATCGGAGATAGAAATGAGCGATTTAAAAGCAGCAGCTCTACGTGCACTTAAACTTATGGACCTAACAACGTTGAATGATGACGATACTACTGAGAAAGTAGTGGCGCTTTGTCATGATGCGAAGACTGCGGTAGGCAACACAGCTGCAATCTGTATTTACCCTCGCTTTATCCCAGCCGCTAAGAAAGCGTTGCGTGAGCAAGGTACTCCAGAAGTACGCATTGCGACTGTAACTAACTTCCCTCATGGTAATGACGACATCGAAATTGCTGTTGCAGAAACAAAAGCAGCGGTAGCGTACGGCGCAGACGAAGTTGACGTAGTATTCCCATACCGTGCTCTTATTGCTGGCAACGAAGAAGTTGGCTTTGAGCTAGTTAAGCAATGTAAAGCCGCTTGTGGTGACATCACGCTTAAAGTGATCATCGAAACTGGTGAGCTGAAAGAAGAAGCTCTGATCAAGAAAGCTTCTCAAATCTGTATCGAAGCGGGTGCAGACTTCATCAAAACTTCAACAGGTAAAGTGCCAGTAAACGCGACTCCAGAGTTCGCGCGCATGATGCTTGAAGTTATTCGTGATATGGGCGTTGCTAAAACAGTGGGTTTTAAGCCAGCTGGTGGCGTTCGTACAGCTGAAGATGCAGCACTATACCTAGCAATGGCTGATGAGCTACTAGGCGCTGAGTGGGCAGACAACATGCACTACCGTTTTGGTGCGTCAAGCCTACTAACTAACCTTCTCAATACATTAGAAGTGACAGACCAAACTGCTGATCCAGCAGCATACTAATTTACCCGTCATATTTGACGTAGCAGCGTTGTTGACTGCGTAAGTTCATCCTAATCACATAGAGCCTCTATGCTCATAGGAATGAACTTCGATTTTCTTTCAAGAGAATAGTCGCCTAGCTGCAACGCGAAATATTTAGAGTATTGAAAATAACAAGTCTGTTTGATGGAGTGGCGTTAAGTCACTCCATATTACCTCTTTCCCCTACAAACCATACTCACTAGAGTTTGGGAGGCACTAATGTATCTACCTCAAGAAATTATTCGCAGAAAACGTGATAACGAAGTACTGACCACAGAAGAAATTAACTTTTTCATCCAAGGTGTCGCTAAGAACACGGTTTCTGAAGGCCAAATTGCAGCATTCGCAATGGCTATCTTCTTTAACGAAATGACAATGCCAGAACGTATCGCACTAACGTGTGCAATGCGTGACTCAGGCATGGTGATTGACTGGAGCCACATGAACTTTGATGGCCCAATCGTTGATAAACACTCTACTGGTGGTGTTGGTGACGTAACTTCTCTGATGCTTGGCCCTATGGTGGCAGCATGTGGTGGTTTCGTTCCAATGATCTCTGGTCGTGGTTTAGGCCACACTGGCGGTACGCTAGACAAGCTTGAATCTATTCCTGGTTACAACATTACACCAACCAACGATGTGTTCGGTGAAGTCACTAAAGATGCTGGCGTAGCGATCATCGGTCAAACAGGCGATCTAGCACCGGCTGATAAGCGTGTTTATGCAACTCGTGATATCACAGCAACCGTAGATAATATCTCGCTGATCACGGCTTCAATCCTATCTAAGAAACTGGCCGCTGGCCTTGATTCTTTAGTGATGGATGTAAAAGTAGGTTCAGGCGCATTCATGCCGACTTATGAAGCCTCTGAAGAGCTAGCGAAATCGATCGTTGCAGTAGCAAACGGTGCGGGTACTAAAACAACAGCAATCCTAACGGACATGAACCAAGTTCTAGCTTCTTCGGCGGGTAACGCAGTAGAAGTGCGTGAAGCGGTTCAATTCCTAACGGGTGAATACCGTAACCCACGTTTGCTAGAAATTACGATGGCATCGTGTGCTGAAATGCTGGTGTTGGGTAACCTTGCAAAAGATTCAGACGAAGCGCGCGAAAAACTGATGGCAGTACTGGATAACGGTAAAGCAGCAGAGTGCTTCGGTAAAATGGTAGCGGGCCTTGGTGGTCCAGCAGATTTCGTAGAAAACTACGATAACTACCTAGAGAAAGCAGAAATTATTAAGCCAGTGTACGCGCTAGAAAGCGGTGTGGTATCTGCAATGGATACTCGTGCAATTGGTATGGCTGTCGTTGGTATGGACGGTGGTCGCCGTGTAGCAACAGACAGTATTGATTACGCAGTTGGTTTTGATCACTTCATTCGCCTTGGTGAAGTAGCAAGTGAAGATAAACCATTAGCAATGATTCATGCTCGCAACGAACAACAGTGGCAAGAAGCTGCAACGGCATTACAAAATGCAATCACTGTGGGTGGAGAATATACAGCAACGCCAGACGTTTACCGTCAGATTCGTTCTGAAGACGTGTAAATAACAGGTATCGGCATACCTAGTGTATGTCGATAAACAGAGTTCTGGTGCAAAGAGCATTAAGTTGGTGAAGAAAATGAAAAGAGCATTTATTTTAGTTTTAGATTCATTCGGTATCGGTGAAGCAGCGGATGCAGACAAATTCGGTGATGTTGGTTCTGACACTATGGGTCACATCGCAGATCATTGTGATAAAGGTCTTGCAAACACTGCAGATCGTCAAGGTCCTCTGACGTTACCAAACCTGTCTAAGTTAGGTTTAGCCATGGCTCACAAAGAGTCTACAGGTCGCTTCGCTCCAGGTATGGATGCAGACGTTGAAATCATTGGCGCTTACGGCCACGCTGCTGAGCTGTCTTCTGGTAAAGATACGCCATCAGGTCACTGGGAAATCGCTGGTGTACCGGTACTGTTTGACTGGGGTTACTTCACCGATAAAGAGAACAGCTTTCCAAAAGAGCTGACTGACCGCATCCTTGAGCGTGCAGGTTTGTCTGGTTTCTTGGGTAACTGCCACTCCTCAGGCACTGAAATCCTAGATAACCTAGGTGAAGAACACATGAAGACTGGCCTACCTATCTTCTATACTTCTGCGGACTCTGTTTTCCAGATCGCTTGTCATGAAGAGACATTCGGCCTACAAAACCTATTAGACCTTTGTCAGATTGCTCGTGAAGAGCTAGAAGACTACAACATTGGTCGTGTTATCGCGCGCCCATTCGTTGGCCCTGGCAAAGGTCAATTCGAGCGTACAGGTAACCGTCGTGACCTTTCTGTTGAGCCACCTGCAGCAACTATCCTGCAGAAACTTGCTGATGAGAAGGGCGGTAACGTTCACTCAATCGGTAAGATCTCTGATATCTACGCAGGTTGTGGTATCACTCAGAAAACCAAAGCGACAGGTATTCCTGCGCTATTTGAAGCAACCAAAGAAGCGATCAATGAAGCGGGCGACAACACGATTGTGTTCACTAACTTTGTTGACTTCGACTCTGCTTACGGCCACCGCCGTGATGTTGCGGGTTACGCAGCGGCACTTGAGTACTTCGATGGTCGCATCAATGAAATCATCGATATGATGAAAGAAGATGATGTACTAATCTTAACTGCAGACCACGGTTGTGATCCAACATGGCCAGGCACCGACCATACTCGTGAGCACATCCCTGTGATTGTTTACGGTCAGAAGGTTCCAGCCGGTTCTCTAGGCCGTCGTGATACGTTCGCTGATATCGGTCAAAGCTTAGCGTCATACTTTGGTACATCGCCAATGGGATACGGTACAAGCTTCCTATAATAGTTAACTAAGAGAGAGGGAAACCTCTCTCTTTCTTTTTTGTTTTGAGATTAAGGATATTTTCAATGGCTACTCCACATATTAATGCTGAAATGGGTGATTTCGCTGACGTAGTTCTCATGCCAGGTGACCCGCTACGTGCTAAATACATCGCTGAAACCTTCCTAGAAGAAGTGGTTCAAGTGTGCGACGTTCGTAACATGTTTGGTTACACCGGTACCTACAAGGGTCGTAAGGTTTCGGTAATGGGACATGGTATGGGCATTCCATCTTGTTCTATTTACGCGACTGAGCTGATCAAAGACTTTGGTGTGAAGAAGATCATTCGTGTCGGGAGTTGTGGTGCAGTGAGCGAAGATATCAAAGTGCGCGATGTGGTTATTGGCATGGGCGCATGTACTGACTCAAAAGTGAACCGTATTCGCTTTAAAGGTCACGACTTCGCAGCTATCGCAGACTACAAAATGGTACGTGCGGCAGAAGATGCAGCCAAAGCGCATGGTGTTGATGTCAAAGTCGGAAACTTATTCTCTGCTGAGCTGTTCTACACGCCAGATCCTGAAATGTTCGAAGTGATGGATAAATACGGTATTGTCGGCGTAGAGATGGAAGCGGCAGGTATCTATGGCGTGTGTGCTGAATACGGCGCAAAAGCTCTAACGATTTGTACTGTGTCTGATCACATCAAAACCGGTGAGCAAACCACATCAGATGAGCGCCAAACAACTTTCAACGACATGATGGTTATCGCACTAGAGTCTGTACTTCTTGGTGACCAAGAGTAATCGTTCTTCGCTTTAAGCTTGATAAAGCAACAGATAACTAAAAGCCCCGTTGCTGCCTGAGCGTCGGGGCTTTTTATTGGATTGCTATATTTATTCTGAGCCTAGTTTGTTCATGAGCTTACATTTCTAAGCAGTAAGTTCTCACCAGACTTGGTTGGTCTTCGACGAATCAGCATGATAAACAACACACCACTGACAAAACCCATTAAGACCATACCAATCATGTAGCGATCACTTTTTCGGTAGTGGTGATCAGAAATCGCCGTCATCTTACCGGTTTCGAAGGTCACACGAATAAAGCCAATGATCGTATGTTCTGCAGAATAAATAGGTTCGACTAATTGCTGTCTGCCAATACTTGCAGTTGAAAGTGGCGTGTCTAAACCAAGAACCTCACGTACAGAGAGTGCTTTTTCGCTCGAAGCCAGTCGGATCCCTTCTGCATCATAGATGGTGGTATCAAATACCAGTCGGTCTTGAGAGAGCTGGTTAGTCAGCTCAAGCAGTCGTTCTTGGTCTTGTTGTAGGATCATCTTGCTAGCGGAAAGTGATGCCTGAGAGATCAGCAGCTTAGTTAACGTCTCTAGCTGTTTTACTTGGATTTTCTCATTACCTTTACTGATCACGACCGTGTTTTTTATCGTTACAACGAACATCGCAGCCAGCAAAATGAGCGCTAGCATTCGTAAAGCGTTACGTATTGAGAACAATGATTCATTCATGTTTCACGAAGCCTGAAATAAACAAATGTTATGATTAAGACATATTGAGACTTGCGTTTTCAAATTGCAATAGGTTAACGTTTAGCATAGTTAATTAGGAATCATACACATGGATGCTCAGAAATATCTGCCGATTAAAAGGCATACGACATTATTAACTCGACTCCCCGAGACCCGCTTTGCTTCTCAACTCGCTAAGGCTAAAGCGAATTGGATTGTGTTCGGTGAGTACCTTTCACCACAATCTTTTGATGACATCGACTTTTTCACTGGCACTTACAACACCATCCTTGATACGTGGAAGGTTGGGCATTATGAAGTGGCTTTGATGTCTGGTAATTTAACCCCAGCACACGAAGAGATCCTACAAGCATTAAAGCTCGATTATGCTTGTCTTAGTGAGGTCCCAGATTTATCTAAGCCGGGTTTGATTGTGATGGATATGGATTCCACCGCGATTCAGATTGAATGCATTGATGAAATTGCAAAGCTGGCTGGAGTCGGTGAGTTAGTTTCTGAAATCACCGAGCGTGCGATGCAAGGAGAACTGGATTTTGAACAGAGCTTACGCCAACGAGTAGGAGCACTTAAAGGTGCTGATGAAGCTATCTTGGAGCAAGTGCGTCAATCACTGAGATTCATGCCTGATTTAGTCTCGCTTGTTAATACTCTGAATAAACTTGGCTGGAAGACGGCTATAGCATCTGGCGGCTTTACTTACTTTTCGGATTATTTGAAAGACACGCTAGACCTTGACCATGCTCAATCGAACACTTTAGAAATCGTTAAAGGCAAGCTAACGGGTAAAGTTCTGGGTGATGTGGTTTCAGCGCAAACCAAAGCCGACATTTTAGTTGAGCTGGCTGAAGAGTATGAGCTTGAATTGCATAACACGGTTGCAGTTGGTGATGGTGCGAATGACTTGGTTATGATGAATTCAGCGGGTCTCGGTATTGCCTACCATGCGAAACCCAAAGTTGAGCAACAAGCTCAAACTGCGGTGCGCTACGCAGGGTTAGGCGGGGTACTGTGTATCTTATCGGGTGTATTAGCTAAGCAGCAAAAGATAAGTTGGCAGGCGAAACCTTAAGGTTGTCTCTTGATAAGCTCTATTCGTAACTAATTTATAATAGAGCTCAGGTACAAAAAAGCAGGTGATGAGCTTGCTTTTTCTATTTTCAAATCGGCTAAGTTCATGACTCGACAAATCGATACCGTTATTTACGACATGTTTATTTAGCGCGTCAGCTCCAATCGAATCAACACTTCATCGGTAATATCTTCTACTTCGCCATAACCAATAAAAGCGGTGACCTCGTTCTCCAATTTCTTTGCTTGATGCATGCTAATTCTTGAGAGCTCTTCTAAATCCGATTGGAACAGGCTCGTCAGCGGATTAAAAATTGGCGCGGTCGTTACTCTTAGCACGTACACATCACCTAAATGTTGTGCCTTTTTAATGAATAAGATCCTTTCTTTTGCTGAAGCGAATTCTTTGATCAATTTAGTATGTACTGATTGTATTTTGTCACCAAACTTAACTGCGGCAATGTAGACATCATGGTGTTTAGGCTTTGCACCTTCAATTCTTTTCAGTGGCTCAGCCAATAGCGAGTTAGAGTGTCCTTTGAAAATAGGTTCGAGTGAGAACTTTTGGTTGTGTCCTAGTTTGGCGAGTAGCGCGAGATGCTTATTCAATGGAAAGTTTACACCAATGATCTTACAGCGCAGCGTTGAGCCAGGTTTATCAATGAATATTGGGCTGCTGACCATCTTGCTAAGCAATATATTGTGCAACGATTCGAGGAGTGAATGCGTTGGTAGTATTTCTTGTTTCTTAATTAACTTACTCTGGTTCTGATCAATAAGCCCATTGAGAAAGGCGATAGTACGCATTGTTTTAGCGCTCTCTTCGATAACTAATTGCACTTTGCGACCGTTCGGGCTTACTCGAATTACGTGATAAGGGACAATGCTTAGAGGCAAGTTTTTGTCGTAAAGCTGTAGCTCATTGAAGTTGACCAATACCGGATCATCAATCTTGAGTACCATCGGTTGTTCAAGAGTAATGCTGAGTCCACGTTTCGAGATGTCTAAGGTTTGCCCGCTCGCTGTCGCGCCATCTTGTGATGTGAGTTGCAACGGTGACTTAAATTGGTATCTCGGCTCTTTACGACGAGTTTGGGAATCAAAGTAGATGCTTTTAATATTCCCAACCACGGTACGTGGGTGGCGGAAGCGATTCAGTTCACTGCTTGGAATCCGTGGTTTTTCACTCAATAGATAGTCAGCAGCACTTTCGTGATCGCCTATTTCCTGCAAAATGCCGCAGTGGGTCAATTGCGCAGAGCTTTGAGCTAGCGTATTTGAATGCTTGGCCAAGGCTTGTCGCTCACTATCTGATAGTTCGAAAACAGAAAATTTGAATGTCTTCCAACTCTTACGTTTCCCTCCGATGTGCCAGAACAGTTGTCTTTGTTCACGAGAAGCTTCAGGTAGCATCATCGAGTAGAACAAGGTCTTATTCTGATGTTCGTGGGTGAATGAGTAGATGACGTTACTTGTACCTTTAACACCAGGCTTAGCCAGTAAATTCATGCGTTGTTCGTTGAACAAGGTCCCCAGAGCTTGCTGGTTCCTTTCATCGTGCCAATATTGCCATAGCGGGTGGTTGTTGTCCGTGAGTAGGGTGAGTTTTAACTCACTGCCACTGAAGAACAGGGGAAGATTACAGGTGTGTTTTAGATAAGTGTGTTCAATCCCTCGAGTACGAGTTCGAATAACCCTGTCTTGATTCTCATGGCTGGTTTTTTTACTTGAACTATTTAAAGATTCTTCAAGTAAGCGAGCCACAATATTGGTATCGCTTACTTTGATCGTTCTCAAAAATTTAACAGCATCGTTCTCGTAAGACTCATCAATGCCTAGAACTCGAAATTCAACGGTTTGGTTAACATCGATTTCTTGCGACTTTTCAACCATCTCTGTGAACTTAACACTGATGATCTCACCGAGATTGTATTTAAAGGCGCTTGGCACCTTAAACTTGGCACCCGATGGGGAGATATCAACCGTTACCCCATGTAAGCTTTGCCCCTTAGAGGTGGTGATTTCAACCTGTGAGCTGATTTTGAGTCTGTTTTCTTGGCGCTTTAAGTCATAGCCTAGATTTATGGCCTCGGCTTCATATGGGCTATTAGCATTGGTGATATCATGGTGATCTTGAGAGGCGGTTTTAACAGCACTGTGGTGTTGCTGGGTGCGTGGTGCCATGACTAACTCCCACGTGCCTTCGGTATAGCCTTTAAATTTTTTAGTACCACGCTGGTACGCGTTTAAAGCAATGTCATCGAGCCAGTGCTTACGGCCGTCGAGAGTGAATTGACGACACTCATTATCAATGCGCCCGCGTAAATCAATGCTCTTTGTACACGGAGCCATGATACGATTCAGTTCCATTTTAACGAGCAGCTTCAGAGACGGCGATTCCCCTTCTGTCATTTGAGAAAGAAGGAATTCGAAATCTTCGGCGTGGTAAGCCGGGATTAAACGTTCTGCTACAGATAGAATTTCAGATTGCTGCATACTTTTCTTGTTAGAATGGACGGTGCGTTATTGTTATCGACAAGTTGTATTTGATCTTTAGATATTCATGACTCTACTGCAACGTTTATTTTTATGTGTACGGTCAACGGGGTCACAAAATAGCAACATTGACCAGTTGCCAAGCTAATTATTGAGGTTTTATGGCTAAAGCAAAACGAGCTTATGTGTGTAATGACTGTGGGGCTGACTTTCCACGTTGGCAGGGGCAGTGCAATGCATGTGGTGCTTGGAACACGATTACAGAAGTTAGGTTAGCCGCTTCACCTCAGGTCGTGCGTAATGAAAGGTTATCTGGGTATGCGGGTGGGGTCACGGAAGCGAGTGTTCAGACATTATCGGAAATTAACCTGCAAGAAGTCCCTCGTTTTAGCAGTGGCTTCAAAGAGCTTGACCGTGTGCTAGGCGGTGGTGTCGTGCCTGGTGCTGCTATCCTGATTGGCGGTAACCCTGGTGCAGGTAAATCAACACTGCTGCTGCAAACCATGTGTCAGCTCTCTTCTCAGTTGCCTACTCTCTATGTGACAGGTGAAGAATCATTGCAACAAGTAGCAATGCGTGCCTCTCGACTTGGTTTACCGAAAGAGCATCTCAAAATGCTCTCTGAAACGAACGTAGATAAGATCTGTCAGATCGCGGAAAAAGAACAGCCAAAGATCATGGTCATTGACTCAATCCAAGTTATGCATGTCGCTGATGTTCAGTCATCACCAGGCAGCGTTGCTCAGGTTCGTGAGTCAGCAACCGCATTAACACGTTACGCAAAACAGAATAACGTTGCGGTATTCTTAGTGGGACACGTAACGAAAGACGGTACGCTAGCGGGGCCAAAAGTGCTTGAGCACATTATTGACTGTTCTGTTCTTCTGGATGGTGGAACAGATAGCCGTTTTAGAACATTGCGCAGCCACAAAAACCGTTTTGGTGCGGTGAATGAGCTGGGAGTGTTTGCCATGACAGGTCAAGGGTTAAAAGAAGTCAGCAACCCATCTGCTATATTCTTGTCTCGTGGTGAAGAAGAAACCTCGGGCAGTTCAGTGATGGTTGTATGGGAGGGGACTCGTCCGCTTCTTGTTGAAATCCAAGCTCTGGTCGACTATTCACAGCTGGCTAACCCGCGTCGTGTCGCTGTCGGCTTAGAGCAAAACAGACTTTCACTGTTATTGGCGGTGCTGCATAAACATGGCGGCTTACAAATGGCTGATCAAGATGTGTTTGTGAATGTCGTCGGTGGTGTTAAAGTAACCGAAACCAGTGCTGATCTTGCGTTGGTGATGGCACTACTATCTAGTTTCAGAGACCGAGCATTACCCAAAGATGTGGTGGTATTTGGTGAAGTAGGCCTAGCGGGTGAGATTCGACCTGTACCAAGCGGGCAAGAACGTTTAAATGAAGCATTCAAACACGGCTTTAAGAAAGCGATTGTACCGGCGGCTAATATGCCTAAAGGTGGCATTCCAGGAATGCAGATCCACGGTGTGAAAAAGTTATCAGAGGCAATTAATGCTTTTGATGAGTTGTAATTGAACTCACTTCAGCTACTCTATACAGCAGCAATTCAGCCTAACCTTAAAGCCGATTGAACTTTGGGTTAGCACTATAAATAACAATCACTTAGATTGTTACTACTTGAGTGCCTTTTTCTATATGTTAGAAAAAGGCAAAGTTTTTTAGACCCAAATGCATGCAAAGCTATCAGTCTTCACAGATTGTGATATACTCTGCGCGCATTTTATATCCTATTAACAGAGTAAGACAATGGCAGATTTATCGAAATACAGAAACATTGGTATTTTCGCGCACGTTGATGCGGGTAAAACAACTACCACTGAGCGTATCCTTAAGCTAACTGGTCAAATCCACAAATCTGGTGAGACACATGATGGCGAATCAACGACTGACTTCATGGAACAGGAAGCTGAGCGCGGTATTACTATCCAATCAGCAGCTGTAAGCTGTTTTTGGAACGATCACCGTCTAAACGTTATCGATACTCCTGGACACGTTGACTTTACAGTTGAAGTATACCGTTCTCTTAAAGTACTTGATGGCGGTATCGGTGTATTCTGTGGTTCTGGTGGTGTTGAACCTCAATCAGAAACTAACTGGCGCTACGCTAACGAATCAGGTGTATCTCGTCTGATCTTCGTTAACAAACTAGACCGTATGGGTGCAGATTTCTACAACGTTGTTGACCAAGTTAAAAACGTTCTAGGTGCAACTCCTCTAGTTATGGTTCTACCAATCGGTCGTGAAGACGAATTCGTTGGTGTTGTAGACCTACTAAGCCGTAAAGCATACGTTTGGGATGACACTGGTCTTCCTGAAAACTACGAAATAAAAGATGTTCCTGCGGACATGGTAGATGACGTAGAACAATACCGTGAAGAGCTAATCGAAACTGCTGTAGAGCAAGACGATGACCTAATGGAAGCTTACATGGAAGGTGAAGAGCCTTCTATTGAAGACATCAAGCGTTGTATCCGTAAAGGTACTCGTGACCTAGCATTCTTCCCAACTTTCTGTGGTTCTGCATTCAAAAACAAGGGCGTACAAATCGTTCTTGACGCTGTTGTAGATTACCTACCTTCTCCAACTGAAGTTGATCCTCAACCTCTAATGGACGAAGAAGGCGAAGAAACTGGCGAGCACGCTATCGTTTCTACAAGCGAGACATTTAAAGCGCTTGCATTCAAAATCATGGATGACCGCTTCGGTGCCCTAACTTTCGTTCGTATTTACTCTGGTAAATTGAACAAAGGTGACACTATTCTTAATGCCTTTACTGGTAAAACTGAGCGTGTTGGCCGTATGGTTGAGATGCAAGCTGATGACCGTAACGAACTAACTAGCGCACAAGCTGGTGACATCATTGCGATCGTTGGTATGAAGAACGTGCAAACTGGTCACACTCTATGTGATCCTAAGCACCCAGTAACGCTTGAGCCAATGGTATTCCCAACTCCAGTAATCTCAATCGCTGTATCTCCAAAAGATAAAGGCGGTTCTGAGAAAATGGGTATTGCAATCGGTAAAATGGTTGCAGAAGATCCATCTTTCCAAGTTGAGACTGACGAAGAGACTGGCGAAACTATCCTTAAAGGTATGGGTGAACTTCACCTAGACATCAAGGTAGATATCCTTAAGCGTACATACGGCGTTGACCTAACTGTAGGTGCTCCTCAAGTTGCTTACCGTGAAACTATCACTCAAGCAATTGAAGATAGCTACACGCACAAGAAACAATCTGGTGGTTCTGGTCAATTCGGTAAGATCGATTACCGTATCAAACCAGGCGAAGCTGGTTCTGGCTTCTCATTCAAGTCTTCTGTTGTGGGCGGTAACGTTCCTAAAGAATTCTGGCCAGCAGTTGAGAAAGGCTTTGCATCTATGATGGAAAACGGCGTACTAGCTGGCTTCCCTACTCTAGACGTTGAAGTTGAACTTTTCGATGGTGGTTTCCACGCAGTCGATTCATCTGCTATCGCATTTGAAATCGCAGCGAAAGGTGCATTCCGTCAATCTATGCCTAAAGCTGGCGCGCAACTTCTTGAGCCAATTATGCATGTTGACGTATTCACTCCAGAAGATCACGTTGGTGATGTTATCGGTGACCTTAACCGTCGTCGTGGCATGATCAAAGATCAACAAGCAGGCGTAACAGGTGTTCGTATTAAAGCTGACGTACCTCTTTCTGAGATGTTCGGCTACATCGGTCACCTACGTACTATTACTTCGGGTCGTGGTCAATTCTCTATGGAATTCCAACAGTACTCTCCATGTCCAACTAACGTTGCTGACGAAGTAATTGCAAAAGTTAAAGCAGAAAAAGAAGCTGGTAAGTAATTAGCTCTTTTCTAAGTTAACTAAAAAGCCCCGCTAGTCTGACTGGCGGGGCTTTTTGTTATCTCATTTCTGGAAGACTAAGACTTATGAATTCCGTTTTAACTCAATATAAATAGACTCAACTTTAACTCGTGCCCAGTCTGTTTTTCTCAAGAATTTTAAGCTAGATTTAATACTCGGGTCTTTTTTGAAACAGTTGATGTTCACCATGTAACTCAACTCTTCCCAACCGTAATGCTCAACCAATTCAGTCAGTAGCTTTTGTAGAGTGATACCATGAAGTGGGTTATTTTCTTGTGTCATGAGGTGCTCTCGCCATTTATTTGAGCTCAGTATACCAGTTTCGCTTTATGAATTATTCGACCATTTGAGTTCGTAATCGGTGTGGATAATCGACAATTCTTCTCTACCCCTATCGCCAAACAATTTAACTTGGGCCTGCATCCATTCTTCGAAACGTTTTATTTTTTCTCGATGAAAGTAACCTGCGGGGGCACATAAAAAGTAATTGTATTTGGGCTTGAGCGCAATGTTACCAATTCTTACTAACTTCTTTTCTTGCAAATAACGATACACCAAGCTGTGCTTAACCAGCGCTACACCTTGAACCGATAACGCGCCTTCTAAAACAAAATGAGATCCATCAAATTGCAGTGACGAACGGCCAGCTTTCACACCAACAACGTCTAACCATAGGTTCCAATCCATATCAGGCCAGCGATCTTCAATCAATTCGGCCTTATGCAAGTCGTTAATATCATAAATCCCATGATTTTCTTGGTAGATAGGGTGGCAGACAGGGTAAACCACTTCGTCCATTAACCAACGTGATTCAATGTTTGGGTATTGACCATGGCCATATCGAACACAGACATCAATATTAGAATCTTCAAAGGTTACTAACTTGTTGGTCGGTTCGATCAGCATAGATAAATCTGGATGACGCTCGCGAAAATCGCCAATTCGAGGCACTAACCAATGTTGTGCAAAAGAGGGCACGGTAGAAATTGATAATTGAGTGGGGTTAGGATCTTGGTTGATTTGTCTTACACCATCTTGAATATGAGCAAAGCCTTTTTTCGCTTGTAGATAGAGCACTTCACCTTCGTGAGTTAATACTATTTTCCGGTGTTGGCGAATAAACAGATCTGCGCCTAACCACTCTTCAAGTTGGCGAATTTGTTGGCTGACGGCTGCAGCCGTGACAAATAGCTTTTCTGCGGCGAGTTTAAAACTGCCTGTTTCAGCTGCAGTGTAAAAGTAATAGATCCCTTGGAATGGTGGGGTTCGTTCTCTCACATTAGTTATCCTTAACTGACTGCCAGTATCTATCGTTTGTCGTTAGTGCGCTATTGGTCGATTATTGACCACGACAAAGCGGAAAATCAATAGGAGAGTTGCAATGAACACAATAACAGAGATATCAACTACTCATCATTCATTCTTATCATCGTTCCCAGTTAAGAAATTCTATTCTAAGTTTAAGATGTATCTTCAGAATCGTAGAACAAGAAAACACTTATCTGAACTGTCGGATCATTTACTTGAAGATGTTGGTATTACCCAAAGTCAGGTTAACGAAGAGCTGAGAAAACCGTTTTGGAAGTGAGTTAGATTAGCGTATGTAACTCTTTCTTCTTAGAAAGAGTTACACTGCAGGACTTGTAAGGAACAATGATGTTTACTCTCTTTGCAAAACCAAAACTAGCTCTTTGATATATCAGAAACTTCTTCGTGCAGTTATTCAGTCAACGCCGAAATATGCTCTTTTATCCATTGAATAGTGCTCCAAGTGCTAAATTTTGCTCAACACAGATCTACTTCTGCCAACTTAACTCAATCTTATTTTAGTCACTAATAACTTAGAGTTTGAGAATTCTACTTATTACTAAACTAAATGCTTATTTTTAAGTTTTATTGTCTTACTTTTGAGACAGAGGTTCATATTTGTATGGAAATCCTCTTCGTGCCCTTTATCTCTTTTCTTTTTCTAATGGATATAAAACATACAGTTATTTTAATGATTAATAAATGAAGGCTAGGTATCGATTATATTATTTTTAATTGATATTTAATTTAAGTAATTGAATATGAAACAGTTAAATTTACTTTACCTGGAGTTACACTTCCATATTACAACCTTTAAATGCGTAAAAATATAAAACTTGAATAACTAATTTATTAATCCTATATGTGTAAAGGTCTGTTTTTATCTCTCCTAGGTTTTCGATTGGACTAAATGTAGTAGACAGAAAAACAAAGAGGTAGGGGATGTGATGTATGAGATATTTTTCAAAATGTTCGTTGCATAACCGTGCTCGAAACTGTGTAAGTTCCAAGATGAAAGGCATCGCTATTATAGAGTTTACGATTGTGGTAAGCCTATTTTTTGCTCTTTTCCTAACGGTTGTCGATCTTGGCATATATGGATTTGTTAAATTGACCATGCAGCATTCGGCAAGAGAGGGCGCCAGATATGCGATCACAGGCCGCTCTGATTTGGATCCTGACGCATCGAGTAATCGCGAAGCGGCAATACTAGAACAAATCTCTCGATCTTCGAGTGGCTTGCTCGATAAAGTGATGGACGTCCAAAACATACGTGTTGAAGATGTTTATGGCAACGCTGTCAGCGGTTTTGGTGGTTCTGGAGATATCATTTCTATTCATCTCGATTGCGAATGGCCATCTGTTAACCCTTATATGTATGTTTTGCTCGACGATGGAAAGTTTAAGTTTACCGTTAGTGCGGCAATGAAAAACGAAGCTTTTTAAGGAGAAACAAGATGCTTCCTTTAAAGATAAAAACAAAAAGCACAGAAAAAGGGTTTGCAGCAATTGAAATGACCTTGATTGCACCATTGTTTATGTTGCTTATTGTTGCTGCCGTCGATATCACACACCTTATTCAAGCTAACCACATCATTATCAGTATCAGTCGAGAAGGCGGTAACATTATCTCGCGGAGTAATACAGATCCACCTCAAGAAGTCATGGATATCATTGCAACGACATCGGGAACATTGGATTTGACTCAAGACGGCGTTATTTATATTACCGAGGTGGTTGGCCAAGAAGATGCTTTTCCTTATGTAAAAAGCCAATACCGTTGGAACCAATATGGGTTAGCTCGAAATAGTAATATTTGGTCTAGCTGCAGTAACTGGGAAGTTGATGGAGAATGCTCTGATATCGATGCAGATGATCCTCCGCTTATTAATAATTTGACGT
The DNA here is from genome assembly GCF_024347655.1 of Vibrio toranzoniae. Lineage (NCBI taxonomy): Bacteria > Pseudomonadati > Pseudomonadota > Gammaproteobacteria > Vibrionales > Vibrionaceae > Vibrio > Vibrio toranzoniae. Next base: position 2,496,915 of record NZ_AP025514.1, on the reverse strand, counting down.
TGGCGTTAGATGATGGGGAGATCGTGTATAGCGTCGAAGTGTTCTATGACTATTCGCCTATTTTTAGTCGAATTTTTGATGATGAATACATTCTGAGCGACACAACATATATGTAGGGAGGTCAATATGGATACTGGAGCTCCAATCAAATACCGTTACAGTCGGGGACTAGTGGCTTTGATGTCAGTTATCGCACTGCCTTTTATTCTCTTAGTGGTTGGGCTTTCTGTTGATGTTGGGCGAGCTTATATTGTTAAGTCCAAGTTATTTGCGGCGGTCGATGCTGCAAGTATTGCAGCCGCGAGAGCGGTTGCTAATGGTGAAGATGCAGGGCGAGCAGCAGCTCAAAAGTATTTTTCAGCCAATTTCCCTGCTGACTTCTACTCAGCAACGCCAAGCTTCGGTGGGGCAAATTTCTCGCATGATGATTTTGGTAATATCTCCATTGATATTTCGGCGACAGCACAAGTGCCCACTATTTTCTTACCCTTGATAGGTTTAGATTCATTTAGTCCAGGCGTGTCCGCGCAATCCATCCGCCGTCCAGTTGATTTGGTATTAGTGATTGATAACACAACATCTTTGAGGCTTGGGAGCATAGGCGATGTGACCCAAGATGTTATTGACAGGTCTAAGTCATTTGTCGAAAATTTTCATGAAGGATTTGACCGTATTTCACTGGTTAAATTCGCCTTTGGGGCTGAGGTTCCTGTGGTGTTCAGTACGACTCGAGGCCATAGTCGAAGTACTATCAAATCGGAGATAGATAACTTTAATTTTGGTACCACTTTTAATGCTCAATATACCAATGCATCGGAGGGAATGTATCGAGCTCTGAATGAGTTAAGAACGGTGACGGATCCTGCCAACTTGAAAGTAATAGTTTTTTTTACCGATGGGGCTCCTAATACCTTTGCTTCAACTTTTGACTTTGAAGACGGTGGTTCACACGTTGGCGCGATTAGATCCAGTGATAGCAGTAGTGGTACTCCCAGAGGGCTTTGGAGGCATGATTTAATTGCCACCACTTTGTCTGGTGGTTACGAAGGGAGTGACATTGATGATCATATAAGTGAAATGCCAACTTATTATACGACTCATGACTCGGGCGCTACTGAGTTCAATATCTTAAATCCCGCCCACTACTTACGTCCCGTGCCGCAATATGACCCAGATAGTCATTCTGCTAATGATCTGTATTCCCGGGTTAATCGGGTTGCTCGTAATCTAGTTGAAGACATCGCAGAAGCCGCAAGAGGGGAAGATATCTATGTCTTTACTCTGGGGTTAGGTTCATCATTAACATCGGCAACCGGGCCTGATAGCGAGCTTGGTGAAGACTTATTGTTACGAATGGCAAACTCGAGCGCACTTTTAGATGATCCAGGTTTAAGTGCGGATTATGATCCTGCTCAGCTCGAAGGGGTGTATTGCCATGCCATTGATGAAGAAGCGTTAGGTCCTTGCTTTGATAAGATGTTAGATGTAATTATCAGGTTAACCTTGTAATATTTATCTGTGGTTTCGTTTACTTGTGTTAATGCTATCAGTAGGAAGAGCTATCAATAGGAAGTTGAGTCACATAAAAAGAGGGAGCTATTAACTCCCTCTTAGTGCTAATTTATATTTAGTAGCATCTTTATTCAGGGTTAGTTGGAAGTGATGGTTATTCTTCCCAAACCACCAATTTATCTTTTGGCCAGTTATGACCGACTTCGTGATATTTCTGTTCAAGGATATGTCGCTTTATCTTGAGAGTAGGCGTTAATACGCCATTCTCAATACTCCATGGTTCCTTAATCATCAGTACGCCTTTGATCTTCTCATGTGAGGCGAGCTGCTCGTTCATTTTCTCGATAACACGTTTGGTCGTTCTCTCATAACGAGCTCTATCAAAGTTAGGGAAGTCATGGGGCACGACAAGTAAGATAGGACCTGGTAAGCCTAAGCCTATCAAACACATCATTTCTACGCGGCTATACTCAAAGAGTTTATTCTCGATAGGGACGGGAGCAACAAACTTACCTTTAGCGGTTTTAAAGGTATCTTTCTTACGTCCACGAATCGTTAGGTAGCCTTCGCTATCAATATCGCCAATATCTCCAGTATGGAGCCAACCTTCTGAATTGAAAGATTCTTGGGTCGCAATATCATTCTTGTAGTAGCCACAGAATAGGCCCTTGCCTCGAACAAGGATCTCTTCATCTTCCGCTATTTTGAGTTCAATCCCCGGACCAGCATTGCCAACCGTACCAATTTTGTCTGCTCTAAATGGGTAGTTGAGTGTGCTATACGCGAATGACTCTGTCATGCCCCAAGCTTCGGTAATATGTAGACCAACACTTTCGTACCATGAAAGTAGAGCGGGTGATACTGGAGCTGAGCCACAACCAAGTACGCGAGCTTGATCTAGGCCCAAACCATCCGCTAATTTCTTTTTGATGAGGTTGTTTACAAATGGAATCTTCAACAAGAAATTGAGCTTCTTCTGTGGCAATTTGTCTTGGATTCGCTGCTGGAACAGAGTCCATAGGCGAGGAACTGAAATAAACAGAGTTGGACGATGCATTTTCACATCATCAATAAACGTGTCTAAAGACTCTGGGAAAGCCGTGACTACGCCACCCATCACTGAAGAACCAAAGATGTAAACGCGCTCTGTAATATGGGCCAGTGGTAGGTAAGAAAACAGGCGATCGCCGGGCTGGATTCCAATATGGTCAATCAACCTTTGAACAGACCAAGTAAACGCGCCGTATGTAAGCATTGCGCCTTTTGGTAGCCCTGATGTACCCGAAGTATAAACAAGTGACATTAGCTTATCGTCGTGATGCTGAGGGCGTTTGGTTGATGGTTCATGTTTATCGATGAGTTCTTCAAAAGTATGATGACATTTTGCTGCACTGTCATAAGGAAGCGAGATGCTTATCAGGCTTGGGTTGTCATCTAACACTTTTTGCGTTGCAGTAGCATCGTCGAGTTTACCCGCAATTACAATCTTACTTTCGCTGTGTTCAATACAGTATTGAATCGTATCGGCACCAGCTGTTGGGAAAATAGGGACGCTAACAAAGTCTCCCAACATCATGGCAAGATCGCAGATAAACCACTCTGCACAGTTTTTAGAAACCAGAGCCACTCGGTCACCAGGTTTGGCGCCAAGAGCTTCTAATGCAGAAGCAAGTTTGAGTGCCTTATCGGCCACCTCTTTATATGTGAACTCCACAAACTGGCGGTTAATTATTTGTTTTAAATAGATCTCATCTGGGCGTTCTTCTGCCCATTTTAAAATCATATCATTGGGTGTAGGGAGAGCTGTTGCTTGTTCTTGGCTAAACTCGTTAGGCTGAATCATTGTCTAACTCCATGTTTTTCGCTAAGTTATTTTTGTTAAAATCATGTTAAATGTACCATGTTTTTTTATTTTTGAGAGTAAAATTAGCGGTTTCTGTTATCCATGCACGTACGCCTGTAACTTGCCGGTGTTACTCCGGTCCTTTTCTTAAAAATTCTCGAGAAGTACGAGACATCCTTGTAGCCACATTGATAAGCAATCACAGCAATTTTTGATTCGGTATCCGCTTCAATCAGCTTCTTAGCCAACAAAATCCGCTTGTCGCACACAAAGTCTCTAAAGCTTACTCCAAAGTGTAGATGAAACTTTTTCGAAAAGTAGGTTGTTGAACAATGACATCGATCGGCAATTTCTGTTTCTCTAATGTCTCTGTTGATATTCCTCATGATAAAATTGACAACTTCCGATGTGAATATTTTTGCTGGTAATTGGTTGTTCTTGTTCATGTTTCTATCGATGTCGAAATGAGGATCAAAAATATGCTGTGTTTTCTCTTTTAGTTCTTCGAATTTACGACTTAGATGATTGCTGCTCGTTTCGATAATAAAAAAAACATTTTTATGATTTTGAATAATATTCGGTAACGGAGATGAGCAAATAATGACTATTCGCTTATTTAGGTTCTCACAAATAGAAATTGCCATGTTAAGCAATTGATAACTATCGTTACTATTGAGAGTAAAAAAGACCAATCTCACATCTAAGTTACTGATAATAGAGATATCTTGACCAAAATATTGCACGGAAAAATAGTGGCTAATTTTTTTGTTAATAATTGAGTTAAATTCACTATCCACATCCGATAATAATGGTGTAACTATATTTATACTCATATGTGTCCAGTTTTGTACTAAAAGTATGACTCAATAATAGGTAAATAACTAAACATACTAATTAGATTAGAAGTACCACAAAAAAGTGCAAGTAAATGGCAAGAAAATCCTAACCAAATATATTGTTCAGCTCTAGATTTAGTTTACAGGTAAACAAAACCTGTTAGCTAAATCAAGGAGAGATTCTCATGAGTAAGTTTTTGAAAAATTGTAAAGAATTCATGAATGATGAAGAAGGTCTTACGGTTATTGAATACGTAATTGGTGCAGCGATGCTTGTATTGGGGTTGACGACAATATTTACCGGTATTGGTACTGCGCTATCAACGAAGTTAAGTACGATTGTTGATCAAATCAGTACATCGTAAGAGCTTGTCACATGAACCTAAAAAGGGAGGGGCACCAGAAAGGTTTAACTGTAGTGGAATATGTCATTGGAGCTGCTTCGCTTGTCATCCTCGCTTGGTTAATATTTTCTGGAATCGCGACTGCTCTAATCAATAAGTTTCTTTCGATTGTGGCGGGTATTTAATTTAATGATAAGTGAATCTTTAGTTTTTTGGGCGTTGCTTATCATTGTTTCGGTATACGATGTTGATAAGCATCGTATACCAAACAAGGTACTGATTTTATTTTTATTGTTGTATTTATTATTAATGTTAAATGATGGTTTTTCATTCTATGAGTTAGTTCATTCATTAACTGGTGCTGTCGTTCTTTTTTCTTTAGGTTTGATATTATATTTTCTGAGAGCAATGTCTGCAGGGGATGTGAAGTTTTTGGGTGTTATTGGATTGTATGTTGGGTGGGGGTCATTGCTTGATGTAACTTATTACATACTCATAGCTTCCGGCGTTATAGGAGCATTTTATCTGCTTTATAATCGGGCAAATAATAGTGAAATAACGGTTAGACGGTATTTGGAAGAGAAACTTATGTTTGTGAGTGGAATATCACCTAATGTTAATTATGAGTCGGTTGTGCATTCTCGGTACTCAAATAAAGTAACAATGCCATTTGCTCCTTCAGTTGTAATAGGTTTAGCGATGTACAGTTATTTTACATAGGTCAAACTAAATCACTAATCGATGTGTTGGAGAGGATATATGGATATGAGAGGGATTCCTTCCCCGAGCAACTTAAAGCCTCAAATATCAGCTCCTTTGGTACCGACTTCCATTGAATCGCTTGGTATACCTGAAGTTGTGATTGAAAACTTATTGCTCAAGCACTTATCTGCGTACCCTAAATCTGATGTATTAGAGCTTTCTAACTATTTGTGTGTAGTGACGCATATTGTTGAAAACGGACTTGCGGTACTTAGAAAAAAATCATTGATTGAAGTTTTTCAGCCAGTTTCGGCTCTATCCTTAGAGTCATCTTCACATAGTCATGTCCGATATTCTCTGTCGGAAAAAGGCATGGAAGAAGCTGATCTCGCCTTTACCCGTGATGCTTATCTTGGACCTGTCCCTGTTTCACTTGCTCAATATAGTGACATTGTAAAACAACAAGATCTAAGAGCTGAGTTAGTGACGCGACCACATGTCGAAGCGGCACTGAGTGATGTTTATGGTGTCAACAGAATGATCTCTGTGTTGGGACCGGCAATTAATTCAGGGAGAGCTTTGTTGTTGTATGGGCATGCTGGAACGGGTAAAACATTTGTGGCAACGCGTATTGTGAATGCCTTACATACGTCTGTTTTTATTCCTTATGCCGTTTATGCGCTTGGTAATATCATCAAGGTTTTCTCTACTCAACACCATAAACCTTTAGATAGTAATGGTAGTGATAGTTTAGTTTCTCTTAAAGATCAATATGATAAGCGTTGGCTCAATTGTGAGCGGCCAAATATTCAAGTGGGTGGCGAGCTGTCTATGAACATGCTTGAAGTCAATCACTCTGAGAACAGTCGGGTTTGGCTAGCGCCTGTACAAATGATGGCCAACAACGGCATCTTTGTGATTGATGACCTTGGACGTCAACCCATGCCTGTGGATACATTGCTTAATCGCTGGATTGTGCCGATGGAGTACTCCTTTGATTACCTTTCGCTACCTAATGGTCAACAAGTCACGATGCCATTCGTGTTAACGCTTGCTTTCTCTACTAATCTGAATCCAGAGAAAATAAGCGATCCTGCATTTCTACGACGCTTGGGCTACAAAATTGAATTTAAGCCTCTTAACCAAGGTGACTATGAAGCTTTGTGGATGCGCGTTGTTGCTGAAAAAGGAGTTGAGCTTGAAGTTGGTTTTTTTGAGCGTTTGTCTCAGATGCATTCTCTTTGCAAAATACCACTCTTCCCTTGTTTACCGAAAGATCTCGTTGGTATAAGCAAAGATATACTTTCGTTTGAGCAACTACCGCCTGTTATTACCTACGATATTCTTTCCATGGCATGGGAAGTCTATTTTACCTCTGATGGACACGAGGGAGAAAATAATGAATAAGAGTCAAGTTTTCCTACTATTTTTATTGTCCGTAGTATTTGGTTTAGCTGCCGTATTTTTTGCTAAGCAGTGGATGGACAACCAAGTTCAGCCAACGGTTGAAGTAGAGACAGTGGAGCGCCATCCCGTTGTGGTTGCGTCACAAGAAATTGAAGCTGGAACCGTTATTGAGGATACATTCTTAACGACCAAGTTAATGGAAGTGGATTGGATTAATGACAATAATTACTCCGATGCTTCTGAACTTGTTGGCAAGGTCGTCGCCAATACCATTTATGCTGGCGAAGTTCTTCATAAAATGAGGTTTACTACGCCTGGAGAGGGATCGACATTAGCCGCGCTAATACCGGAGAATAAGCGCGCAGTAACAATACGAGTTGATGACGTTATTGGTGTGGCTGGTTTCCTATTACCGGGGAATAAAGTGGATATTCTCAATACCGTTTCTTATGGTAAAAATTCTGCAGCGACTCGAACCGTCCTCAAAAATATCAAAGTGTTAGCGGTAGACCAAACCGCCAAAACCAATGAAAACAGCCCCATTATTGTACGCGCTGTGACGTTAGAGGTTTCCCCCAAAGATGCTGAAAAATTACTAACAGCTAAAAGCAAGGGGAGTATTCAGCTAGCGTTGAGAAATCCTCATGAAATTGAGAAGAAAGTCGTTCGTCGATACGTGCCTCGACCAAGAGTAACCATTATCAAAGGTACGGAAACTTCTAGTGTGCGCGTCAAGGATTGAGGTGAAATATGAGAATAATATTAGCGTGTATTTTGAGCGTGATCTGTTTTTCGAACGTAAGCTTTGCTGCATTGCAAACCGGAAAAACAGTCACCGTTCCACATCACAAATCAACGCATGTGGTGTTGTCTGGGAAAGCAAGCAAAGTGTCTCTTGGAGACCCAGAAGTTCTTGATATTGTGATGTTGAAATCCAACGAACTGTTTCTAATCGGGAAAAAGTTAGGAGCGACCAATTTGATGGCTTGGGATTCAAGAGGTCAGTTGATCGAGTCTATCAATATCGAAGTTACCCATGATCTTAATAGTTTAAAAGCAAAGTTGTATGAATTTTTGCCTGACGAAACGATTGAGGTGCATAGTGCACAAAATCGCTTATTGTTGAGTGGTCAGGTAAGTAACCAACAGCAAATGAACGTGGCGATGCGAATCGCGGAAACGTATTCTTCTGGAAAAACCGCCGACGACTCAAAAGACAGTGGTAGTGAGCAAGCCGATGCTACCGGTGTCATCAATTTGATGTCTATCGGTGGGGCTCAACAAGTGATGTTAGAGGTAACCGTTGCAGAGGTTCAAAGAAGCTTAGTAAGAAAGTTCGATGCCAATTTTCACTTTTTCCAAACTAGCGGTTCGGATTTTTCTTGGGGGGGATCGTCTGTTCCTGCGGGAGTGCTAGGCGCTACGCCTATCTTTGATATTCCCACCTCAACTGACTACGGAATATTAGGGTCTTTCATCGATAGTAACACTCTGTTTACTTTCGCTTTAGATGTCGCTAAACAAAATGGGGTTGCAAAGGTATTAGCTGAGCCGAATCTAACCGCATTGAGTGGCTCTAAGGCTGAGTTTTTAGCTGGTGGTGAGTTTCCGATCCCGGTTCCCGACGATGATGGTATTACTATTGAGTACAAAGAATATGGTGTGGGGCTGAAATTCATCCCGACGGTACTCAGCGACCAAAAAATCAACCTTAACCTAGCGGTAGATGTGAGTGAAATTGCCAACAGCAGCTCTTTGACTATCGACCCCGGTTCTACGAATGCGACGTACTTCATCCCACCTATCACGCGTCGCAGTGCTTCCTCCACGCTAGAGCTTGCTGATGGTCAAACCATCGGTATTGCGGGTCTATTAAGTGAGAACGTGCGTGATGTCAGCAACAAGATGCCAGGTATTGGGGATGTGCCGATTTTAGGTCAGCTTTTTAATAGCCAAGAATACGTATCTGGAGAAACTGAACTCGTGATTTTAGTGACACCGAGGTTAGCGAAGCCTATCGATAGAAACAAAGTAACTTTGCCGACAGATGCTTTCGTGAATCCTAATGACTTGGAATATTACTTGTTAGGTAGGAGCGCTTACATTGCAGAGCCGTCAGAATCAGGTTCAGAACATTCTAAAGCTTCAAAGGACATTACGCCAAATGATGGTGGTAGTGAAGGCTCATTTGGTCATGATTTATAAGGAGATAGATATGATTAGAACAATGATGGCATTTCTCGTCGTTCTATTGGTGGGTTGCGCGAATGATGCCCCGTTAGGGCAGTCGGTAGTGAAGGTGACGATGGAGCAAACGTATAACCCTAATGCGACTAAAGAGAATTTGCAGGTGTTACCTGATGGTACTGGGGAGCGAATGCAAGCGGGCTACGACAGCTATGTGGGGAAAGGTGATGAGGAGCTTGCTGGGAGCAGTAGCCAGGTCTTTGATAAGTTAAATTGATGCAAGTAATTAGGCGTTGATATGGCACTTAGTCATAGGTACAGCTTAAAAGATCTCTTTGGGAACAATTGGTTTTTTTGAGCTTTATATAGTGAGATTAAATGGCAAACATTGTCAGTGAGTCATGCCATCATCGAAATTGATCTTATGTATAAAAGGAAGGATTCGATGATATTAGGACAAGATGTCCGCAATGAAGACAGGTGGGAATATGGGCGAAGCAATTGATATTTTACCGAATGAAGACGATGCAATTCGCCTTAAAACCAACTTGAATGTATGGCTGATTTATAACAATGAGAATTTTCACTCTCATATGAGACAGCAACTTAAACGCTGTCGAAATGTGCACATCGAGTCATTTTCTTTACTTGGGATGACGGAAGAGTATGTGAAGAATATTGATGCTCCCGATCTTATCTTCGTCGAAGCCAGTGGTAGTTGGGCTCAGAAAATGGTGGATTTGCAAAGCTATAATCTACAACTAGAAGACCATGATTTATCTTTGGTTGTGTTTGGTGATGAGAATGACAACGGGTCGCTGAAAATAGCGCTCAGACTTGGAGCCTCGGATTTTCTGTCTCACGATATTTCTATTTCTGGTCTTCTGCCTCTGCTTAAGAAAACGGCGGCAGAGAAAATCGAAAACTCAAGCTACGGAGAAGTGTTCCTATTTATCAACACCAAAGGTGGAATGGGAGCGACAACTTTAGCGCTTAACACGGCCGTAGAAATAGCGACCTATCACCCGGATGAGGTCCTTTTACTCGATATAGACCTTCAGTTTGGTGTAATCCCTGAATATTTGAATATCACCCCAAGCTATAGTATTTCGGATGCAATTGATAGCTCGAATGATTTGGATGAGATGTCGTTGGGTAGCTTGGTGAACAAGCACTCGTCAGGGTTACACGTGTTGAGCTTTAAGCATGAAAACAACGCAGATGATTATGAACACGCCCAGAAAATTGGAAAGTTGTTACCCGTATTACGTCGTTTCTATCGCTACATTATTATCGATTTCTCTCGAGGATTAGATCATATCTTCGCATCGGCTATTTCTCCTGCGACTAAGGTATTACTTGTTGCACAGCAGACCTTAGTGTCTGTCAAAAACAGTAACCGATTGGTTAGAACTTTGAAATTTGAGTATGGGTTACAGCAAGACGCAATCGAGATCATTGTGAATCGTTATGAAAAACGACAAACCATTAAGTTATCAGACATAGAACAAACCGTTGGAAAGCATGATATCCATTTAATGCCTAACGATTTTAAAGTAGCGCTCGAGAGCGCCAATTTAGGTCAGCCTTTGGTTGAGTCAAAAAAGAAGAGTTCGATTACACGATCGATCATAGATTTGTCTCATATCCTTTCACCTCCAGATCAGGAAGAAAAAGGCTGGTTCAAAAAGATATTTTCATAGGCTGTTTGTTCTAAGCATAAATGAGGGATCGTTATGTTCTTTAAACGAAAAAATGTAAACCCTGAGTTTGAAAAGAAAGTAGAACAATTTTCTCAACAAGAAAGTGATAACACCGCAACTTTTCCTCAGGGTGGCGTAAGTGAATCTACTGTTGCTCAAGGCTTAAATGCTAATGAGGAACAGGAAGCAATGGTTAATGGAGCAAAGAAAATCCTAGAGCAAGAACTTTCCATTAAACACTACTTCCATAAGCAGCTGCTTGAAACACTCGATCTTGGGCTACTTTCGAGCCTTGATAAAGAACGCGCAAAGGTTGATCTTCATGAAGCTATTGTTCAATTAATGGCAGACGATCAAAGTCATGCCATGAGTGCTGAAGGTCGGAAAAGGGTTATCAAGCAAATCGAAGATGAAGTATTTGGTTTAGGGCCTTTGGAGCCGTTGTTGGCCGATAAAACGGTATCTGATATTTTGGTTAACGGACCTAAGAATGTATTTGTTGAGCGTGGCGGTAAATTAGAAAAAACGCCCTATACATTTTTAGATGACCGACATCTTAGAAACATCATAGATCGTATTGTCAGCCAAGTGGGGCGTCGAATTGATGAAGCGTCTCCAATGGTAGATGCTAGACTGGTCGATGGTTCACGGGTAAATGCGATTATCCCTCCTCTTGCTTTAGACGGCCCATCGGTATCCATTCGACGTTTCGCAGTAGACAGCTTAACCATGGACAACTTATTGGAGTATAAGTCAGTCTCCCCACAAATGGCTAAGTTCGTTGAAGCAGCTGTCAAAGGTGAACTTAACATCTTGATTTCAGGCGGTACTGGTTCAGGAAAAACCACCACCTTAAACATCTTCTCTGGTTTTATTCCCCGCGACCAACGAATTATTACGATCGAAGATTCGGCCGAACTTCAACTTCAGCAACCTCACGTTATTCGCTTAGAAACTCGCCCTGCAAACCTTGAAGGTAAAGGGGAGATCAGTCAACGGGAGCTCGTAAAAAATACTCTGCGTATGAGGCCAGACCGGATTGTTGTTGGTGAGGTGCGTGGCAGTGAAGCTGTAGATATGTTGGCAGCGATGAACACTGGACACGATGGATCATTGGCAACCATTCACGCCAATACCCCCCGCGATGCTTTAAGTCGTGTTGAGAATATGTTCTCGATGGCGGGTTGGAATATTTCGACGAAAAACCTCCGAGCACAGATTGCTTCTGCGATTCATTTGGTGGTTCAAATGGAAAGGCAAGAAGACGGTAAGCGTCGTATGGTTAGCATTCAAGAGATCAATGGTATGGAAGGAGATATCATCACTATGTCTGAGATTTTTCACTTTCAGCGTCAAGGCGTAGATGAGCATGGCAACATCTTAGGTTATTACACCGCAACGGGTGTGGTGCCTCAGTCTCATGACCAGTTGGTTAAACGTGGTCTTAACTTGCCGTTTGAACTGTTTGCTGAGTCTCATAGCTGAGGAGCCGATTATGGATAACGTCACTGTATCGCTGGCCCTATTATTTGTCGCGGTGTTGTTTATTTCTCAGGCATTGTTGTTGCCCGCAGCCGGTAAAAAAGCCAAGCACAAAGAGTTATCTCGTCGTTTAAAAGAGACACAAAGAAACATTGATGAAGAGAGTTTGTCGCTCTTAAAAGATCACTACAACAAAGAGTTATCACCTATTGACCGAAAGTTGATTGTTATTCCTTTCTTTGCAGATCTGAAACGAATGCTTGAATTAGCAGGCCTTAAGATCACATTGAGTCGCTTCTTGTTGATTGTATTTTTATGCGGAACCTTATTGGCCCTGACCGCCTTGGTTTTCAATCAAGTGTGGTTTATTTGTGTCGCTCTTTTTGTTTTTGCTTGGGTATTGGCTTATCTGTTTGTACAAAATAGAGTTACATACAGAATTGCACGATTTGAAGAGCAGCTTCCTGATGCTTTGGATATCATTCGTCGGGCTCTGCAGGCGGGTCAGCCATTAGTTCAGTCTTTCAATGAAGTTGGTGAAGAGATGCCGGAGCCTATTGGGGGCGAGTTCAAAAATACTTATAACTTACTTAATTATGGCTATGACTTAAGGCTCGCTATTTTACAAATGTCAGAAAGAATACCGACGGTTTCTATGTTGGCTTTTTCAAGCGCGGTAATGCTACAGAAAGAAACCGGGGGGAACCTTTCTGAAAATCTACAAAAAGTGTCTGAAGTATTAAGAGCCCGCTTTAAATTAGAAAGAAAAATCAGAACTCTTTCTGCTGAGAGCCGACTTTCTGCGTGGATACTGACTCTTTCTCCATTTGCTCTCTTTTTTGGACTCAAATTTGTAAACCCAGAATACATCGAGCCTTTGTATAGTGATCCTAGAGGAGTATCAATGGTGAGTATCGGGGTTATTCTACTTGCCATTGGCGCCCTGTGGATAAGAAAAATAATCAATATAGAGATCTAGATTATGGAACTATTAGATATCGAAGCATGGAAAGTTGCTATCTCTGAGTTCAGTTTAAGCAATCAGTTTTTTCTTTATGGAATGATCTTGCTGACCACGGTTTTACTGACTTTTACTTTAGGCTTTTTTTTCATTGGTTCTCGCTCACCGTTAGATAAGAAGTTAAAGCAGATATCTGAAGGTAACTCTGCGAAGCATAGAAAGCCTTATGATTTTAGTCATACGTTAGAGTCTTTGAGTCCTTTAATTGGGCGCGGTAATGCTAAAGACAACGAAACTTACTCTCAGAAATTAATGCATGCCGGATACCATGACAAAAGTGCATTATCAATTTTTTACGCAATCAAAATCTTATCTGCTTTAATCGGGCTAGTGTTCGCGTTTGCTGTTTACTACCTGTCTATAGGTAATAGTTACAACAGCTTGTTGGTGATTACTTGTATTTTTGTCGGTACTTTTTTGCCTAATTATATGTTGTTTCGATTTCAAAAGGAGCGCCAAAAAAAAATTAGAAACGGTGTTCCTGATGCTCTTGACCTTCTGGTAGTTTGTACGGAATCCGGACTTGGCTTTAATGCTGCTCTTGGCAGAGTGGCTTCTGAGCTCTATGTTTCTCAACCGGAATTGGCTGACGAACTGGAAACTGTGTTTGCCAAAATCCAAGCGGGTGTCACTATGCCAGATGCATTGAGTCAACTCGTCGAACGGACTGGGCTTCGTGAATTGGAAGGGCTTGTGTCTTTGCTCTCTCATGCATCAAGAATGGGCGGAAGTCTAGCCCAAACTCTACGTGACTATACCGAAGACTTTCGAGATAAACGCCAACAGGCTGCGGAAGAAATCGCAGCAAAAATCCCCACAAAAATGTTATTTCCCATGTTGTTATTCATTTGGCCTTGCTTCTTTATCGTTGCTCTTGGGCCCGGAATGATGATTGTAATGGATGCACTGACATCTCCAGGAGCGAGTTTATGATACGAATGAATCGAATGGTTTTACTTTTATTACCGCTATTGATTCTCGGGTGTGCCTCTTCTGATGAACCAACTAATCAGTTTGATGCCGAGTTGTATTCGGGGAAACCAATTGACACTTTAACCAGTGACGACCCACCCGTCAGTGAAAAAGAAGCCATCATGCGAGGTGATGTTGCACTTAGAGACAACAATGTCGATTTAGCTCTCTATGAGTACATTCGATCTCTGTCTTTTCCTGAACAAGAGTTTCACGACAAAACGTTGTTTACTATCGGTCGAATTCACACCTCTAGAGGTAACTACGCTCTCGCTGAGAAAGCATATCTAGCGGCTTTAGACTTTAACCCTGCACATACTGAAGTACTTGAACAGTTAGGTGTTTTATATACCAAACAGCGCCGTACAGACGAAGGTCGTAGCTATTTCTTTAAGGCGGTTAATGCAGACCAACTTCGTCTGAAAAGTAGTGAAACGACTAAGAATTACCAAGCTCTAAGTCAAAGTGAAGTTGCTAGCTTAAAGGTTGATAGCATGTCTCCAGCATTGGCTTACATGGGCATTGGTGTGTTAGAAGATGTTGATGGAAAACACCAGATAGCCCAAGAGTATTTTAAAAAGTCGCTCACTATTGATAAGACTTCAGTCAAAGCTTTGCTGAATATGGGCTACTCTCATTACATGTATGGTAATTACAAAGAAGCGTATCAATATACTCGTTCAGCTTTAGAAATTGAACCTAACAATGAGAAGGCTCAGAACAATCTTGCACTTATCTATTTGGCATCAGGTGATGTGAAAAAGGCAATAAACGTGTTCATGCGTCATATGGATGCGCCTGAAGCTTTGAACAATGTCGGCTACTTTTTAATTATTCAAGGGCGACCTGATGAAGCGATCCCTTACCTTCAACAAGCCATAGACAAAAAGCCTTCTTATTACAAGATCGCTAATGAGAACCTAAATCGAGCGTTGGCAGAGGTAAGAGAAATGAAGGCAAGTACACCGATATAGTGTTGCTGTATCGCAGTTACTTCTATAAAGCCATAACATAAATGTACATAGCCCCTGACAAGCTCCTTGCAGGGGCGAATGGTTTGTTAACGAACTAGTGTTTGGGTTTTTAGTCGCTGGCCGCTCTTAATGTCAGATAGTTCCAGATTACAGATAGCTAAGAACCACACCCGCAGCGATAAAGGCACCAACTAGACCAACGATAGATAGTTTGACGGATTTCAATAACCAAATACCAACAATGATCAGAGCGAAGTCTAAGCCGCTGCTCACCGCACTAGTGAAAATGGGCTGATATAGAGCCGCAAGCAGTAAACCAACAACGGCCGCATTTACTCCCGAAAGTGCACCCGCCACCAGAGGTTTGCTCGCAATTGCTTGCCAGTTCTTCAGTACGCCCAATAGCAATAAGAAGCCTGGTAAGAACACGGCAATCGTTGCTAGCAGTGCGCCTGTAATTGGCGCTGATGGCATTAATACATAACCTAGGTAAGTGGCTAATGTAAACATAGGTCCTGGGACCGCTTGTGCCGCGGCATAGCCGGTTAAAAAGGCATCTTGCGATAGTTGGTCGCCAATACCATTTTGTAGTAAAGGAAGAACCACGTGACCGCCACCGAATACCAAACTGCCAGCTTGGTAGAACAGGCCAAACACTTCAATGCCTTGAGAGTATGCGCTGAACAGAGGAAGGCAAACTAACAGGGCTACGAAAATAGCGAGCGGTGTTATGGATATTTTGTATGTCGATGGAACTGTCTTTAGCTTTTGCGAGGTTAAGAACTTACTGCCAACGATCGCTGCAAATAGAAGCACTAAAACTTGAGGCCAGCTCCCTGGAACCAACAGCAGAACGATCGCAGTAATCACACATAAGGCGGTCGCTACCTTCGATTGGCAAAAGTTTTTATACATGCCAAACGTTGCATCAGCCACAACCACAACCGCAAGTAATTTCAAACCGTGAATGATGGAATTGAACAGTGGCGCTTCCAATAATTGATTGCTCACTAAAGCCAATATCAGCATCAGGATGACAGATGGGGATGTGAAGCCGACAAAGGCGGCAATAGCACCAGTCAAGCCACCTTTCTTGTAGCCAACTGCAAAGCCAACTTGGCTTGAACCTGGGCCAGGTAGGAACTGACTAAGAGCAACAATTTGCGCGTATTCTTCGTCGGATAACCAATTCAGTTTCTCAACAAAGGTGTTACGGAAGTAGCCTATATGTGCCGCTGGCCCACCAAAGCTAATCCAGCCAAGCAAGAAAAAAGTTTTAAAAATTGAAAGCATGATCGATTCCAGATAAAGGTTTAGCGTAATTTAGGTGGAGTTGAATTATGATTCAAATTAATTATTTTAATTATAATTATTAATGAAATGGGTTTGGATGTATGGCTGATTTTAACTGGAAAGGTATTGACCTTAACCTGCTGATTGCACTGCAGGCATTGCATAAAACCAACAGTGTAAGCAAGGCAGCGGAGCGTTGTTACGTTAGCCAGTCTGCAATGAGTCATAGCCTACAAAGATTACGAAAGCTGTTTGATGACCCATTGTTTGAACGTGTTGGTAGTAGGATGGAAGCGACTGACCGAGCCATTGAGTTATCAAGCACCGTCGATGCGTTGCTTAATACTATTCAATCTGAGGTTCTGTTGTCCAAAAGGTTCGAAGTTGATAGTTATAAAGGCAGTTGGAAAATAGGGCTTACCGATTACGCGGAACAGATGTTTGGTCCAATGATATTCGATTTTATTAAGCAAGCTTCGCCACGCTCTCAAGTCGCATTTTTTAACGTTAATCGAACCAATTATCAGCAGGTGTTTGAAGAAGCTAAGCTAGACATTGCGATAGGCTGTTTTGGTGAAGCTCCTAAATTGTATGGCACTGAACTTCTCTACACCGAGCAACATGTCTGCTTGCTTGATGAATCTGTTTTGGATGTTGAACAGCCTATGTCACTGCAATCATTTGTCTCTGTGGAGCACGCCTTAGTGTCTTCTAACGGATCGCTAAAAACGGCGGTTGATACTAAGTTGGCCGAATTGGGCTACACAAGAAAAGTGGCAATAGCATCGAGTAACTTTTTAACAGTAAAACGATTGATTAGTGGAAGAAAGCTATTGTGTATTGTGCCTAAATTAGTCGCTAGAAATGCCCCTGATGTTGATAGCTCACTGATAGCAATCGCTCCGCCGATAGATGTCCCAGATTTTGATATCCAGCTTGTTTACCGTAAGGGAAAAGAATTAGACGATAAACACACTCACTTAAGAAAAGTAATCACCCAAGCGGTTGAGATTGTTATTACTGCCGAGTAATTGAGGGCGTGTTCCTTCGGAGTAAGTAACCGATCAAGTGCCAGAGAGCAACAACAAGTATTGCGCCGAAATAGCCATCTACCGCATAATGCCATGCCAAATGCACTGACCCAACCTGAATAAAAAACGCATAAATCCAAGCTAAGTAACCGAGTTTTCTGTTTAGTCTGAATGATGCCATCGCAATCAGCACGGATATTGTTACGTGCATACTCGGCATGGCTGATATCCCCGTTCCTATATCCCCAATACCTCCTTCATAACTTGCCCATAAGGCATCTTGAGTGCTGAGAGCCCACAAAGAAAACAAACCATACTCAGTGAGTTCTGCGCTCTGCATGTCTAATCTTTGTATCAAAGAGATATACAAATCTTGGTCATTGAAGTAGCTAATATAAACGGGGCCAGCCGATGAAAGGAGGGTGGCCATAATGTTTCCAATAATAAACCACGAACTTAAAAATGTGAGCAAAAACTGGTTACGAAGTTGGTCATCTTTTCGATGAATAACAAAGTAAAGTAGCATCCCCCACATGATAAAAAACCATAAGTTATACAAGATGTTGATGGCGAGTGAAGCTATCGCATTAGGCAGAAAAAAGTGGGTAATTTCCCAAGGTGAAACGCCGAAGTGTAACCATTTATCTAAATGGTACAGGTCGAGATCTAAAAAGTACGGGTTGAGATAAGGAATGACCGATTTTAAAAAGGTATAGCTTGAGAATGAGATGTTTAACACGAGCATTAACAAAACAAAATAGATCGGTTTTGATACAGGAAATAACAGTGTTTTTATTTTCTGGATAAATTGTTTGGTGGGTCTTTTTTCTCGATTAAATAGCAGGTGGCAGTAGTAGTACGTCGCCCATAATATAAAGGTGACATAGCAGACTGTAGCTAAGATCTCTAAGTAGGTGTATATATTGTACCGAACTTCATGAGGCACAAAATAATTAACAATTAGCGTTACCGGAGTCGTGAACCCAACATAATATAAAATCAGTTTGTTTCTTCTGAATTCATGAAGTAAAGACAACAACAAGTTTGATTGTTCTTTGTGAGGAGCGGGTTTTGCGGTTGTCGTCTCTGAATCCATGTTACCCCTCATCAAGATTTCCTATCATGATTAAAGGTTAGTTCATTTGGACTGGTTTTCTACTTTAGGCTCATTTGCTATTGCAAAAATAAACGAAATAATTCCTTCCATTTTTCACAATCCGACTATACTTAGATTACGACTCAAAGCAGTCGTAGAGAATAGGCTTTTTGATTTACCGAAGTATAAAAAATGGTTTATATCTTATTGGTATAGATAAAAACTCTACCAGGCTAAACGGACTTAGTTGGTCTTAAAGCGCTAGATCCCCCTAGCGCTTTTTCTTTTCTGCTTGATTCTGGAGTGACGTTGAATTCTTCTATCTTTATATTTTGTAACTCAGAAAAGCACCAAACTTTTCCTAACTTAATATCCCCAATCACTAAACCACTCTCCTTCGCTTTCATCCGGTAGATTTCACTTACTTCAATCGTCATTCATAACAATAGTGAGGAACGAGCGCATAAAGATCCTATTAATTGATAATTTCAATGAATCAATATGTTCACTATAAAATCAATTCTCCATAAGATCATTTGTACAATCTTAGTTTTCGATAACTGGATTACCTAGTCGTACGGTTTATAGATTAAAATTTTATGATAATTTTTATCGTTTTTTTTTAATTAACCACTTTAATAAGGTAAATTCGCAATGTCGACCAAACTAGCTAACCCAGCGCCATTAGGCTTAATGGGTTTCGGTATGACCACTATTCTTCTTAATATCCATAATGCAGGTTTTTTCCCAATCGATTCTATGATTCTTGCAATGGGTATTTTTTACGGTGGTTTGAGCCAAGTTATCGTGGGCACTATGTGTTTCAAACGTGGTGATACGTTCGGTACGACTGCATTTACGTCATATGGCCTATTTTGGTTATCTCTAGTTGGTTTGATCGTAATGCCTTACATGGGGCTTCCAGCAAGCCCTGCTGAATTCATGGGTTGGTACTTACTACTTTGGGGTATCTTCACAGGCTTCATGTTCATCGGTTCTCTATGCTACCCAGTAGCGAAGCAAGTGGTATTCGGTTCACTCACTATTTTGTTCTTCCTACTTGCCGCTCGTGATTTTACTGGCAGCGAATTCATTGGCACTATCGCTGGTTTTGAGGGTATCTTCTGTGGCGCTTCTGCTATCTACTTTGCAATGGCACAAGTCATCAACAACGAATACGGCCGCACAGTACTGCCTATTGGTGAGAAGAAAGCACCTCAAATGGCAACACAAGAAATCGCTGCATAATGTAGTGCTTCTTAGAAATATAAAAAGGGTTAGCCATGGCTAACCCTTTTTTGCATTTTGCTTCAAATAAAAACAGAATCTAAAACATCGTTGTTATTTAAAGTCGTTTCATCATTGGAACGTCTTACGCTGAAGGCTGCTCTACAGGCTTGCTATCTGCCGCATCGGCTTCAGGCGATTTACCCGTTTTTCTTTTGTACTTTTCTTCCCAGTAAGTCGCCCCTTTAATACCTAGTTTCACAGGGTTGAACGTGTACTCAGTGACGCCTTGTTTCTGTTGCTCTTCGTAATCAGCCAGTGCTTTAAGCGCAGGCTTAGACATGAAGAAGATAATCAGAATGCCGACGATGTTTAACCATGCCATCAAGCCCACACCTACATCACCCATTGCCCATGCAAGGTTCGCTGTTTTAACTGTGCCATAGAAAACCGCAGTGATAAGAACAAGCTTAAGTACGAACATCATGCCAGGGATTTTGATGGTACGACGTAGGTAAGCAATGTTCGTTTCTGCGATGTAGTAGTAAGCAAGAATCGTTGTAAATGCGAAGAAGAACAGAGCAAATGCGATGAACGGCTTACCAACCCCTGGTAGAGCACTTTCAATTGCAAGCTGTGTAAATACAGGACCATTCGCACCAATGTTGGCTGCTAAGTTCTGAACAAGGAATACACCTTCTGCACCGCCGTGAACGTTGTAAGCACCAGTGATGATGATCATAAACGCGGTTGCAGAACATACTAGAAGTGTATCGATGTAGATAGAGAAGGATTGAACCAAACCTTGCTGAGCCGGGTGATCAACACTTGCCGCCGCAGCCGCGTGAGGACCAGTACCTTGACCCGCTTCGTTTGAGTAAACACCACGCTTAACACCCCAACCAATTGCAGCACCGAAGCCCGCCATAGGTGTGAATGCATCACTAACTATCATAGAGAAAACAACCGGAACTTGGCCGATGTTTAGTAGGATGATAACGAACGCGATGATGATGTAAGCCAATGCCATGAATGGGACAACGATCTGCGTGAAGTTCGCAATACGTTTAACACCACCGAAGATGATGAAACCAAGAATGATAGCGACAACAGTACCAGTGAAAATTTTAGCGAAACTGAATGTACCGACAGCTGTTTCGATCATAGCACCTGAACCAAATGCAGCTTCTACAGCGTTACCGATACTGTTTGACTGAACACCTGGAAGTAAAATACCACAAGCAAAAATAGTCGCGATTGCAAAGATCCATGCGTACCACTTCTGACCCATCGCTTTTTCGATGTAGTAAGCCGGGCCACCACGGAACTGGCCTTCGTCTTCTTCTTTATAGATTTGCGCTAGCGTAGATTCTGCGAAAGCAGTCGCGGCGCCAAAGAAGGCTACAACCCACATCCAGAATACCGCACCTGGGCCACCGAAACCGATAGCAGCAGCAACACCTGCAATGTTACCTGTACCTACACGACCAGATAGCGAAACAGCTAGAGCTTGGAAAGATGAGATACCTTTGGTTGAACTTTTACCCGAAAGTAACAAGCGCCACATTTCAAAGAAGTGACGGATTTGTACAAATCGAGTCATGATGG
The DNA here is from genome assembly GCF_024347655.1 of Vibrio toranzoniae. Taxonomy (NCBI): domain Bacteria; kingdom Pseudomonadati; phylum Pseudomonadota; class Gammaproteobacteria; order Vibrionales; family Vibrionaceae; genus Vibrio; species Vibrio toranzoniae. Next base: position 2,475,677 of record NZ_AP025514.1, on the reverse strand, counting down.
AGTAGAACAAACCAGCACCTAAACATAGGTAGATAAGTACTGGACTCCAGATTATTCCATTCAAAAAATCAACGAATGACTGCATGAGTATTTTCCCTGTTAGTTTTACTTATGATTGTTTTTCGAACAACACAATACTTCACTTGTAATGTAAGTGTTAAATTATTTAACTACGCAATAGAATTCTTGTGACATAAAGCAAGTTACAGGAGGCATTTGTTAACGCTTAGTGCTAGTTCGTAAATCGTTTTATTTAACCTAAAGTGCAACTGGTTGCTTTTGCTTTTGTTTAACTAAGTGCATAAATAATGATTAAAACAAACAAGCAAAGTGCAGGGGGATAGCGGAAGGTTATCGACCTATGTGAGCAATCTGATCGTGAGTCAATAATGGGCCGTCAACCTACAAAGGACTAGGGTGTATAAGAGTTATCTGAATCCAGATCTGGATTAGCTTGTGCTTCTAAATGCGCCACTTCTTCATCTAGCTGAGCTATTTTCTCAGCCATCAATGCATGACAGCGATTGGCAAGCGCTTTAGCATCACTGAGCTTGTATTCAGTGACATCGATAGGTTCAAGCATTTCGGTGATCACAATGCCGTTATTGAGCCGATTAAGATCGATCTTATTGTGAGTTGTGCTGGTACACATAGGGGTAATCGGTACACCAGCCTCAATAGCCATCCGGAAAGCACCTGTTTTGAATGGCAGCAGTCCCCGTCCTTTACTGCGTGTCCCTTCAGGGTAAACCCAAACAGACAGATCTCTCCGATGAATATCTTCAGCAACTTGCTTGATAGTATCGCGCGCTTTGGACTTGTCTTCACGGTTAATCAAAATATTACCCGTAATCCAATACAATAAACCAAAGAAAGGAACCCACAGCAAATCACGCTTACCCAATGTCACCGTGCGAGGCCTTAGCATCCCAGGATCGGTTACAAAATCAAACACGCTCTGGTGGTTAGAGATATATACACTTTTCTCAGGTGTCGGCGCATTGTCTAGGCCACGTTGCACCGTTTTTACCCCTACGATCTTTTGCAGTTGATGGAAGCAACGACAAAAAAGGTACACATGCTTAGGGTTTTTGGGGCTAAAAATGCAGTAAACAAGAGCAAATAGGGTGATAATAATAATTAATATCGTAGCCATGATAAGACGAAGAACAGCAAGCACAATTCACTCCTTACTCACTACAAAACTGCAGTGGTTAAATCGTTTAAGGTAATTGGAGTTTTTACTCTATTTAACTAAATTGCAACAATTAACCACGCTAGATGTCTAATTTGAGATATACATATAAAACAATGACTAACAATAGGCTGCAGACGGCCTTGTGGGCTTACAGGTGTTCGCTAGCGATAGCTTAAGATTGCCAATATTTCTTATTTGGGTCTTCATTTTCTACCCATTCCGGATCTTGGCGTGACTCTAAATACATTTGTAGGCCGCTATAAGACATGAAAGCCGCTGGCCCTCCTAAGTGCTCGAAATAGTCAAAATACTCATCTTCGAGCGAGCAAAGATGGGCCAAATCTTTAACGTTATTCACCATCGCCCATTGAATGGCGAACACCGGAGCTGTCGAACCTGAAATCGTGACTTCTTCGACATTTGGGTTGAACAGTGAGTTGGCTTGCTCAAGCTGTATCTCTTCTTGTTCAGACGCTTGCTGTAACACCTCTTCGATGATCTCTAAGCGTTTGGTATTAGAGACATTCTTGTTCAGCTTGGCGATTCGAAGCGCCAAGCTGAACCGGTCAGGTGACAATATGTCGACAAGTTGTGTTAACAGTTCTTTGTCTACCCCTGTCGCTTTAGTGAAATAATCGATACATGAAGTGGTTGAGGCATAACGAGTCCCCTCAAACTCAAAGCCACTGGTGTCGTCATATACCTCTAGAGGGATGTCATCAACCGATAAAAGCCAGCCTTTGTACTCTACTCGTTGTTTGGCTATTTGATACATCTTCCAAGCACTGCGTCCAAACCCGCCTAGTGTCGAACCAGAAAAGTCTGAATCGATAAGTTCTTGTTCCGTCCAATTCTCACCAATACCCAGGTGCTTAGCGTACTTATCGATGAGCGAATGTTTTATCTGATCGCGCACCGCCCAAATTGAAGTCAGGTCTTTCGCATACTTAACATTCGCGCATTCTTTACATGCTGGCAGCGCTATCGGTGCATGCTCAACCTTGGCAAAAAGCTGATCGGTTTTAGGAAACTCAACGCTGTGATTAGAAGGTTCACCACAAAACCAACAGGTATGGCGAAGATTAAATGGAGTGTCTATATGCGAGTATGGGGTCATTAGTCTTTTATCGGTTGAATGTTTGAGGTTGGGTTCATCATTGTAAAAGTAATTATCTCTGTTCGAGTGCTACCTTGCACCTGGTTTGTTTCACTTTTCTATGGAGGTGGCTGAACTTATATGTGCCACTAGTAATCCGGTAGGGCCCCTATTACTATGGTGTTAGTTTCCTCACTCCAATAGCGCATATGTCCTCATCGATTCCACTTATTTCGAACAGCAGTTCTTTTCTGAAGCGGCACTTTCTTTACCCAATATTCCATCCACTGTCGAGACTTCGAAGAGGTGTTTGACGCAATGGGTTTAGAAGTACGAGGTGTAAAAAGCCGACTGCTAATTAGTGAGTGGCACAGAGTGTCTTGCTAACTCTCTAAATATGCATCCTTTAAAAAACGATTGGGAAAACAATGAAATACATCGGAATTGATGGCTGTAAGACGGGGTGGATAGCTTGGGTTGTCTCTGGCAATGAGCTACCTACGTTCAAAGTGGTAAACACGCTCGATGAGTTAGTCGATGAACTTGCAGGTTCAACAACGTTAATCGATATGCCGATTGGTTTTAGTGATGCACAGACTCCAGATCGTTTATGCGACAAAGCAGCAAGGCGTTTTCTTACCAGCAAGCGGGGATCTTCTGTGTTTCCTGTGCCTTGCCGTGAGGCGGTTTATCAAACTGATTATATTGCGGCGTGTCATGCCAATGTGCAGCAGCTTGATAAGAAATTTTCTAAACAGACTTGGGGAATAGTGCCCAAGATTCGTGAGCTTGATGAACTCATTGAAGCTCACCCAAATCTATTAATACGAGAGTCACACCCTGAAGTGGTGTTCGCAGCTTTGAAAGGGGAACCGTTGACGTTTTCAAAACGAACGCAAGAAGGCAAAGAGGAACGGCTTTTCGTTATTCAGCAACTCGTCCCGCAATGGTGTGAGGGCTTGGCGCTAGCTATCTCAAACACTAAGCGTAAAGACGTCGCGATAGATGATATTTACGATGCTTTCGTACTGATGTTGATTGCCTATCACGCTCCGAAATTATCAACCTTATCTGAGTCTTCTGATGCTGGTGGAGAAGCTGATACGGATCAGAACGGACGAGTTAGAGAGATTGTCTATTGGAATAAAGCGCGCTAACAAAGCTTGCGCTCAACTTGGCTTCATATGTTATTTTCCAACCCACTGTTACTTTTCAATCTTACTATTTTTGAGTATTTGATATGAAACGTTTTATTGTCGGTTGTCTGGTCACTGTGCTCAGTTCAGCGAGTTATGCTCAAGTTGCCCCTATATCTCAATGGCAATGCGACATGATGAAAAAGAACAACGTCTTGAGTAGTGGTGCGCCTGTTGGTTGTGAGCGGTTATCCAAAGTGGACTTTGATTTCATTAACTTTAACGGCGAAGCGCAGCAGGGCAACATGATCGTGCTTGATGTGATCGCGCCTGCTGTTGAGCGAATCTTTTTAGAGCTAAAACAGCGTAACTTCCCATTGCATTCTGCGCGTCTAATGCGTGAGTTTTACGGTGATGATAACGCCTCGATGGAAGCCAATAACAGCAGCGCATTTAATGCTCGGCCTATCACTGGCGGAGGAGACTGGTCGAAGCATGCCTATGGTGTGGCGATAGACATCAACCCAGTTCAAAACCCTTTCTTAGACATCGATAACAACGGACGAATCACGGTAAAACCTTCACAATCTGCGAGCAACTATGTGAACCGTACTCGCTTTCGAGCGCGTGATGACATTGAACGCCGAGGCATGGCAGAAGATGTCGTCGAGCTGTTTGCTCATCATGGTTTTATGATCTGGGGAGGGGATTGGAATACCCCGATCGATACTCAGCATTTCGAGATCGGTTCAAGAAGATTTGTTAACCAACTACTCGCTAAACCGCTACCTGAAGCAAAAATTCTATTTGAGCGATACGTTGAATCTTACCGCCAATGTTTTAACAAGAATAAAGGCGAGGGAGCAGAAAAAGCTCGCGCTGTCTGTGCAAAGAAAACAGTCGGGACTTTTTAGTGCTATGTTTATCTAGAACCGTTTGTGTTTTAGCAAGTTAAACTCGCTTCTAGCTATTCATTTCTTCAATATAACACCAGGCATTAAAAAGGTTATTGGGTATCCATTAGTCAATAATCGATAAGGTATTGCTCTGCAAAGTCATCGGTTTGTCATTGAAAAACTCATAGCGTAAACGTTATGTGAGAACCATTGCTGGTGGGGGAACTTCTTGCCTATTCGCCAGTATTATTAGTGAACTGATCACAACGGACCAACTAATGAAAAAGATACCTTTAGCTCTAACTCTTTTAAGCACTCTACTTTTTTCACAATATTCTTTGGCTACAGACACTTCACACACCACTCAAAACCCGACTTACGAACTCGATGGTAAGGCGGTATTAGGCCGTACTGAGAATGTGTACCTCTCTAGCGTTCAAGGGCTTAAAGACGTTCCTTTCATTGGTAAAATCGACACCGGTGCCGAAACCACTTCCATGCATGCAGAAGACATTCATGTAAAAAGCACACATGCTGATTATAAAAACCTTAAAGACAAAGAGTTAATGGCGGTATTAACCGAAGATGTGTTGAACAATAGTGATGTTGATTACGATGATTGGGATGGCAGCACCTTTGCGAAATATGAAGCAGTGGTGTCTTTCAAGGTTCAAAATCCACGTACGGGAGAAATGGTATTGATTGAGGCACCATTGGAGCGTGTCAGCATGATCCGCAGCCGAACCAGTATCACACCTCTGCTTCGCCCGACGATTAAAATGTCTCTGACCATTGCCGACCAAGAGCTAAAAACCGACGTTAACCTGACAGACAGAAGTCACTTCTCCGCGCCTGTATTGATCGGCAAAACCTTCCTGGCGGATAACGCGCTGGTGTTTGCAGGATACGACTATTTGCAAGAGCAAGAGAACGCGACGGTGGTAGGTCGAAAAGAGGTGGTGTCTGTTTCGGGAATGGCGATGAACGCGACCTTCTCTTTAAAGAATCGCTACAGTATTTTGCACGCAAAAAATATCAATGTAGACAAGAAAAACAATGAAGTGACGTTTGATATGTTCGACAAGGACGGCAAACAGAAAGAGGTGACATTGCCGTTGGTTCGTATGTTAAGCGTGAGTGGTAAGAAAAGACCTTTAGTCTATGTACATGTTCAACTCGATGAGAATACAACCAAAGATGTTCTTGTGTACTTACGCGACCGCTCTAGCAGTGAGTCACAGTTGAGATTTGGAACGAGCACCGCTAGCGAACTTTTCATGATTGATACCAACGCTGAAAATATTCTTTCTGAAGGCTCTGAGAGTTTCAGCGATGTCGCGAAAAAAAGTGAGCCACTGATCATCTCACCGGAAGAAGATATTACTATCGACAACTTCCCACTCAAGGCTGTGGCTTCTTTCACAGTAAACACACCTCTGTTAAAGGTGGGCAGCTTTGAGATTATCGGCAAGGGCAAAGGTGAGTCTGTTGAGTTCTACCTAACTGATGTCAATGGCGAAAAGCAGAAGGTGACCAAGCCAATCAGTAAAAAGCTCAAAGTAGGGGAAGATACTCGCCCGGTTGTAAGCGGTGAGTTTTCGGTTTCTGGCAAAGTTCGCCAACAAGAATTTGCCATCGACGTGCTTAATAGCAACGAGAAAGAGTCCTACTTCGTGTTAGGCAAGAAGATGGCGAAAGATGGGGTGTATGTGAATACCCGGTCTGACTACCTTTTGAAATCGGAGCCTTTGTTTAAAGTAGGGCACATCGAAGTCGTTGAAGTGAACGGCATGAAGTTCCCGGCCAAACTAGACACAGGTGCCGATGTGAGTTCAATGAATGCTGTCAACATCAAACGATTCAAAGAAGATGGACAAGACATGGTGAGTTTTACCTACCAAAACAACCAAGGCGATAAGCAAGACTTCACCAAGCCAGTGATTGATGTAATGCGTATTAAAGCCAAAAAAGGTGAGAAGGTGAACATTCGCCCTGTCGTTGAAATGAACGTTAAGTTAGGCGACCTAGAGAAGAAGGTGAGAGTAAACCTTCAAGATCGTTCACGCTTCGAATACAGCATGATCTTAGGTAAGAACTTCTTAAAGCACGGCGCAGTAGTGAGCAGCGATGAAGATTATGTGCTGGGTGATATGGATTAACACCTAAACCTGCTTCTATTCGTAATAGAACAGTTCTATACGGCCACACATTTTAGTATTGGGATGTGTGGTTTTTTGTTGAGTGTTTGTCTTTGATGTTGATGTACTAGCAACTAAGTCACTGCTCTCTATCAACTTCTGCATCTTCAGGCCCAAAAAAAGGGCCAACTCTTTCGAATTGGCCCTTTCCAAACGTTTGGTGGAGCTGGCGTCATCTGAAAATAAAGATTATCTGACTGATTATTATAGAAAAAATTACAAATCATTTTCTTTTTGGGTAACTCATTGGGTACTAAAAAGAAAAGTAAGGGAAAATTATAAGAGTGTGATTTAGATCGACTTCAGCTACTAACTAAGCCACTTAACCTTATCTAATGAGAAATCTCTTACTGCTTACTCTGCTGTTTTTCGTCTTTCGTGCAATAAGCTTAGTTTGACTATTTGCAATAACTTTAAATCTCATAACGAAACATATCTTCGAAATCTCTTTTCTTTCTTTTTTGTGGTTCTACAGTCCTTTGTTTTCTTAGAGTTCTCTTTGGCCGTTTGTTGAGGTGCTCTGTTTGTTCTTTCAAGTATTCAGGACTTTTGATACGAGCAACCGCTTTATCTGACCATGAGATGAGTTTGAATTTTTTCATCTTCATACCATCTTGGGTAGTCATGTTTTTAAACAGTATTGGAGTTTGATAGTCCCAATATTTGAGGAATTCAGCTATCGATGCGTCTGTATATCCTTCATCTTCCTTAAACTTGATGGTTTTATGCAGTTGTTGAAGGCGAATAGAATTTCTACTCGGCTTTCTATTTTTGGGAAAATGATCTGTGAAGGTATCTATACAAACTTCGAGAATAGCGGAGAGATTTTCATTTTTTTTTAATTCGAGCTCATTGTATCCAATGAGTAATCCTAACTCATACAGTTTATCCACGGAATCTTGATGAAGATGAAATTTCTTCGTAACCAAGCCTGATTCTTTGCGTCGGATCGTGACGTATTCTTGTCTTGAGGCTGCATCAGATTTACATACCATAAAGCATAGTCTCTACTTAAAAATGATATATAAATATACACTATTTATTGTGAGTCTCACAAAGTGTTGTTGCTAACCTATTGTTTTGAAATTACTTAATAACACAAACTTTAAGTGAGGCTCACAAAAATTTGTGAGCCTCACTTAGCTAAAAAAACGCATGTTAGAATATGTTCTACGTATTGGGTTAGACCTGTAATTTTGGGATTAAAAATGCTTAGTGATAGATACTTAAAAATCGGAGAAGTGTTGGAAAGAAGCTCCTACAGTAGAGCGCAAATCTATCGTCTGATGAAATCAGGAGAGTTTCCAAGTTCATATCGACTTTCGAAAAACCGAGTCGCATGGAAAGAATCTGAAGTGGATGCTTGGGTTGAAGAGCGTCAAAGTATTTTTCTATTTCCACAATTAGATAAAGGGCAAAAGCTACTCGAAGAGGTATGGAAAAGATGAAACTAGACATATTCTTATCTGGCATCAGATTAGAAGAGTGCGATTGGTTAATGAGCGAGTATGAAACTTATTTGGAGAATGAGTATCGCATCGAGCTGTTGAGAAAAATGGCTGATCATGTCCATGGGAGTCTTGGTCGAAGATATAGTTGTGGTCGACTGCATGCGCTAGCAGACAAGCTAAAAGACTGCAATGAAGGTCTATACGAGTGTAAGAGTGTGGCGTGTAAGAAGTGTAATCGGCAGTTTAAAATAGAACGTGTTAATAACATCATTGCTTCAATTTTGCTTGATCAAGAGCAAACAGAGAATGTTGAATACGGTGTCTACACTATAATCCAATACTCGCGCGGAGTGGATGCGTATGACTTCGTTGACTATGATATCCCTAAAGATAAAGACAGATTGAGAAAGTTATTGTCTAGATGTGGTATCGATGGTCCGGTATTGGGTTCTTTCGAGCTAGATTTTCATGATTCACCACAAAAATGGTTACCTCATTATCATGTTCTTATGCGTAAATCGGGTAACGAAGAGGCGATTGAACGGCTAAGAGAGAAGCTTACGAAGCTACACCCTAAGCATATCAAGCAAAACAGACAAGCTAGACCATTCATGAAGCAGGACTTTAGAGAACCTCTCAAGCAGTTGAGTTACATACACAAGCTGGCTTGCTTTGAAGTTCGTGATTATCAATCGTTTTGGGGTAAGAATCTGACTAAAAAATATCGACTTAATAAGTTGATGTTCTGTGAGTCTCTTTGCTGGTTAGATGAACAAGATAGAAGGACTCTATTTTTTCAATGGCATGCAAGACCGTGGTTAAAGCAGTCCAAAGTGTAATCTACGATTTGTGTAGATTACACCAATATGATCTATCTCAATGGCTTATATTTGCACTTTCAAGAAACATCCGATACAACACTAGTCGCCTATTAATTATGTTCTAGTGACAAGGTGTTAATTTTAAATTCATTCATTTAATAGGCGCGTTCGCGCGGCGTTTCTTTTTGTTTATAGTCCATTAAGTTAACAAATTGCTTGGGGGAGTTCCCATATGTTTCCTTAAATTTTTTGCAAAAGTAAGATGCGCTAGAAAAACCAGTTAAGTGAGCTACCTTTTTTATAGGATGTTTTTTCTTCAATAGTAAATAAGCAGCTTTGTTCATTCTTTCTGAAAGTATCAAGTCTGATAACGTGGTTTTTTCTTGAGATATCCTCCTCATAAGTGTAGCTTTTGACATATTAAGATTTTTGGATATTTCTTCTGCTGTCCAACGATGTTGGATTTGTTTGGATATTAGACGATGAACACGTTCAGATATAGAGTCATTTTTTTTAAGATCAAATCTTTTTAGAGTTCTAAAAGCATCTCTATTTATTAATTCGCGTAAAAAATCAGTATGTTCGAAAATGCCATTTTGAAGATTAATTAACGAATCGATATAAGGTTTCATTTTTTTAAACGTATAGCTATCATAATCCATATCACACATCACTAAATATAACTCATCGGATAACTCTTTTTTCAACGAAAAATTTATTAATGTATTTGAGGGTAACTGAATCAAAGCTTCCCCTTCTATCACTATGACGCATCCTGGGTATGAGATAGCCCCGAAAAAACCAGTGAATTTAATTATGTGTTTTGACTTAGATACAAAGCTTCCTGTATCTTTTATTTTTGAATTTATTTTTATCTTTCTTATCTTAAACATGTTCTTTATTCGTTATGTTCATTTCTCTTTTTAGCTGTGTCCAGCTTACTGGCGGAGAATATAAATATCCTTGAACCATAACATCAAGGTTCTTCACGATATCGTGCTGATAAGAGGTTTCGACACCTTCTAAAATAATACCGTTCTTGGCGTAAGGAGATATTACCCTCAATAGATAGTTTATTGTATTAATATCATCAAAGTTATGATGAAGGAAAGACTTGTCTACTTTAATATAATCCCAATCAATAAATCCTAATGATGAGTTTGCAGCATTGTTTTTATGATAATAATCATCTAATAACAATCCTACACCAGAGCGTTTTAATAATCTGATACTACTTTGCAAGCGGCCGCAATTTACATCACAGTCGATATCTGTAATTTCAAGATCAAAGTTAACATCACATTCATTTAAGAGACTTTGCAAAAATAAACTATCCTTTAAACATGACAAAGTGATATTAACAGTTATAGGAATATGGACTTTGAGATCACTACAGAACTTAATTTGAGCTAGTGCGACCATTTTTATGAACTCTTGATCAATTTCAGAGAAAAACGTTTCGTTGTAGAAAATTTCACCGGAATCGCTCAAAACTTTAGATAGGATTTCAAGATGCCTTACTTGTCTCTGCTTCAAATCGATTATTGGTTGAAACAAAAACTCAAGCTTAACAAATGATGCATCGCTTCTTACGATGATTCCACTTTCCGTGTAGTTATATTCGTACATATTATTCTTCAATGAACTGATGTTGTTTTTCGTATCATCTATATGCATCACTTTTCCGTCTACTAAGCGTGTTGATCTTACAAAAGATTGAGTTGATATTTTCATTATTAACAAGCGTCATAATCCTGACGTACAAGGGATAACTGAAATGCCAAAACAGTATGCTGTTTATTCGCTGTCTTTTTAGGAGCTAGATGGTTACGAACTGAGTGTGATTTCGGTTCAAAGAATGTATTAATTATTTTAATTTTTCTTGGTTATTATCCCAATCTGATATATGGGTCACGTTTTTTAGCCAATTTGCGAGTATCAGTTTCTACTTGGGTTGGTTAGCAAAGAAAGATTGATTGCTATTGTTCGTGATCGTTTAATCAATTAACGGAGTCTAACTCAGCTCTCTTACTCCTTGGTAAGTTCGATGACTTAGCGGCTCTTCGCTGTTTAGAAGTAACTAAAGTTACGATGATTGTTGTATTTCAAACTGCGCTAGCTCAGCGGAATACCTGTTCGAGTAGCATCAACAATATGCTTACTCCACCAAGTCATAAGATCTCTTCTACGTTCTAGGTAATCTGTTCGGCTGTATGCACGATGTGTTTTGGTACCAATAAGGTGAGCGAGTGCTGATTCAATTAAAATGTAGTCGTGTCCAGCTTCATTCAGCGTTGAGCTAGCTATAGAGCGTAAACCATGGGAAACTAACCGACCTCCAAACCCCATGCGTTTTAGAGCCATATTAGCTGTTTGACTATGCATTGGTTTTTTTGGATCTGTTGCCGACGGAAAAACATATTCGCTATTTACTCTCATCGAGCTCATCGCATTTAATAGAACGATGACTTCGTCCGTTAGAGGTATTCGGTGTTCTTTGCGTTTTTTCATCCTTTCTGCAGGTATTGTCCAAACTCGATTTTCTAAATCGAATTCTGACCACTTGGCTCCAGCAGCTTCGTTTGGTCTGGTCATTGTATGTAGTTGAAACTTGATCAGGCATCGTGTAGAACGCTTGATACTTGCTTCAGTTAAAGTTGCCATTAATTTGGGTAATTCGTGTGGCTCTAGTGCTTTCAAATGCTCTTGTTGAGGCTTTTTAAAAGTAGCAAAAACATTGCTTATTGGATTGGCGTTAATTAAGCCACTGTGCATAGCGTAAAGCATGACTTCATTTAGCCGTTGAGATAATCGTTTGAGTGTTTCTAAAGAGCCTTTGGCTTCGACAACCTTTAGAGTTTGAATTACAGTCTGAGCTGTAACCATAGAGATAGGTTGTGGGCCCAAAGAAGGAAAAACATGTAGCTCAAGTGAACGCCAGATATCTTTCGCATAATCTTCGGTAACTGTTGATTTCTTTTGTTCCATCCACTGCTGTGAAACATTGAATAGCGTGTGCTTATATATAGCGTCGGCTTTTTCCTTTGCTTCTTTTTTGTGGTGTTTTGGATCAATGTCTAGTGCTATTAGCTCACGGTGGCCTTCTGTTATTTTCCGTGCATTAGCTATCGATAGATCTGGGTACTTGCCTAAGGTTATATTGCTGCGTTTCCCTGTCGCTGGACTCTTGTATACAAAACGCCAAGATTTAGTTCCATTTGGCATTATTCTAAGCTGTAAGCCTCGTCCATCACTGAGCAATTTTTCTTTGCCAGTTGGTTTTGTGCTTTTGACTTTTTTTTCTGTCAGTTGAACTGCTGGTCTTGCCATTTTTAAACCTATTTAGTACCCGAAATATCTTGGATGAGAGTATAGGGTAACTGGACGGGTACTAAAAACGTGAGCAGATATGAGACGCGATGAGACGCGATGAGACAGAAAGGTGAGTTAAGTGATTGAATTTTTTATGTTTTAGGTACAAAAAAGGCCACCCGAAGGTGGCCTTTTCCAAACGTTTGGTGGAGCTGGCGGGAGTTGAACCCGCGTCCAAAAATCATTCATCATTGGTACTACATGCTTAGTCGATCTTTAATTTCACCAGCAACCTGCGAACCGACACGCTAGTTAAAGGCTAACCTGAATTATAATTCGCGCTTTTCCTCTCAGGTGGGAGAAGCCACGCTAGCTAGTTTGGGTTTGATCTCTTATTATTCCCCGTCTTACGAGCGGAAGCTAGGGTAAGAGAGCTCTGAGCAGGTTATTAAGCTGCTAGTGCGTAGTTTTCGTCGTTTGCGACTATTTTTTTGCGGCTTTTAACGTGGCCAACCGCCCCACGGCATGCACCTCAGACTTCAAAATTCCTGTCGAATCCTAAATCAGCCCCAAGTGTTATTTGTATAGTACCAGAAAAGCTTAACCTGTCTAGCGCTGTGCGTTTAAGTGCTTAAAATTAACGCAAATTACTCTTCATAATTCGTGCTTTGTCTCTCGCCCAATCTTTTTCTTTCATATCAGTACGTTTATCATGCAGCTTCTTACCTTTCGCTACGCCAACTTTAATCTTCGCCCAAGAGCGAGACCAGTAAAGCGCGGTAGCGACTAGTGTCATGCCTTCACGGTTAATACGACCGATAAGGTTGTCGAGTTCTTTTCTCGACATAAGGAGTTTACGGATACGTGTTGGGTTCGCCACGATATGAGTGCTCGCTTGAGTAAGCGGAGTGATCGTCATACCACTGATGAATGCTTCGCCATCTCGGATGTAAACGTAGCTTTCTGCGATATTGGTTTTGCCTTCACGTAGGGACTTTACTTCCCAACCTTGTAGCTCAAGCCCCGCTTCTATCTCATCATCGATGAAATATTCGTGGCGAGCTTTCTTGTTAAGCGCAATGGTATTGCTACCAGCTTTTGATTTTGATTTATTCTTTGCCATAATGGCCTCATTATACGGATTGAGCCCTAGATGGGGAATCCTTTTTATTTGCGCTCTGGCCCAATACAATTAAAATTGCAGTTTGTGTTAATGTAACGCTGTCTTTAACAGGAGTCTATATGCCAAAGGTTACTCGTTCAGCATTAGTGTCTTTTAGTGCCGACCAGATGTTCAGCTTGGTCAATGATGTTGCTCGTTATCCTGAGTTTTTGCCAGGGTGTTCTGGCTCTCGTGTGATCGAATCTTCAGATTCAGTGATGGTGGCTTCGGTTGATGTATCTAAAGCCGGTATCAGCAAAACATTTACAACGTCAAACCGAATGGCGAATGGCGCCGAGATCTTAATGGAACTGGTGGACGGCCCGTTTAAGAAGTTGGAAGGTGGCTGGTATTTCACTCCTCTAGACGACCAAGCTTGTAAAGTTGAGCTTAAGCTAGAGTTTGAGTTTTCTAGTCGAATGATTGAAATGGCATTCGGTAAAGTGTTTAATGAACTGACGAGCAATATGGTCAGCGCTTTTACTCAACGAGCGAAACAGGTGTATTAAACCATGACTATTGAATCTGATATGATCCACGTAGAAGTTGTGTTTGCACTTCCGCATGAGCAACGTGTATTTACTTTAGTTGTGAATAAAAACGCAACCGTTGAAGACATTATCGCACAGTCCGGTGTTTTGGAGTTGTATCCAGAGATCGATTTGGCGAAAAACAAGGTTGGTGTATTCAGCCGTAACGTTAAGTTAGATGCAACGGTTCGTGATAAGGATCGTATTGAAATTTATCGAGCATTATTGGCAGATCCGAAAGAGATTCGCCGTAAGCGTGCTGAACAAGCAAAAGCAGCTGCAAAAAAATAAAAATGCTCAACGAATCTGAATGAGAAGAGAGCTCGCATCGGCGAGCTTTGTTGTATCTGCTGGTTAGGTGCTTAAGGTTGACTTGTTAGTGGATATTAAAAAACCTGCTCATGTGAGCAGGCTTTTGCGATTCTTGCTTTGTCGACTGAGAGCTTTGTTGATTGAAAGCTAGCGAAGGCTTTCGAAGAACTCATCACTGGCTTCAAAATCACCATTTATCGTTACTAAGGTGCCAGTCGCATCAAAGTTAACAACGAGGTTTTTCTGAATCGAGTCTTCATGGCCTTTTGTGTGATGGTAAATGTAGTACCACGTATCTGGGTAGCCGTTTTCGATAAGCATTGGTGAGCCCATAACGTAACGAACTTGTGTTTTTGTCATGCCAAACTTCAGCTGGTCGACAGCTTCCTGTTCAACATAGTTACCCTGATTGATGTCAATTCGATAAACCAACTTCTCTAGTAGAGAGCAACCGGTCAACATTGTTAGTGCAAGTGGAACTGCAACTAACCACTTTTTAATTCGCATAGTTTGAGATCTTTCTTCGCTAAAATACTGCCTGATAATAAACAAGCTCCAGCAAGAAGTAAAAAGCTCCTTGCGCTTTGAACTTGTTATGACTAGCAATTTTGAATTTAGTTGCAAAATTACCAATGATTTTCGGTAAATTATCAGAAAATTGCTGAATAGTTAACCTAGGCTGCGGTTAATAATTCTTTTGCATTGGCTAATGTCGACTCGGTGATCTGACTGCCGCCGAGCAAACGAGCAAGCTCTGAAATACGTTGTTGTTCATCCAATGTGTGCATTTGAGTTTCTGTTTTGCCCGATTTGGTGTTCTTCGCAACGAACAATTGTTGGTGACCACAACCTGCTACTTGAGGTAAGTGAGTCACACACATCACTTGAGTCGATTCACCTAGTGTACGCAACATTTTTCCGACAACCGCAGCGGTTGGTCCACTGATACCCACATCGACTTCATCGAAAATCAGACTTGGTGTGTCGACTTTCTGTGCCGTGATTACCTGAATCGCGAGTGAGATTCGTGATAGTTCACCACCAGACGCTACTTTAGCAATGGGCTGCATCGGTTGACCTGGGTTCGTCGACACAATGAAGGTCACGTTATCCATACCCAGTGGCGATGGGTGTGTATTGGTGTTGTTCACTTCAATAGAAAACTGCGCTTTTTCCATGCTCAGTTCGTGCATGCTTTGCTTGATCAGCTTGTTTAGCTCTTTTGCGTAACGAGTTCGAGATTTATGAAGCTTCTCTGATTTAGCAACGAACGATTGGTATTGGTTTTCGACTTCGCATGCTAACTCATCCAGCTTTTCATCGGAGCAATCCAGCGCTTCGACTTGTTGTAGCAAGTCTTGGTGGTGTTTATAAAGTTCTTCTGGCAACACATGGTGCTTACGCGACATCGACATCACTTTAGAGAAGCGTTCTTCAACGTAAACCATACGACCTGGATCGACATCAATGCTGTCTAGGTAGGTTCTTAGTTCATTGTTGGTCTCTTCAATCTGAATGATGGCTTCAGAGAGTAGGTTGGGCAGATCAACTAACCTTTCATCAAGCTCAGCTAATTGGATTAGGGAGTGATTGGCCGATTGCAGAATACTAAGCGCATTAACTTCTTCACCTTCGTAAATAAGCTCGATAGCCTGCTGGCAGGTTGAGGCCAATTCTCCGCTATTGGAGAGGCGCTTATGCTCTTGTTCGAGGTCTTCATATTCTTCCTCCCCAATAGACAGCTCATTTAACTCTTTGATTTGGTATTCAAGGAGCTGTTTTTGAGCTTGGTTTTGCTGGCTATTTTCACGTAACTCTTTTAAGTGGTTGTCGGCTTGTCGCCATGCTTGGTAAGCATTACGTGTCGATTTCAATAGGTTTAAGTGGCCTGCGTATTGATCAAGCATGGCCATTTGGTAGTCACTTTTCATTAACTGGTGATGAGCGTGTTGACCATGAATGTTGATCAACAGCTGCCCGAGCGATTTCAATTGCGAAAGAGGGACCGGGCTACCGTTGATAAATGCACGGGAGCGACCTTCTTTGGAGATGGTTCTGCGTAGGATACATTCACCGCCATCAAGCAGTTCATTGTCTTCTAACCAGCGGGTAGCGTGCAGGTTGTTCTCAAGTAAAAAAGCAGCACTGACTTCGGTTTTATCTTCTCCTTGTCTTACCATTCCTGCATCAGATCTTCCCCCAAGACATAAGCCTAAAGCATCGATAGCGATAGATTTACCCGCACCAGTTTCTCCGGTGATTGTTGTCATGCCTTTAGAGAGTTCTAGCTGTAAAGACTTAACAATAGCGAAATTATTAACACTTAAATGAGCCAGCATTTTTATTTACCTGTATAACTGAACAATACTGTATATAAGGTCAGTATATACTGTTTCTTTATACAGTAAAGTCGACTGGTGAAAATTTTTTGCGATAGCTCTCAGAATTGAACTTGTCTGTAGATCACTGAAACCGCTATAGATTCCCAACTCAGTCGTTCCTCCCTCTTGGGGAATGACGGTATAAGAAAATTGACGAGAAGCTAGAGCTGGCGGGCTTTTTGTGAGGAATAAAAAAGGCTGACGGATGTCGTCAGCCTTTAAAATTTTCGGTTATTGCTAGAGTCGTTTAGTTAAAACAACTTACTCGACCAGCCTAGTTTATTACGTAGGACATGATAGTAGTTGTAGTCTTTCGGGTGGATTAGCTTGAGCACATTTGGGCTTTGGTAAATGTGGATCTCGTCGCCCGGAGACACAGGTAGTGAGATTTGACCATCGCAGCTCACTTCTTGAGTGCCGCGGTTGTCAGGCGATACGATAAGCTTAATACGACGTTTTCCATCGACGACGAGTGGCCGGCTTGAAAGCGTATGTGGAAACATTGGGACCAACGAAATGGCATTTAAGCTTGATGACAAAATAGGACCGCCGCCAGAAAGTGAATAAGCGGTAGAACCTGTCGGCGTTGATACGATCAAACCATCAGAACGCTGTGAGAAGGCAAAGCTGTCGTCGATATACACTTCAAACTCGATCATATGTGCAACTTGACCGGGGTGAAGTACCGCTTCGTTAAGTGCGGCGTTGTGACTTTTTATTTGGCCGTGACGGTGAATTTCAGTTTCAAGTAAGAAGCGCTCTTCTTCCATGAACTCTCCTTTGAGTACGTCGGTAAGTGCACTCTGGAAGTTTTCAGGATTGAGATCGGTTAGAAATCCAAGGTTACCTCGGTTAACACCAATCACCGAAATGTCAAAACGTGACAAGATCCTGGCTGCTCCGAGCATGTTTCCATCACCACCGACGACAATCGCTAGATCGGCACGCTTTCCTAATTCAATTAGGCTAGAAAAATGTTTTTTTGGGATATCATCTAAAATACTGGCGAGTCTGTCATCGACAAACACTTGATAACCCTCGGAACTCAACCATTGGTAGAGTTCTTTATGGGTCTGAATTGCTTGTTGATCTCGAGGTTTACCTATAATGGCGATGACTTCAAATGGCTTTTTCATACGGTTTCCAAACGAATTAGGCTTGAATCAAAATTCTTCATCCCCATAATAAAGGCAAGTTGAACGTCTATGCGAGTGTTTTATATCAATTTGAGGCGCAAACATGCCTGTCACTTGCATTGAAAACGAATTCTGGAGATATCATGAGCAACGAAGAAAACAAAGTAACCGAAGAAGAGCTAGATCAGATCATTGCTGAAGCAGAGAAAGTTGAAGAAGCTGAGCTTAATGAAGGTGCAGTTGACGAGCAGGAAGCAAAAATTGCTCAACTAGAAGCAGCGTTGCTATCTAGCGAATCTAAAGTGAAAGAACAGCAAGATTCTGTTCTTCGCGCAAAAGCTGAAGTTGAAAACATGCGTCGCCGCAGTGAGCAAGAAATTGATAAAGCACGTAAATTTGCTTTGAACAAGTTTGCTGAAGGTCTACTTCCTGTTATCGATAACCTAGAGCGCGCAATTCAAGCTGGCGATACAGAGAATGAAGCGGTTAAGCCAATCCTTGAAGGTGTTGAGCTTACGCACAAAACATTTGTTGATACTGTTGCTAAGTTTGGTCTCAGAGAGATTAACCCTGAAGGTGAAGTGTTCAACCCTGAGTTCCATCAAGCGATGTCTATTCAAGATAGCCCAGATCACGAATCAAACACAGTTATGCTCGTGATGCAAAAAGGCTACGAGCTGAACGGCCGAGTAGTTCGCCCAGCGATGGTTATGGTTGCTAAATAATTAAAGTAGTACGTAGTCAAGTGATTGACTGGCACTCTTACTGAGTAAATAGCGACTGCAAAATAATTCACTGGTTAATGTGAAATGAAAAGAGAGGCATATGCCTCTCTTTTTTTATGCTTGTAACTTGGAGTCCTCGTAAATAGTAATCAAAAACGTATTGATAACGTCGTTCTCTTTATTTTATCCAGATCAGTAATTTAGAGTTTTATGTTATGAAACTGATTGTTATTGATGGAATGTTTTGATGTCACACTTGTAAATTTTTTGTGAATAAGTGCTTTTAATTGTTATCTTTGTATGTAAAATCCACTGCAATATAGCGATTTGGGTCGCATATATAACT
Organism: Vibrio toranzoniae; assembly: GCF_024347655.1. NCBI lineage: Bacteria > Pseudomonadati > Pseudomonadota > Gammaproteobacteria > Vibrionales > Vibrionaceae > Vibrio > Vibrio toranzoniae. The sequence goes on along the minus strand of NZ_AP025514.1, from coordinate 2,456,977 downwards.
ATAAAAGTACAAATTTTAAACACAACAGACTGGAGAAGAACGATGGATAAATCGCTCTCAAGTAAGATTTTTGTAGGCTTGTTTGCAGGACTACTTATTGGTACTGCTATTCAGTACTTATTTAGCGGTATTACGATATTTGATACTTATCTGCTTGGTTTAGCAGAAGGTGCTGGTGGTATGTTTGTCTCTTTGATCAAACTATTGGTTGTTCCACTGGTATATGTTTCTATCGTGTGTGGCATTGTTGAATTGAAAGATATTCGTTCTTTCGGTCGCCTAGGTGGTAAAACTTTTGCTCTTTACATTATCAACACCATCATCGCGATCTCTGCTGCCCTAACCGTTGGTCTTATTTTCCAACCGGGTGCTGGCGCAGATCTAGCTGGAACGATCTCTGAGACAGTTCAATTAACAACAACTGAAACGCCAGATATCTTCTCTCTCGTTGTGAATATCGTTCCTAGTAACCCTGTAGAAGCGTTTGCAAGTGGCGACATGCTACAAATCATTTTCATGGCAATTTTGACAGGTCTTGCTATTCAAGCTCTTGATTCACGTGGCGGTCCAGCGATCAAAACGTTCAAGATGGCTAATGAAATCATGATGAAACTTATCGGCCTCGTCATGAGCCTGGCTCCATTTGGTGTATTTGCACTGATGATTCAACTGGGCGCAACGCTTGATGCAAATACCCTGATGTCGGTCGCCGGGTATGTTGCACTAGTAGTTGCAATGTTAGTGTTTTGGATTTTCTTCTTCTACCCAATGATGGTTGGACTAGCGACAGGTATTACACCTAAGCAATTCCTACGTGCAATCCGTGAGCAAATCCTGTTCTCACTATCGACGGCAAGTTCGAATGCGACGATTCCTGTAACAATGCGCACCCTAACTGAAAAGCTTGGTGTATCTAAATCAGTAGCTGGTTTCGGTGTTCCACTCGGCGCAACAATGAACATGTCTGGTGTATCTATCTACATCGCACTAGCGACAATGTTCGTCGCAAACGCATTCGGTCAACCAATCAACACTGCTGACATTTTTACTCTTGGTCTAACTATCCTGCTACTGTCTATCGGTGCTGGTGGTGTTCCAGGTGGTGGTGTTGTAATGGTAGGTGTTCTATTGCACCAACTAGGTTTACCACCAGAAGGTCTTGCTATCATTGCTGCTGTTGACCGTATTAATGACATGTTCTGTACTTCTTCTAACGTAGTCGGTGATACTGCGGTTAACACTATCGTTGCTAAGTCTGAAGGTGAAATCGGCGCAGAAGTTAACGAAGAAGCCGAATTAAAGAAAGCAGAAGCATAATCAGAGGCTGTTTGTTCTATCGATGAAACTTGAATAGAAAGCCTGAATAGATAAACGGAGCCAAAATGGCTCCGTTTTTATTGGGTGAGAGGTTAATCATATTATATCGCTTTGGTTGAATAGAAACTGGGGCAGGTTGAGTTGATGAAAAGCTTTTTAACTAGTCTGCTTACAGAAACAGAAACAGAAACAGAAACAAGCTCTTTCTATAGAAGAGGGGAGCGGCGGCTGATAAACCTAGTTGTGGGAGTTATAAGCTCAGTAATGATAGGTATTCGTGCCGAATCATCCTTTTTAGCAAAATAAATTTAAAAAAATATCTTTTTACCCTTGAAAAGGTGTCGTGAGCCCTTATCTATTGGGCATACGAAAGCAAATTACATTTGCACTTTAATTTTGTGTCTTGGGGTTGAATCCCTGATTATCACCCCCCACATATGTGGGTATAGCAAAAACTAAATAATATATATTCGGAGATGGCCTGATGGGTAAAATCATTGGTATTGATTTAGGTACTACTAACTCTTGTGTTGCTGTTCTTGACGGCGACAAACCACGCGTAATTGAAAATGCTGAAGGCGAACGCACAACAGCATCAGTAATCGCATACACAGAAGGCGAAACGCTAGTTGGTCAACCTGCGAAACGTCAAGCTGTTACTAACCCTCAAAACACACTGTTCGCTATCAAGCGTCTAATCGGTCGTCGTTTTGAAGATGAAGAAGTTCAACGTGATATCGAAATCATGCCTTTCAGCATTATTAAGGCAGACAACGGTGATGCATGGGTTGAAGCGCAAGGCCAAAAAATGGCGGCTCCTCAAGTATCTGCTGAAGTTCTTAAGAAAATGAAGAAAACAGCTGAAGACTTCCTAGGCGAAGAAGTAACTGGCGCAGTTGTTACTGTTCCTGCTTATTTCAACGATGCTCAGCGTCAAGCAACTAAAGATGCTGGCCGTATCGCTGGTCTAGATGTTAAACGTATCATCAACGAACCAACTGCAGCAGCTCTAGCTTACGGCTTAGACAAGAAAGGTGGTGATCGCACTATTGCTGTATACGACCTTGGTGGTGGTACATTCGATATCTCTATCATCGAAATCGATGAAGTAGAAGGCGAGAAGACTTTCGAAGTTCTTTCAACTAACGGTGACACTCACCTTGGTGGTGAAGATTTCGATAACCGCATGATCAACTATCTAGTTGATGAGTTCAAAAAAGAACAAGGTATCAACCTTAAAACTGATCCACTAGCAATGCAGCGAGTTAAAGAAGCAGCAGAAAAAGCGAAAATCGAGCTTTCTTCTACGACTCAAACTGACGTAAACCTACCTTACGTTACTGCTGACGCGACTGGTCCTAAGCACATGAACATCAAAGTGACTCGTGCGAAGCTTGAGTCTCTAGTTGAAGACCTAGTTCAACGTTCTCTTGAGCCACTAAAAGTAGCTCTAGCAGATGCTGACCTATCTGTAGGCGAAATCACTGACGTTATCCTAGTTGGTGGTCAAACTCGTATGCCTATGGTTCAAGCTAAAGTAACTGAATTCTTCGGTAAAGAGCCACGTAAAGACGTGAACCCTGACGAAGCTGTTGCAATGGGTGCTGCTGTTCAAGGTGGTGTACTAGCTGGTGATGTTAAAGACGTTCTCCTACTAGACGTTACTCCTCTATCTTTCGGTATCGAAACGATGGGCGGCGTGATGACTAAGCTTATCGAGAAAAACACAACTATCCCTACTAAAGCGGATCAAGTGTTCTCTACAGCTGAAGACAACCAAAACGCAGTAACTATCCACGTTCTTCAAGGTGAGCGTAAGCAAGCGACTTACAACAAGTCTCTTGGTCAGTTCAACCTAGAAGGTATCCAACCAGCACCTCGTGGCATGCCACAAATCGAAGTAACATTCGACCTAGATGCTGATGGTATCCTGAACGTATCTGCTAAAGATAAAGCAACAGGTAAAGAGCAGAAGATCACTATCCAAGCATCAGGTGGTTTGTCTGATGAAGAGATCGAAGCAATGGTACAAGAAGCAGAAGCTAACAAAGAAGCGGACAAAAAGTTCGAAGAGCTAGTAACTGCACGTAACCAAGCTGACCAAATGATTCATGGTACTCGTAAGCAAGTAGAAGAAGCTGGTGAAGCTCTACCTGCAGAAGAGAAAGAGAAGATCGAAGCAGCTATCACGGCACTAGAAGAAGTTAAGTCTGGTAACGACAAAGAAGCTATCGACGCTAAAGTTCAAGAACTTATGCAAGCAGCTCAGAAGCTAATGGAAATTGCTCAACAGCAAGCTCAAGCACAACAAGCTGGCGCTGAAGCGGGTGAGCAACCTAAGCAAGACGACGACGTTGTTGACGCGGAGTTTGAAGAAGTTAAAGACGACAAAAAATAATTTCGTCGCAGAGTAGCCTGATTTCGTTGTCGGAAGTGCTCACCTACTAGCGTAGGCTCCGCGCTTCCTCCTAGAATTCAAGCTACCTGCTTAGAAATTTGTCTCGAAGACTTATTAATACGGGCGTCAGAGGTAACTCTCACGCCCGTAAATTTGTGTTTAGACTTGTCGATCTAGATAATAGCTTTATTCGGTTCTTTAGCCGGCAGAACTTTTATCTAGATTGATACACAGACTACTGAAGTGAACATTCGGTAGTAGCAATTATTTTGGTGACCTAGAACATGTCAAAACGTGATTTTTACGAAGTATTAGGCGTAAGCCGCGATGCATCAGAGCGCGATATTAAAAAAGCTTACAAACGCTTAGCGATGAAATTCCACCCGGACCGTAACCAAGGTGACGCTGCCGCACCAGATAAGTTTAAAGAAGTAAAAGTAGCGTACGAGATCCTGACCGACCCTCAAAAGAAAGCAGCTTATGACCAATACGGCCACGCTGCTTTTGAACAAGGCGGTATGGGCGGCGGCGGTGGTTTCGGTGGCGGTGGCCAAGGTGACTTCGGCGATATTTTCGGTGATGTATTTGGTGATATCTTTGGCGGCGGTCGTCGTGGTGGCGGTCAAGCACGTGCACAACGTGGTTCTGATTTACGTTACAACATGGAGCTTTCTCTAGAAGAGGCGGTTCGTGGTATTTCTAAAGAAATCGAAGTACCAACACTGGTTGAATGTGATACTTGTGACGGTAGCGGCGCTAAAGCGGGCTCTTCTGCACAGACATGTGGCACTTGTCATGGCCATGGCCAAGTACAAATGCGTCAAGGTTTCTTTGCTGTTCAACAGACTTGCCCTACTTGTAATGGTAAAGGCAAGATCATCAAAGATCCATGTAACTCATGTCACGGTCAAGGCCGTAAGCAGAAGACAAAAACACTTAACGTTAAGATCCCTGCAGGCGTTGATACTGGCGATCGTATTCGTCTGTCTGGCGAAGGCGAAGCGGGAGAGCAAGGCGCTCCAGCAGGTGACCTGTACGTACAAGTACACGTAAAAGAGCACAATATCTTTGAGCGTGACGGCAACAACCTTTACTGTGAAGTTCCAGTCAGTTTCTCTATGGCTGCTCTAGGCGGAGATGTTGAAGTCCCTACATTAGATGGCCGTGTTAACCTTAAAGTGCCAGAAGAAACACAAACGGGCCGTATGTTCCGTATGCGTGGTAAAGGCGTGAAAGGCGTTCGTGGCGGCGGTGTGGGTGACCTAATTGTTAAGCTAGTAGTTGAAACCCCTGTTAAGCTAAGCTCTCGCCAAAAAGAGTTACTGCGTGAATTCGAAGAAACATGTGGTGGCGAAGCGGCAAGTAAGCACAAACCAAAATCTGAAGGTTTCTTCAGTGGTGTTAAAAACTTCTTCGATGACCTAACTAAGTAATCAACTAATTACTTGGTAACTGGTTAAGCCAACTAATAGGGTTGTTGATAAAATTAGGAAGCCTGCTTATGTAGCAGGCTTTTTTGTATCTGTAGATCAGAGAATAAATAGCTGATTTTTTGGAGGTACGTTCTCGAATTATTTGATGGTTTAATTCGTTACTTCCAACATGTTTCTGGCTCCGAGATACCTGAGTGGTGTAATTCCAAAATATCGGTCGTCGAATCTAAGCAGTCATCGTTTGTTTGTGGTGAATGTGGTTCAGCCTGAATCGAATAGGTGGTGCTGCTGGCCGAAACCGCTAGCGTGTATCGGCTAGTATCGGTATCACAAAATAAACATGTCCCTCCAGAAACAATACCCGCCGCTGCCGACGCGTAGTTTCCCGTGTACAGCGTCTCTATTTCCAACTGTATCTTTGTCATATCAGCCATTGCTGTGACTCGATGCGCCTTTATCACATGATTGGTATAACTTGGATACGCTATTGCACCTAGTATCCCTATGATGATGACAGTCAACAATAATTCGATCAATGTCATTCCTTTAATACTTAAGTTGTTGTTGTTGCATTTATTTTTTCGAATCATCACGAGTAGTTCCCTTTTATTATTCTGCCCATTTTTCTCTGGTGATAGCATCTGTGCAAGATTAAATACGGTTACGTATCGGTTTACATAGGAATTTGGGAAATGTCTCGCGGGTTTACCTTCTTAGAGCTACTTATAACCATTTCAGTGCTCTCAATATTATTGGCAGTTGCTGCGCCAAGTTTTAGTTCTGTCTCTCAGACTATTAAAATGCAAAGGCTAGCAAGTGAATTGAACGGTTTTATGATGCAAGCGAAATCTGAAGCTGTGATGAGAAATACAGACCTTTGGGCGCACTTTCTGATGAATGGTAACTCAAGTGATACTGGTGACTGGAAAGTCGAGCTAACTGAATTTAATGTTCCTAATACAGGTACTGCAATATTAACGATGGAGGGCGGGGCGTTCCGTAATGTTGATGTCACCGTTAACTATAGCTCAGAACAAATAAAATTCAGTGGAATCAATGGAAGGGCTAAAGATGGAAGCTTTTTATTTGATATTAATTCAAAGCCATTGAAATTAATCACGTATAGAGCTTCTGGGCGGATGAGGATATGTGGTGTTGGGGGAGACTTTTATGGTTATCAAGCCTGTAGTTAGAAGGCGACAATGTGGTGCGACTTTAATTGAATTTATGATCTCTTCTATCTTAGGCGTTATTGTTATTGGAAGTGTCGGTTCAGTCTTTATGTCAGGACAAAATATAGCATCAGAGAAAAGTAAGGAGTTGCTATTACTACAGCAAGTTTCTGGTGCTCTCCAGTATTTTAAAGAAGATCTCCAGCGAGCTGGCTATGATGGAGGAGCTGGGATATCTCTAAAATTATCTGATGCCACAAATATAGTATACATATCTCCGGACTCAAAAACGGTCGCATACGCTTATACATATCAATCTGAGGTGAGAAATGTTGCGTTTGTATTTGATTCAGGTGTAGTAAAAGTCTGTGACAGTCCTTCTACCACTGTAAAAACAGTGTCTGCAGCCACGAGTGGTTGTTCTTCTATTTTTGAACCAAATCAAATCCGAGTGATTAACTTCGATGTTAGACAATCAAGTATAGGCACTCAAGGGGTTAGTTCAGGTATTACAACCATTGCGATCTCTGCGGAGTTGGTTGGGGAGCCTTCAGTAAGTTATTCATCAAGTGTGGTTGTAAAAAATAGGAATTGGGGATGAATAAAAATCAACAAGGCGCGGTTGTTCTATTGGTGACAAGCGTGTTACTGGTCTCTGCTTTAATGCTCACTTTCGGTAGCTATCGTTCGGTTTTCTACCAAATAAAGAGAGCTCAAAATGAAGTGGAAGCTCGTAAGCAGCATTGGAAGGCAGAAGGAGGTTTAGAATGTGCGATTACAGAAATTAAATATGATCGTTCTATTCATCCAGTAAATCAGGCTTATAGTTTATGTGATTTATCTTCAATATCTATTTCCCCTCAGACTGTCGGTGAAACGATATATACGTTGACATCAATGAGTGGTTACAATTCATTGAAAAAAAACATAGATATATCTTCTCGCTCAACTGGAGCTATTCAGGCTCGATCTGACCTTAAATTGATCGGTGCGAATGAATTTGTTCCCGATGTTGAAGGGGATGATCAATGTGTATCTGTTCGGTATGCGAGTGGGTTTATCATGAATGGTTCATTTAAAACCTTGAACCCTGCAGGTGTTATTTGTGACAGTGCGTACCAAACAGACACAGAGGCATCGGATTATATGTGCATATCAGGTGATAGTAATTGTGTGAAGCATAGTAAGTCGGATTACGACCTAACTGTTGTCGGGAGCGATATAACTCACAGAGGTGCAGATAAATTAGTTGAAAATGACTTTGTTTATGATCCTAGTCTTGACCCATTTGAAAGTTTTTTTGGAGATACAAGAAGTAATATTGATTCAATAAAAGCAGAGTATGAGATTGTACAAGGGACTGTAACCTCAGGATCTTCGGGAAGTGATAGCTGCCAAGATAGAATCAAGAATGCTTACTCTATAAACGATAATGTTTGGGTTGAAGGTGACTGTGATCTTGAAAGTGGTAACTTGCTGAATACAACTTCAATTGGTGCATCATCGAAGGTGTTAGTCGTCGAAGACGGGATTCTTAGTGTAAATGGGGCCAATGACTTCCCTGGTATTATATATCAGTTATTCACCTCTACGATTCCAAGCGATGCGAATTTAAGCTCGCGTTGGACAAGTGATGTTTCCACGTATAACAATCTTTCTACAGCTGAGTTAACGGTAGCCCAAAAAAAGAAACTAACATTCTTCTCTCGTGGTGCATTTAAGCCTAAAGGAGGTTATGTTTTTGATACACCGGGAGGCTTAACCGTTTTTGGTGTTTCATTAAGTTTAACCTTTGATTCTGGGTCTGTTCCAAATAACAGCTTAAAGGTTAAGTGGCAAAAAGGTTCATGGAATGATTTGTAGGCAAAAAGGCTTCAACTTAATCGAAGTACTCATTTCTTTTTTATTGATAGGAGTAGGAGCTCTTGGACTTATTAAACTACAAACGTATGTAGAGCAAAAATCTGATTTTGCTATTCAAAGTGTTGAGGCTTTGCACTTAGCTGAAAATAAATTGGAAGGATTTAGAACTCGCGGAGCATCTGCAGCCTTGTCAAGTATTACCCCTACCGATTTTATTACTGATATCGTCGATGGTGAGGATCACACCCACGTTAAGTATCAACTTGATTGGACTGTGACGAGTCGTTTATCTGGGGCTTTGAAAACTATCCAGATGACCAGTTCGTGGCAAGATAGGTTTGGAGAAGATCAATCCATAACTTTAGATACAATGATTTCTAAATACAGTGAGTTTGACTGACCTTTTAAACAAACATTGTCTGTATATCAGTTTCCACCAACTTTTTACTGATAGTTGTAATTTTTCGGGTGTTATTTGCGCTCTGGTTAAAGTTATGTATACGAGATGGTGTGTTTTGTGTTTTTATATTGTTGCTTCCTAATGGTAATTTTGCAAAATATGTCTCCATTTATGTAAAATAAGGCGGAACCTTGTGCTTTTTAATGGCGATTTAAATAGAATATGTGCTGTGCCAATAGGCCTTGATTAAAATTTATATAAGCCCTAAACAAACAACATCACATATGGAGTTACCATGAGTAACCAAGCCGTAAAAAAAGCACCGCCGACTGATAAGATCAGTGGGATGGACCGCTTTCTAAACTTCATTGAACGTGCCGGTAACAAAATCCCAGATCCAGCCCTACTCTTTTTTTGGGGACTTATTTTAGTCTGGGTGTTATCTGCAGTATTCTCACGTTTTACTTTCGATTTGATTCACCCTGTATCTGGTGAAGCCATTGTCGTTTCGAACTTATTAACCGGTGAGTCCTTTGCGAGCTTTTTAGCTAATATGGTGACTAACTTTACCGGGTTTGCACCTCTTGGCATCGTACTGGTTGCTATGTTGGGTGTTGGTGTTGCTGAAGCTTCAGGCTTTATTAATACTGGTCTGAAAAAGATGCTGAACGTGACTCCAGCTAAGCTATTAACGCCGATGCTTATCTTGGTAGCTATTGTGTCTCACACAGCTGCCGATGCTGGTTACGTACTTGTTATTCCTCTTGGTGGTATTATTTTCCACGCTGCGGGTCGCCACCCTCTAGCGGGTATTGCAGCTGCGTTTGCTGGTGTATCAGGTGGCTTTGCGGCAAACTTCTTGCCATCAGGTATCGATCCTCTTTTGGCGGGCTTTACACAAGAAGCTGCGCAAATTCTTGATCCAGATTACATAGTAAACCCTCTTTCTAATATCTTTTTTACCGGTTTATCTTCCCTATTAATTGTAAGTATTGGTTGGTATGTAACGGATAAGATTATTTCCCCACGTCTTGCTAAAACGGCTATCGATGAAGATGCAGAAGAAGCACCGGATATGGGGTCATTTACTGAAATTGAAAGTAAGGCTTTCTCGCGTGCGGGTTGGGCAATGGTCGTTGGTATTGTTGCTTTGATTGCTGCTTTAGTCCCTGAGACCTCGCCCTTGCGTTCTCCTGCGGGGGAGATCACTTCTTTTAATGCGCCAATTATGAAGTCTATTGTACCGCTTATCTTTATCCTGTTTATTATTCCAGGGGTGGTTTACGGTCGTATTGTTGGTACTTTTAAAGCTAGCGACGACATCATTAAATCGATGTCTGCAACTATGGCAAGCATGGGCAGCTTTATGGTAATGGCTTTCTTCATTGCTCAGTTCCTAGTCGCTTTCTCTCAATCTAACTTGGGTACATTACTGGCGCTATCTGGTGCTCAGTTATTGCAAGCGATGAATCTACCAGGACAAGTGACGATTATTGGTATGATTTTACTCACCGCATTTGTTAATTTATTAGTCGGTTCGGCTTCTGCTAAGTGGGCGCTGATTGGTCCTATTATGGTTCCAATGCTAATGGCTGTCGGTATCTCTCCAGAGCTGACGCAAGCGGCGTACCGTGTTGGTGACTCAGTTTCCAATATCATTTCTCCGATGATGGTGTTTTTCCCATTAGTTGTTGTTTACATGCAGCGTTATGTGAAGGGGTCAGGCATTGGTTCATTAGCCTCTATGATGATGCCATACTCTATCGCGATGGCAATTGGTTGGTCTATCTTCTTGCTAGCTTACTGGGCGCTTGGTATCCCACTAGGTATCCAAGCACCTTACACTTACACAATGTAAGGCCCCACTAAGTCATATTAAGCTGCACTAATAAATGTTAAGCTCGCACCGAACAAGCGGGCTTTTTACTGATTATTTTCCAATGTTCTATATTTATTAGGGCAGCTTTAATGAGCTAATGGCTATTTTTATTCCGTGTTTCGTATTCCTTATACTGAGTATAAGACTAGGATCTAACTTAAATAGCACGGTATTCTCAGATAACCGAACTCTATTTTTAGTCACTTCAATTAGAACCCCGTTAGTCACTTTATTTCACGATATTGTCCACTTTCGCTAAGATTAGGTATGCTTTATTGCATACCTTTTTTGTTCCTATTTCTTTGTTTTTCTGGAGTTCCCTTTGTCAGACTATCAATTCAGCCCTCAAGATGAAATTTTTATGCGACGTGCCATTGAGGTGGCTAAGCGAGCTGAGAGTGAGGGAGAGGTTCCCGTGGGTGCCGTGTTGGTAAAAGATGATGAGATTATCTCTGAAGGGTGGAACCGTTCGATTGGTAGTCACGATGCCACGGCACACGCAGAAATCGAAACTTTGCGTAAAGCGGGGCAAGCTCTGGAAAATTACCGACTGCTCGATACCACTTTATACGTCACGCTAGAGCCATGCCCTATGTGCGCGGGCGCCCTGTTACATAGTCGTGTAAAACGCATTGTGTTTGGTGCGCCTGACTTGAAAGCTGGTGCGGCGGGTACAGTATTGAACTTGTTTGAAAGCCAAGCCTCGTACCACTATGCCGACGTTGAATATGGCCTATTAGAAGAAGAGTGTCGCGAGCAATTGCAGGCATTTTTCAAGCGTCGTCGAAAAGAGATCAAAGAGCAAAGAAAACGACAGCGATTAGATGAAGAGCTGGTCGAAAAGGCAGATAAAAGCCACCAGTCTGAATAGAGCGTGCCGCGCTCATGAGACGTTAAGAATAGGCACTTTCTATGCGAAAGTGCCTACGTAAACTTACTCGGCAATCATCTGCATGAAAGCACGGTTGCGCCAAATGATCTTTTTCTTATTATTTGAAAGCATACGCTTACGACGGTTTGCAGCAACGGTCTTATCAAGGCGCTTCGGTTTCAGCTTGTTCTTTATCATTTTAACGATTTCCTATTTGTCGTCTGACTTGTAGTTTGGATCAATGTTTAATTATAGTGTTATTCGTTCTGCCACGTTCGAATTTGCTTCGAGAGACATTCTACTCAACATTCGACGTCTTGATGAGACAACCCGTAATATTGATTATGGTGTGCCGTTATAAAGTTCGATTGTTACTGCAATATGACACGCTGCCTCTAAGCCTCCCTTTGCCGATCCCACTCCGTTAGCACGAAGCCATAAATTAGGGTAATAAAAAAGAGCAAGGCTAAATGGCATTGCTCTTTTAGATTTTACTGTGGGGAAGCAGAACTATTAATAACCGACTGAGCAGCATTGATGGCTGATTCAGAGCCTGAAATCTCTAAAGGCGGGATCACGACCAAATCTTCAAGGCTCGCTTCTTGTTCTTTATGCCGCTTATTTACATGGCCGATAATACTCTGGTAATAACGGCGAATGTTTTCAACGTAATTTTTTGCTTCATCACCGCGGGCGTACCCGTAACGAGTATGTCTATAGTATTTCTTCTGTCGTAATAGAGGTAACCTATCTTTTACATCCCCCCAAGCATCAGGATCGCCACCTTGTGCTTTGGTTAAGCGACGTGCATCCATCATGTGCCCGTAACCTACATTATATGATGCAAGGGCAAACCAGATTTTCTCATGTTGGGCAATGGAGTCTGGGACCCGGTTTACGATACGACGCAGGTATTCGACCCCACCCTGTACCGATTGCTTAGGGTTGAGACGGTTAGTCACACCAACACTCTTCGCTGTAGGTAATGTCAGCATCATCATACCGCGAACACCCGTCGGTGAGCGTGCGACAGGGTTCCAATGTGACTCTTGGTATGCCAAAGCAGCAATTAAGCGCCAATCAAATTCTTTCGAGTATTTCTGAAACAGTGGTGACCATTTTGGTAGTTTGCTATCTAACGCGCGGATAAAGGCACGAGTATCAACGTAGTCAAAGGTACCAATGTGGCCGATATATTTCTCTTCCAGTGAAGCCAATTCACCAGATTGCTTTAGGTGGCCGAAGAACTCGATCAGTAAAGCATAAAGACTTTCATCTTCAGATCTCTGTAAATACCAAGAGATTGGTTGGTCTTCTGTGAGCTCAAAAGCTAATGCGACGTCTGGGTACAAACGTTGTGCCAGTGATAGCTCGATAGAGTCTGCCACCGTAAATAAACGTTCACCTGTCGATACTTCTTTTAGCAGGTCATTGATGTCTGCATTGTCGACCGCATCGTAGATAAAGTCATCGTGTATTTTCTGCAGCTGCTTGAGTGTTGGTTCGAAGTGTGAGTCTTTCACTACCACCAAAGCTGGAGTTAACGTGTCACTGGATGGTGTTTCTTCCGATTGAGTTTGTGCGTTTACAAATTCAGCCTGACGTTCGTTTTCAAACGAAATCAGTTGTTCGAGGTTTCTTGGCCTCCATTGACCTTTCTTGTACACGACTTGTTGGCTTACATAGTAATAAGCAGGTGCAGCGCGATACGCACGTGTCAGGTTATTGTTTTGTGTTAATCCGGTTGCGATGAGATCGATTTCACCTTTCTTTAAAGCAGGGAATAGGCCGGATAAGCGGTAAGCGGGTTTAACCTCAAGCCTTACACCAAGCTCTTGTGCAAACTCACGAGCTAACTCGTAATCTAAGCCTGCTGGGCCATCAGGACCAATGTAATAAGAGAGTTGGTTATTGAGGGTTCCGACACGAAGAACGCCGCGATCTCGTATCTGCTCAAGGACACTTTTAGGTTCAGATTCAATCTGGCACCCTGTTAGTCCAAACAAGGCAATAGCGAGCAGAAGGAATTTAAACGAAAAGGTGGGCGTAAATTTAGGCATCAAAATGAAATCTCGAAAAGTGGAAGCCCCTTTATACCAAACCATGCAAGGCTGGCAAAGTAGGTTTAATTAAACAGATGTAAAAGTGGTGATAAATGCAGCAAAAGTACCATTTATACAGAAAGATAAAAAAAATAACGCAAACGGTTGCTTTTGGTGTTACGTCACAAAAAGAAATGCTTTATAATGCGCTCGCATTGAAGAGGTGGAATCGGCATAGGTTTGGCAACCTTCGGGAAATACTCTCAGGAATAGCTTCGAAGAAAACAGTTAGGTTGTACCTGTAACCCACTGAATTTATTCCAATACTACCTTAATCAACTGCATAAGAGACCTAAGCACATGAGAATTTTGCGTGGCTCCCCAGCTCTATCTGAGTTTCGTGTTAACAAGCTTTTAGAGCTTTGTCGTGAATTAAGCTTACCTGTAACAGGTATTTACGCTGAGTTTGCCCACTTTGCTGATTTAACGGCAGACCTAGACGAGTCTGAGGTTGAGAAGCTAGAAAAGCTACTGACTTACGGTCCAACGCTTCCTTGTACAGAGAATGGTGAAGAGCATGAACCTGAAGGTTTACTGCTGCTTGCAACGCCACGCCCGGGCACTATCTCGCCTTGGTCTTCAAAATCAACAGATATCGCACACAACTGTGGACTGGCTAAAGTGTCACGTCTAGAGCGCGGTACTGCTTTCTACATTGAAACCTCTGCTGAACTTTCTGAGCTTCAACTTGTTGAGCTGAAAGCAATTCTGCACGATCGTATGATGGAAGTGGTTTTTACTGACTTCGAATCTGCAGCGGCACTGTTCACGGTTGCTGAGCCTGCTCCATATATGGAAGTTGAGCTATTAGCAGGTGGACGTAAAGCGCTTGAAGAAGCAAACGTTACCTTAGGTCTTGCACTTGCGGAAGACGAGATTGATTACCTTCTTGAAAGCTTCACAGAAAAGCTAGGTCGTAACCCGACTGACATCGAGCTAATGATGTTTGCACAAGCGAACTCAGAGCACTGTCGTCATAAGATCTTTAACGCTGATTGGACTATCGATGGCGTGAAGCAAGAAAAATCATTGTTCAAGATGATTAAGAACACCTTTGAAACGACACCAGAACACGTTCTGTCTGCTTATAAAGATAACGCAGCGGTAATGACAGGTTCTGAAGTCGGTCGTTTCTTCCCAGATCCAAAAACTCGCCAGTACAACTACCACCAAGAGAAAACACACATCTTGATGAAGGTTGAAACGCACAACCACCCAACGGCTATCTCTCCTTGGCCGGGCGCATCAACAGGTTCAGGCGGTGAAATCCGTGATGAAGGCGCAACGGGTATTGGCGGTAAGCCAAAAGCTGGCCTGGTTGCTTTCTCTGTATCTAACCTTAAGATCCCGAACTTTGTTCAACCTTGGGAAACAGACTTTGGTAAGCCAAGCCGTATCGTTACTGCATTGGATATCATGCTTGAAGGTCCTCTTGGTGGCGCGGCATTCAACAACGAATTTGGTCGTCCAAACCTACTTGGTTACTTCCGTACTTACGAAGAGAAAGTCAACTCTCACGCAGGTGAAGAAGTCCGAGGTTACCACAAGCCAATCATGCTGGCTGGTGGTCTTGGTAACATCCGTGATGATCATGTTCAGAAGAAAGAGATCCCGGTAGGCGCAAGCCTAATTGTTCTTGGTGGCCCTGCGATGAACATCGGCCTTGGTGGCGGTGCGGCATCTTCAATGGATTCGGGCTCTTCTTCTGAAGATCTAGATTTCGCTTCGGTACAACGTGAAAACCCAGAGATGGAACGTCGTTGTCAGGAAGTGATCGACCGTTGTTGGCAGCTAGGTGATGCGAACCCAATCGCATTCATCCACGATGTGGGCGCGGGCGGTATCTCAAATGCCCTTCCTGAGCTAGTAGACGATGGTGAGCGTGGCGGTATCTTCAACCTACGTGACGTGCCAAACGATGAGCCGGGCATGAGCCCACTTGAGATCTGGTGTAACGAATCTCAAGAACGTTACGTAATGGCCGTTGCTGACGAAGACATGGCAACGTTCGACGCAATTTGTAAGCGTGAACGCGCACCATACGCAGTGGTTGGTAAAGCGACTGAAGAACGTGACCTGAAACTTGAAGATTCACACTTCGACAACACGCCAATCGATATGCCAATGGACATCCTATTAGGTAAAACACCTAAGATGCACCGTGACGCGAAGACGCTAAAAGCGAACAACCCTGCGATTGACCGCTCTGGCATCGAGATGAACGAAGCGGTTGACCGTGTTCTTCGTCTACCAACAGTGGCTGAGAAAACATTCCTTATCACTATCGGTGACCGCTCGGTAACTGGCCTTGTTGCTCGTGACCAAATGGTTGGTCCATGGCAGGTTCCTGTTGCTAACTGTGCTGTAACAGCAGCAAGTTACGACTCTTACCACGGTGAGGCGATGTCTCTTGGTGAGCGCACGCCAGTTGCACTACTAGACTTCGGTGCATCAGCTCGTCTAGCGGTTGGTGAAGCAATCACTAACATTGCTGCGACCAACATCGGCGATATCAAACACATTAAACTGTCAGCGAACTGGATGTCTCCTGCGGGTCACCCAGGTGAAGACGCAGGTCTTTACGAAGCGGTGAAAGCAGTCGGTGAAGAGCTATGTCCAGCACTGGGTCTAACTATCCCTGTGGGTAAAGACTCTATGTCTATGAAGACTAAGTGGGAAGAGAACGGCGAGCAGAAAGAAGTCACTTCTCCGTTATCTCTTGTTATCACTGCATTTGCTCGTGTTGAAGATGTTCGTAAGACGATTACGCCTCAGCTTCGTACCCCGAATAACCTTGAAGGCTTAGGCGCTACAAGCCTAGTACTTATCGACCTAGGTAACGGCAAAAACCGTCTAGGAGCAACGGCATTGGCACAGGTTTACAAGCAGCTTGGTGACAAGCCAGCTGATGTAGACAACGCAGCGCAACTAAAAGGTTTCTACGAAGGCGTTCAAGCACTGGTTGCTAACGACCAAGTTGTGGCTTACCACGATAAAGGTGACGGTGGTCTATTCGTAACACTAGCTGAGATGGCATTCGCAGGTCACTGTGGTGTTAATGCTGATATTGCGGCGCTTTTATCTGCATCAGAGAACAGCGAAGATACGCTAGCAGCACTCTTCAACGAAGAGCTAGGTGCAGTAATCCAAGTACGTAACGACGACCTAGACGCAGTACTTTCTACTCTTGCTGCAAACGGTCTAGAAGCGTGTTCACACGTAATCGGCTCTGTTGCTGATTCTGATGAGTTAGTGATTAAATCAGGTGAGACTGTCGTTATCGAACGTAACCGTACTGAGCTACGTACTATCTGGGCTGAAACTACGCACAAGATGCAAGGTTTACGTGATAACCCAGTGTGTGCTGACCAAGAGCACGAAGCGAAGAAAGACAACTCAGATCCAGGTCTGAATGTTATCCTAAGCTTCGATGTGAACGAAGATATCGCCGCACCATTTATCACTGGTTCTATGATAAATAAAGGCGCTAAGCCTAAGATGGCAATTCTGCGTGAGCAGGGTGTTAACTCTCACGTTGAAATGGCAGCAGCATTCGACCGTGCAGGCTTCGAAGCAACTGATATTCACATGAGCGACATCCTAACGGGTCAAGCGGTACTAGAAGAATACAACGGCCTTGTGGCATGTGGTGGCTTCTCTTACGGTGACGTATTAGGTGCAGGTGAAGGTTGGGCTAAGTCGGTTCTATTTAACGACTCTACTCGTGACCACTTTGAAAACTTCTTCAAGCGTGAAGATACTTTCTCTCTAGGTGTGTGTAACGGTTGTCAGATGTTATCTAACCTGCGTGAACTTATCCCTGGAGCTGAGTACTGGCCACGTTTCGTTCGTAACGAATCTGAGCGTTTTGAAGCTCGTTTCAGCCTAGTTGAAGTTCAGAAATCTGATTCTGTATTCTTCAATGGCATGGAAGGTTCTCGTATGCCAATCGCTGTTTCTCACGGTGAAGGCCGCGTCGAAGTGCGTGATAACGACCACCTAAACGCGATTGAAAACTCAGGTACAGTTGCTCTACGTTACGTTGATAACAACGGTAACCAAACGCAGCAATACCCGAATAACCCGAACGGTTCGCCAAACGCTATCACTGGTTTAACAACGACGGATGGCCGTGTGACTATCATGATGCCTCACCCAGAGCGTGTATTCCGTACAGTTGCTAACTCTTGGTCTCCAGAAGGTTGGGGCGAGAATGGCGCTTGGATGCGTATGTTCCAAAACGCACGTAAGAATGTGGGTTAATCTGGTTCACTAAACCTAAGAGTTTTAAAAGCTAATAAAAGCGCAGACCTAAAGGTCTGCGCTTTTTTGTTAGGCTTGATGTTTATAGAGCTAGGATCAAAAAAAGCCGCTGGATTTAACCCCAGCGGCTTTATGATTTATAACAAAATGCATCTAGCATCTAGCGCGTAGATTAGTTGTTGCTGTGTAGCTCGCTGTTTAGTTCAACAGCAGACTTGTTCGCTAGACATTCAATTTGACCAGTGATCGAATTGCGACGGAACAGAAGATCAGAAACGCCAGCTAGGTCGCGAGCTTTAATGATTTCGACTTCGTTGCCTTCTTTATCTAGCATACGAACCTTAGTACCCGCAGTCACGTAAAGACCAGACTCAACCGTACAACGGTCACCCATTGGGAAGCCAAGACCCGCGTTTGCGCCTAGTAGGCAGTTTTCGCCGATAGAGATAACCATAGTACCGCCACCAGATAGCGTACCCATTATAGAGGCGCCACCGCCGATGTCTGAACCGTTACCCACAACAACACCTGCAGAGATACGACCTTCAACCATGCTTACGCCAGTTGTACCCGCATTGAAGTTGATGAAACCTTCGTGCATAACCGTTGTACCTTCACCCACATGTGCGCCAAGACGAACACGAGAAGTGTCAGCAATACGAATACCTGTTGGTACCACGTAATCCACCATTTTAGGAAACTTGTCTACGCAATCTACAGACAGAGCGCGACCAGCAAGGCGAGCTTCGATTTGACGCTCAGCCAGCTCAGGAAGGTCGATAGGGCCTTCGTTTGTCCATGCGATGTTGTGCAGTAGACCGAAGATGCCGTCCAGTACTGTACCGTGCGGTTGTACTAGGCGGTTAGAGATAAGTTGTAGCTTAAGGAAGCCTTCAGCAACTGATGCTGGCTTCTCGTCAGTCGCAAGAACAACAAGAACAAGTGGTTGCTCAGATGCTGCTGCTTTTTCTGCAAAAGATGCGTTTGCTGCATCGTCGTTTGCTGCGAATGCTTTCGCCAGTTCTGCGCTTTGTGCAGCAGAGATTTCGATAGCTTGGTTGCCTTCAGTGTAACCTGCAACCTCACCAACAGCTGCTACAAGAGCATCGCTTGGGTTTAGAAGTGGGTTAGGGAAGAACGCTTCAATGATTTTATTGTCGCGATTTTTGGTTGCCGTACCGAAGGCTAGTGAAAAGTAAGCCATGTTAAATCTCCATATGATGAGTCTTGATTTTGCTATTCAATAACAACGGCTCGAATAATAAGCGCTGCCGTTAGCAAAGTTAATTTAATTGCGTTCATCATAAAGAGAGCGCCTCTGTTATGAAAGAGCGTAGGGGGATAAAGTCTGTAAAATGATACTGCTTGTCTTTTTAGCGATAGTTTTTATTATCCGGATACTAACCTAAGAGCTTAACGAGTCGCACTCACTTTAGTTGCACGTAACAACCTCTATTCAATATTTGATACTTATATTAAGTGAGCTCTTTGTTATCAGTATCAATAGGATTAGTCACACTTCCTTCATAAATATATGTTTATTATGAAAATTAATCGAGTTCTGTTGATTTATCGTTTGTGCTTACAATCTGAGTAAATACCCAAACTTTCAACCAACTAACTAAGATGAAAATCACTAAAAATTAAAAAA
This sequence comes from Vibrio toranzoniae, assembly GCF_024347655.1. Lineage (NCBI taxonomy): Bacteria > Pseudomonadati > Pseudomonadota > Gammaproteobacteria > Vibrionales > Vibrionaceae > Vibrio > Vibrio toranzoniae. The sequence continues at coordinate 2,437,628 of NZ_AP025514.1, read as the reverse complement.
ATATCAGTATATTCCTGCAATAACGACATTAAAACGATGAATAAAGGATCTTCTATGAATTTTACTAAGTCTTTACTGGTGCTCTCTATCGGCGTGGCGATGGTTGGCTGTGGCTCGGATAGTGACGATATCACGGTGACATGTGATACCGCGGATTCTTGTACCAAGTTTACGGTTTTGCATACTAACGATAACCATGGTCGTTTTTGGGAGAACAGTAAGGGTGAGTATGGGATGGCGGCTCGTAAGACGCTGATTGATAGTATTCGTGAAGAAGTTACTCAAAATGGTGGTGAAACGATCCTATTGTCTGGCGGTGATATTAATACCGGTGTGCCTGAGTCTGATATGCAGGATGCCGTCCCTGATTTTGTTGGTATGAACCTTCTCGGTTACGATGCGATGGCATTAGGCAACCATGAATTCGACAACAGCTTAGATGTACTAGACATGCAGGCTGAGTTGGCTGACTTCCCTATGCTAGCGGCGAATATTTATATAAAAGATGGAGACACAGTTACTGATGAACGCCTTTTCTCTCCATATAAAGTATTTACCATCAATGGGTTAAAAATTGCGGTTATTGGCTTAACGACCAAAGACACAGCGAAACTTGTTAATCCTGATAATGTCGCGACGATTCACTTTGCTGACCCACAAGTCGAAATCAAGAAAGCGATACAAGAAATCGAGGCCAATGAAACGGTCGATCTGATTTTTGCTACGACTCATATGGGGCACTACGCCGATGGTCAGCATGGTAGTGAAGCGCCTGGCGATGTATTGCTTGCTCGATCCCTAGAAGAAGGGCAGCTAGATGCAATTATTGGTGGGCACTCTCAAAATCCAGTTTGTATGGAAGGCAATGAATACGCAGATTTTAATCCGGGAGATGATTGTAAACCGGACCAACAAAATGGTACTTACATCATGCAAGCTCACGAGTGGGGTAAGTATGTAGGTCGAGCTGACTTTGAATTCTATGACGGTAAATTACATTTAGCGAAATACGCTCTGGTTCCGGTGAACTTAAAAGAGAAGGATGAAAATGGTGATTATCAGTTTATCCAAGCTGAAATTGAACCAGACTCAACTGTGATTGCGACGCTTTCTGCGTATCAACAGCAAGGACAAGAGTTGCTTGATGAGGTTATCTCGAACACAGATGCGAAGCTTGAAGGTGAGCGTAATGTGGTTCGAACTGAGCAAACTAATCTTGGGCATTTGTTAGGGGAAGCTTATCGTACATATAAGCTAGTGAATGCTGATTTTGGTGTGATGAACTCTGGTGGTGTACGTGATTCAATTGCAAAGGGAAAGGTGACGTATCGCGATGTGTTGACGGTGCAACCTTTCGGAAACTTCGTGACCAAAGCAACGATGACAGGGGCTGAGGTGAAAGCGTATTTAGATGTGGTTGCGACGATGACTGCGGGTTCTGGTGCTTATGCTCAACTCGACAACATTAGCTTAACCGTCGACTGTGATTTGAGCGATGTGACTATTCGAGATATCAACGGTAAAGGCTTTGATCTAGCAGATACTTACACCTTCTCTGTGATCAGTTTCAGCGCGGCTGGTGGTGATGACTATCCTGTAATTGATGTTGAATCGACTCAAATGACAGACGCCTCCGTACTGCGAGAGTTTTTTGTCAATAACCCTCAAGTGAAAGCTGACGATTATGCTCCAGTGGACGGTGAACTCATCTATAGGAGCAATGGCGTAGACGTGAAAGGTTGCCCTGCGAACTGATTTTTAAGAAGGCCCTGAAGACAATAGCCAGCGAATCGCTGGTTATTTTTTTATAAAATTTAGTGAAATCAAACGCTAGATAAACAGCGCCTTATAAGCTTGCTCAATCCCTTCAATCAACATCTGCATACCGATAACTGCGAGTATCAACCCCATCATTCGAGTAATCACGTTCAGTGCGCTTGGCCCTACGGCTTTCACGAAGCGTTCGCCGAATACAAATAATACGTAGGTTAAGGTGCACAGAAGACCAAAGGCGACGATGGTTATTATGGTTTCGTAAATGCCTTCAGTGCTGGCGAAGTTCATCGCGGTGGCTATAGTGCCGGGGCCGGCCAGTATTGGCATGGCTAAAGGTGATACTGCGATGCTTAGCGCTGCGTCTCTTTGGGCGTCTGAATTTACTTTCTCTTTCGCTTTGGCGTGTGTTGAGTCGCCTTGAAGCATGTGGAAGCCAATCAAAAAGACCAGAATACCGCCCGTGATGCGCAGTGCGTACAGCGTGATACCAAAGAGATCGAAGATCAGTTTGCCAGAGAGCGCAAACGTACTGACGATGACGAATGCGATAAACACTGAACGGAAGGCGATGGACTTGACCGTTTCCCTATCATTGTCACCGGTTAATCCAAGAAAGATTGGCGTATTAGCGATTGGGTTCATGATGGCAAAAAAGCCCATGAACACGGTAATGGTATGAATGATGAGCTCTTTCATATTATTCCTTTGAAAAGATGCAGTTAAATACCAATGGTTGGTGTATTTAATCTTAGATACAAATAATTATTAGAAATAGATAGTAGAGCAAGTGTGAATAAAAAACAGCCAGCATAAGGCTGGCTGTTTGGTTTAGTGATAGGTGTAGAGTTTTGGTCGTGCGTTATTGCGAGTTTCTCAATTAACAAGCTCTACAAAGGCTCTATATGACAGGCCGACTATAGAGCTCGTTTTGTCGCTATGCGTTTTGAGATTCGCTTACTGCGACAGCCAATGCAACCGTAGCACCCACCATTGGGTTGTTACCCATACCGATGAAACCCATCATTGCGACGTGAGCCGGAACAGAAGAGCTACCAGCGAACTGAGCGTCAGCGTGCATTCTGCCCATGGTATCTGTCATGCCGTAAGACGCAGGGCCAGCGGCTACGTTGTCTGGGTGTAATGTACGGCCTGTACCGCCGCCAGAAGCAACTGAGAAGTAAGGCAAACCTTGGCGAGTGCGCTCTGCTTTGTAGATACCAGCAACAGGGTGTTGGAAGCGTGTTGGGTTGGTTGAGTTACCCGTGATACTCACATCCACTTCTTCTCTGTGCATGATCGCAACGCCTTCACGTACATCATCAGCGCCGTAACACAAGATCTCTCCACGAGGCCCTTGTGAGAAGCGGCGACGTTCTGTTTCAACTAGCTCACCCGTTTGGTAATCAAATTGAGTGCGAACATAAGTAAAGCCATTGATACGAGAGATTAAGTATGCGGCATCTTTACCTAGACCGTTTAAGATAACTTTCAATGGTGTTTTGCGTGATTTGTTCACGTTCAGCGCAATCTTGATCGCGCCTTCTGCTGCTGCAAAAGACTCATGGCCTGCAAGGAAAGCAAAGCAGTGACTCTCTTCATTCAGAAGGCGAGCAGCCAGTGCGCCATGGCCGATACCGACTTGGCGTTGCTCCGCAACACTGCCGGGTTTTGTGAATGCTTGAAGGCCTTCACCAATGATATTCGCCGCTTGTTCTGCGTTGTTCGCTTTACGGAACAGAGCCAATGCTGCACCAAGAGTGTAGGCGTCAGCTGCGCTTTCAAATGCGATAGGTTGAGTGTCCATCACTAATGCTTTTGGGTCGACATTGTGTGATAAACAGTATTGGTTTGCTTGCTCTAAAGAGTCGAAGTTCATTTCTGCCAATACGCGAGTTACTGATTCATTAAATTGAGTGTTCATCATATCTTTCCTCTTAATTGGCAAAATTATTGTTGGCGTGGGTTAATGGTGGTCACGGCTTCGTCGAAGCGACCATAAGTCCCTGTCGCAAGGTCAGCAGCTTCGTTCGCTGGTATGCCTTGGTTAATCGCCTTCATCATTTTGCCGAGGTTGAGATATTCGTAGCCAATCACTTCGCTGTGATCATCAAGCGCAAGCTTGGTCACGTAACCTTCTGCAAGCTCTAGGTAACGAACGCCTTTCGCTGAGGTTGAATAGCTGGTGCCGACTTGGCTGCGCTGTGTTTGACCTAAGTCTTCCAACGCTGCGCCGATCTCTAGGCCGCCTTCAGAGAAAGCAGACTGAGTTCGACCATAAACAAACTGCAGGAAGATCTCGCGCATCGCTACGTTGATAGCATCACATACTAAGTCAGTATTGAGTGCTTCAAGGATGGTTTTTCCGGTGAGGATTTCAGCGGCCATCGCGGCAGATTGCGTCATGCCTGAACAACCAATCGTTTCGATTAGCGCTTCTTCAATGATGCCGTTTTTTACGTTAAGAGTCAGTTTTGCAGCACCTTGTTGTGGTGCACAAGTGCCAACACCATGGCTTAAGCCAGAAATAGCGATGACATCTTTTGGGCTAACCATTGCGCCTTCAACTGGAATTGGAGCTGAATTGTGAAGATCACCCCTTTGAATAGGGCACATTGATTGAATTTCTGAAGAGTAGTGCATAATGTTTTCTCACTTATAGAGCCATTTAAGACCTAGGGCATTGAGAAAACAGGACGTGTTGGAAGAGGTGCGGTTAATTCACTACAGATCTTGAGTATCGATAATCCAAAGGTGTCATGGATCTTGGTCTTAAAAGACTAAGTCCATTTCAAAATGGAGGAATAGCGATACGTCCAACAGTTTTACCTGTTTTCGATTCTGTAGGAGTCATTAGCACTGTTCGGAAAGAACGGGCGGTTGAAGCAAAAGCTTAGGTGGAACCCCATCACCTGATGGCTATAGATTAGATCTTTATCACACTTTCATGCAAGCGAATGTTTAGAGCAATTTCGACTATAAACAAGCTTCATTATATTTCGATAAGTATAAAAAAACGCCAATAACGAACTCTAATTAGAGGCGTCATTGACGTTTTTTAGAAAGGTATCAGCTAGTTAAGCTGCATCTTCTTCTGCGTCTTCAACAGCTTCAAGCTTCTTAGCTTTTTTCGGAGCTGGTTTACGCTTAGCACCTAAAGCGTAAAGAACTTCTTCTTTGTTCTTCGCTAGGTACATTGCAAGTTCTTCTTGCTTGCCTTCATCTTCAACTAAATCGCTTTTGCCTAACAGTTCAAAAAGCTCATCAGCCATATCCAGCATTTTGTCGTATGCGTCAGCTTCGGCTTTAGAGGTAAAAGTCATTTTCTCTTCTCCGTTGCGTTCCACCACGTACTTGACGATAACAGCCATGGTTAATCCTCTAAGTTTGATAAATTTTACTGGCTTTTTATACAGTTTCTGATGCTAAAAGTCCAGTTGGAGCCCGAACTATGCGGCCTCAATCTTGATGTGTAGCCCAGTCTTCACAATAACTCATGAAAGATTTCAGTAGTGGGCTTTGATATTTGTCTTTATGGACCAGCATCCAGAATCGACGTTTCATGTCGAGTGGTACATCAAGTGCTTTCACTCGGCCTGAATCAATCGCGCGTTGTGCCGCTAGACGCGATAAGCAGGCAAAGCCCAGACCTGCAGAAACAGAGTTGATGATCGCTTCGGTGGTGTTGAGCTCAAATGATTCATACCAGTGCTCGATTCGCGGTGCAACGGCACGCAAGAAAAACTCACGTGTACCTGAGCCTGATTCGCGCAATATCCAATGACTGTCTTCTAAATCATGCAGAGCAACTTTGTCTTGTGAAACGAGAGGGTGTTGATTACTAACGATAATACACATCTCATCGCTACTGAACTGGCTAGATATCAATTCAGGGTGGAGTGTTTTTCCTTCAATTAGCGCGATATCCAGTTCATAATCCACCAACTTTTGGCAGATCAGCGCACTGTTTGAAATGAACAAGCTCTGGTCTTGATGTTGAGTTCGTTCGCGAAAGCCAGAGAGAATAAAGGGCGCAACCTGATTACCAATCGTGTCACTCGCGCCAACCTTGAGATTACCACTTAATGGTTGGTCATCACGGAACAAAACATCGATGCCCGCAGCTCGGTGAAGTATCTCATCAGCCAAAGGAAGTAACTTTTGTCCCTCCTGATTGAGAATTAATCGGTTGTTAATCCGGTCAAATAGAGAGTGACCCAGCTGCTTTTCCATTTCGCCCAGCGCCATGCTGACAGCAGCCTTAGATAAAAACAGTGCTTCCGATGCGGCGGTAAGCGTCGAATGCTGGGTAATGGTGACAAACACTTTGAGTTGTTTGATTGAGATATTAGCCATCAGGTTCCTAGTTTTACGCTGCTGGTGGAAAGGGTTGTTCAGTATTGGTGAACACTTGTTATATATAATTGGATATTGTTTAACGAAGCGCAAGCGTATTATGGCTTCAACAAGCTGATGAGTTCACAAGTTTAGTGAATTAAGTTTAAGAGAGGCTGACATGATTCAACGTATTAAATATAGATTAACAGGAGCTCCAACACCCATGGCAGGGTTAGCACTAGCAATCGCAAGCTTAGGCTGGTGCTGGGATGGCGTTTTAGTCGCACAAGGTATTTTGCACACTCCAGGCTTAGTTCAGTGGATCAGTGCAGGTATTGCAGCGGTATTGCTTCTTGTTTTAGCTGTGAAATTTTTGATTCATGGTCACCTATTGCGTGAAGATCTTGCTCACCCTGTTGTTGGCAGTGTAGTACCAACATTTGCTATGGGGTGCATGGTGGTATCAGCGTCTTTGGCGCCAATATCTCAATTCTTACAAGAAGCGATGTGGTTGGCCTCTGTGGCTTTGCACGTTGTGTTTCTAGTGAGCTTTTTGTACCACAGAGCTAAAAACTTTGAGATTCACCACATGGTGCCAAGTTGGTTTGTGCCGCCGATTGGTATTATTGTGGCTGACGTGTCTTTCTCTGGTAATCCAGTTTTAGAGCCAGTAGCGAACGCGACTTTGGTATTCGGTTTATTGGTTTACGCTGTGATGCTACCACTAATGGTTTACCGTTTGATCTTCTCTCACGAAGTGCCAGATGCAGCAAAACCAACGATTGCGATTATGGCGGCACCAGCGAGTCTATCTTTGGCGGGTTACTTAACCGTTACTGCTAGCCCTTCACCAGTGATCATTGGTTTACTCTTTGGTATTGCAGTGTTGATGACGTTTATTATCTACATCGCGTTTTTCAAACTACTTCGTCTGCCATTCAGCCCAGGCTATGCAGCGTTTACTTTCCCAATCGTGATTGGTGCAACAGCGTTATTTAAATTGGCGGCTTGGATGCAAGTACAAGGTGTTGAAGCTCGCTACATCAGCCAAGTGTTCAATCTAGCGTATCTAGAACTGATTGTGGCAACCTTAGTCGTCGGTTATGTCGCCGTTCGCTATTGCATTAACTACAAACCTCATCGTGTTTTAAGTGCGGTAGCGGGTAGATTGTAAAGGGCAATAGTTCAAAAGATAAACGGAGCTTAAGTTTTCAGTATTTCATAAGCTTATATTCCTCATTCAAACTCAGCACTTATGCTAATCTGGCAGTATATTGTGGCAAGATTAGCGTGAGTGCACTTTGTTTACTGTTTACCATTCCAATAAAGTTGATACTTTAAAAATTCTTCTCGTTCACTTGATCAAAAGTGACCCTTTAGCCAATCCTTTCGAAAAAGAGCAAATTCTGGTTCAGAGCCCAGGTATGTCTCAATGGCTTAAGATGGAACTCGCCAAAGAGTTTGGTGTAGCAGCAAATATTGACTTTCCTCTTCCAGCAACCTTCATTTGGGATATGTTTACCCAAGTGCTTCCTGATGTACCGAAACGCAGTGCTTTTAACAAAGAAGCGATGACGTGGAAGCTAATGAGTTTGCTACCCGCTAAGCTTGACCACCCTGATTTCTTACCCTTACAGCGCTATCTTGAAAACGACGAAGATGATTCAAAGCTGTATCAATTAGCTGAGAAAATTGCTGATATCTTTGATGGTTACTTGGTATATCGACCTGAGTGGATGGCGATGTGGGAAGCGGGCGAACCCGTTACAGAATTGATTGATAGTGAAGGGCAGCAAGAGCACCCTTGGCAGCCCATTTTGTGGAAAGCACTCTATGATCAAACGCTGTCTCAAGGCCAATCAAAGTATCACCGTGGTAACTTGTATCACGATTTCATTGAAGCGTTAGCCAATCAACAAGGTCAACTGCAGCACCTACCTAAACGCTTGTTCGTGTTTGGTATTTCGTCACTGCCTCCTCGTTACATGGATGCGTTGAAGGCACTTGGTGAACAGATTGATGTTCACCTGATGTTTACCAATCCTTGTCAGCATTACTGGGGCGATATTCGCGACCGTAAATATTTGGCAAGAGTTGAAGCACAGCGTCGTAAGCAGTTTGCGTTGGTTGATGGTTTACCTCAGCTAGAAGATGAAGTGTCACCTTTGAAAGATGGTATTGAAGCCAACGTTGAAGATGAACTGCACACCAGCCAAGCCGTGGGTAATAGTTTGCTTGCGTCTATGGGTAAGCTGGGCAGAGATAACCTGTTCTTGTTGTCTCAATCAGACAGCGAAGAGCATGAATTCTTTATTGATGTTGAAAGAGACAGTCTGCTGCATCAGCTACAAGCCGATATTCTTCAGTTAGAAGAACACCAAGACGATCACATCTTAGATTCCAGCAACCACAAACAGGTGGTTGAGCTGGGTGAGCGCTCGCTGACTGTGCATGCTTGTCACAGCCCAATGCGCGAGGTGGAAGTTCTTCACGATCAGCTATTGGCGATGTTCGATGCCGATCCAAGCCTAAAACCACGCGATATCATCGTAATGGTGTCTGACATCAATGCTTACAGCCCTGCGATTCAGGCGGTATTTGGTAATGCTCCGGGTGAGCGCTATATCCCTTACTCGATCTCGGATAGAACGGCCGATCAAGAGAGCCCAATTTTGACCGCGTTCATGCAGTTGGTCGCGCTACCAAACACGCGCTGTTTAGCTTCTGAACTTCTAGAGTTATTAGAAATCCCAGCGATGATGGCACGCTTCGGTATTGATGAGTTTCAATTCGAGCAAACTAAGCAGTGGGTTGAAGAAGCGGGTATCCGCTGGGGCGTCGACTCGTCTACGGCGACCGAATTTGACTTGCCTGCCACCGAGCAAAATACTTGGTTGTTTGGTATTCAGCGAATGCTACTGGGCTATGCGATGTCTGACTCGGCAGGTTTGTTTGAAACTGAACACTCTCCAATCGCGGCTTATAATGAAGTTCAGGGCATTAACGCCGAACTTGCTGGTAAGTTAGCGCACTTTATTGGCCGTATCGCTCATTACCGTCAGCTCCTTGCTGAGACGCAATCTATCGATATGTGGCGTGAAACCTTGCTGCAAATGATTGATGATTTCTTCGCCGTTGAGCTAGAAGGCGAGGTGGTGCTTAAGTCGATTCGTGATGCGCTTTCCCAACTGAATGAACAGCTTGATGATGCCTTGTACGAACAAGAGCTATCGCCAAGCATCATCTATCAGTACTTAAACAATAAACTATCGGGCGCGCGTATTAGTCAGCGTTTCTTAGCGGGGCAAGTTAACTTCTGTACCCTGATGCCGATGCGTTCTATTCCGTTCAAAACTGTTTGTTTGTTAGGTATGAATGATGGTGTTTACCCTCGATCAATGCCGCCAGAAGGGTTTGACCTAATGAACGGGCGCACACGACCGGGTGACCGTTCTCGTCGTGATGATGACCGCTACCTATTCTTAGAAGCGATGTTGTCGGCGCAAGAGTGCTTGTACATCAGTTATGTCGGTCGCTCGATTCAAGATAACACTGAGCGAGTGCCCTCGGTATTGGTTTCAGAGTTGATTGAGTACTGCCAGCAGAACTACTGCCTAAGTGAAGACCAATCACTACCAAGTGATGATTCTGGTATCAAACTGACTCAAGCGATCAGCTTTGAGCACACCATGACCCCGTTTAGCCCGGCAGCCTTTACACAAGGTGATGAAAGTCATGTATTGAGCTACGCCAAAGAATGGCTTCCTGCGGCTAACCGTTCCGGTGAACGCAGTGGTGAATTCAATCGTGCGTTGGATGACTATTTGCTTGGTGCGACTTATCCGTTAGAGCTCGATCTGGTTGAGCTGCAGCGTTTCTGGCGCTTGCCAGTGCAATACTTCTTTAATCGTCGCTTAAAGGTAGTGTTTGAGCCGCCACTTCCTGTAATGGAAGACGATGAGCCGTTCGTGCTTAATGGCTTAGAAAGCTTCCAACTTAAAGATGCTCTGCTGCAAGTATTGCTGGATAACCCAGAAGGGGCAGATGAAGCGGTTCGCTTGTTTGTTTCTGAGCAAAAAGCCCAAGGTCGATTACCGGTTGGCGCCTTTGGTGATATTGAATTTGAGACTAACCGTGTCCAAGCGGAAGACTTAGCCAAAGAGATTCGATTTGTGAGTGGGCAGCCACAGCAAGATCTTGAGATAAATATTGAGTTTGATGTGCTAGGCGAGGGCAAACCGGTTCGTTTGATGGGTTGGCTTACTCAAAACTATCAATCAGGCTTAGTGCGCTTCCGTAGCGGTAAAATACGCTCTCAAGATTACTTGGCAGCGTGGATTGATCATCTATGTTGTGCAGTCATGGGGCAAGGGAAAACGACTCATATTATTGGCTATGACAGAAAAGAAGGTGTGGTTCACCAAACGTTACAACCGATTGCTGATGCGCAGCAAGCAAAGAGTTTATTGGCTGAGTTAGTTCGACTGTTCTATCAAGGTATGACTGCACCACTGCCTTACTTCCCGAAAACCGCATTGGCCGGCGTTGAAGCGGGCTTTAGCCGTGGTAAATGGGTCGATGATGAAGAGAAGTCTCTGAAGAAAATGGCCGATACCTTTAATGACAGCTTCGCCTTTACTGGCGAGGGTCGAGATACCTACATCTCACGTATTTGGCCTAAGTGGGACGATGAGCTGGCTGCTGAGTCGCGTATGTATTCAACGCTTGTGTTACAGGCGGCAAGGTTGGCGGCTGCCGATCTGGAAGATCAGGAGTAAGTGGTTGTGATCGATAAGATCAATCGCGGGTGCGCTGAATTAATGAATGACGAAAGAGAGTTGCTGGTCAGCATTTGGGGTGCTTGCTTTCAATGTGAATGGAATCAAGGTGAAGAGAAGCAAGGTACAGGAAATAAAGTGGCCGCCAGTAAATCATTATTAGTGTAGGGCGTTCGCTGTACGGCCACAGGTCAGAGGGACCATTATTCTGTGGTTCAAAGTAACGCATGAGTATAAAACTCGAATCGCGCTCCTGAACTCGTGGGCGCATAGTAGCGAGGCGATCTGAATTGATCCGTGAGAGAGATCGCACTAACTATTAACAAATCAGCGTAGGACGTAAATTGAATGACATTTTCTACGCTAGGTCACATTTGTAACAGACTAATTTATCAGAAGGCAGTAAGGTATGACGACCACAAGCAGTGTTCAGGTAATCACTCCACAGACACTCGATACCATGACGTTTCCACTTCATGGTGCGCGTTTAATTGAAGCATCAGCAGGTACGGGTAAAACATTCACCATTGCTGGCTTGTATTTGCGCTTACTGCTCGGGCACGGCACGGCTGCACCGCAAGGTGATCTGAACGAAGCCACCCGACACCATGAACCGTTAACCGTAGACCAAATTCTGGTGGTGACCTTTACTGAAGCGGCAACTGCAGAGCTGCGAGATCGTATTCGTGCCCGAATCCATGATGCGCGCATTGCGTTTGCTCGTGGTCAAAGTGACGACCCAGTGATTGCGCCTCTGTTGCAAGCCATCGATGATCATGCTGGCGCTGCGAAAACACTGCTCAATGCCGAAAGGCAAATGGACGAGGCTGCTGTCTACACCATTCATGGCTTCTGTCAGCGAATGTTGACTCAAAATGCCTTCGAGTCCGGAAGCCGTTTCGATAACGAATTTGTGACCGATGAAAGCCATCTGAAAGCGCAAGTGGTTGCCGATTATTGGCGTAAGCAGTTTTATCCGCTACCTATTCAACTGGCTGGTGAGGTTCGTCATATCTGGGGGTCACCGGCTGCATTATTAGCAGACGTAAATCGTTATCTGACAGGATCGCCGCTGAAATTGACGGTAGATGCTATGTCGGGTGATTTGCAAACTCTGCACAACCAGAACCTAGACAAAGTGAAGCAGCTCAAAGCGCTGTGGTGTGAATTTGAAGCGGACTTTTTGGCTTTGATCTCAGGTTCAGATGTGAACAAGCGCAGTTACACCAAGAAGTCTCTGCCGACATGGCTAGAAGCGGTCACAGCATGGGCGCAGAGCGACACCCATGATTACCAGTTCCCAGACAAATTAGAGAAGTTCTCGCAAGCCACTTTAATCGAGAAAACACCGAAAGGCACCGCACCTCAGCATGCCGTTTTCGAAGCGATTGAAGATTTCTTAAATCACCCAGCCGACTTGAAAGCTCCGTTATTGGCACATGCGATTACCCATTGTCGAACTATGCTCGCTAAGGCTAAACAGCAAAAGCAGTGGTTATCGTTTGATGACTTGCTGACTCAGTTATCTGCATCGATTGATGTCGATGAGCAATCATTGCTGGTGGAAAGAATTCGCACACTCTACCCGGTTGCGATGATCGATGAATTCCAAGATACCGACCCGCTGCAATACAGTATTTTTAGCCGAATCTATCTCGATAATTCGCAGTGCGGCTTGTTTATGATCGGTGACCCGAAGCAGGCTATTTATGGCTTCCGTGGCGCAGATATCTTTACCTATATCAAGGCGAGAAACCAAGTTAGTGCTCACTACACCTTAGGGACTAACTGGCGTTCAAGTGCCGATATGGTCAGTGCAGTAAACCAAGTGTTTATGAATTCGGACAGCCCGTTTATCTACGACCAAGACATCCCATTCTTACCCGTAGCTGCCAGTCCATCGGCCGACAAACGCCAATGGGTGATGAACGGAGAAACTCAGCACGCACTTACCTTTTGGCTGCAAGAGGCTGAAGACAAGCCGTTACCAAAGGGCGAATATCATAAGGCGATGGCTGAGGCGACGGCGAGTCAAATTCAAACCATTCTGACCGCTTCTCAAAACCAGCAAGCTTATTTTGATAACGGCAAAAAACAACATGCCGTGAATGCGGGTGATATTGCTGTCTTGGTTCGAACCGGCAGTGAAGGCCGTCTAATCAAGAACGCCCTGTCTGAACAGGGTATCGCGAGTGTGTATTTGTCGAACCGAGACAGTGTGTTCACCAGCTTAGTAGCGCAAGATATTCAACGCCTGCTACAAGCGGTGCTGACACCTGAAAATGATCGTGCATTGCGCGCGAGTTTAGCCTCTGAGTTGTTTGCTCTGGATGCGGCTTCATTGGATGAACTCAACAACGATGAAGTGGTGTGGGAAAACGTCGTTAACGAATTTCGTGAGTATCGTAAGTTGTGGCTACAGCGTGGCGTGCTGCCAATGCTGCGCAGCGTGATTAGCAAACGACATCTCGCGGAACGCTTACTGGAAGAAGAAAATGGTGAGCGCTCACTTACTGATTTGATGCACATAGGCGAATTGCTGCAACAGGCAAGACAAGAGCTCGATAGTGATTATGGTTTGCTGCGCTGGCTAGCAGAAGCGATATCAGATGCTCAAAATGGTTTAGGCGGCAGTGAAGATGACATTCAGCGTCTTGAATCAGAGAGAAACTTGGTTCAAATCGTTACTATTCACAAGTCGAAAGGTTTGGAATATGACTTAGTATTCTTGCCATTTGTTGCGAGCTATCGAGAAGCTAGCGAAGGCAAATTCTACGACCATGATTCAGATACCACAGTACTGGATATTACGGGTAGTGACAGTGCCTTAGCTCAAGCCGATAAAGAGCGACTAGCGGAAGACTTGCGTTTGATTTATGTAGCGCTGACTCGTGCCGTTTATGGCTGTTTCATTGGTATGGCGCCACTGCGTAAAGGGCGTTCAACCAAAGAACCGACCGGCGTGCATTTAAGTGCGATGGGCTATTTGGTTCAAAACGGTCAAGAACAAGGTATTGCTGAATTACATCAGGCTCTTGCAACCATTGAGGGCAAGAACTCCAGTGTGTTGTTAGCCGAAACACCAACCGCTAACGAGCAAGTGTTTGTACAAACAGAGCAAGTGAGTGAAGACTTACATGCGAACGAGCTAAAGGCTTCAATCGACCGAGCTTGGCGTATCACCAGTTATTCGGGGCTTGTAAAGCAAGGCAGCCATGGTGCTAGTCATGACGCGACCATTGAGGTGTCTGGCTTCGATATTGATTCGGCTGATGAGCAGGATGAGTCTGAGTTGATCGAACCTGAACGCTCTATCTTTACGTTCCCACGTGGTGCTCGCCCAGGTACTTTCTTACACACCTTGTTTGAGGATGTTGAATTTACCGAGCCAGCAACCAGCGAACAAAACACGCAAATCATCACTCACTTATTAGAGTCTGAACAATACGAATTAGAGTGGTTACCTGTGCTTCAGCAACTGGTCGATACCGTTCTTAACACAGCATTGGATGGTAAAAGCTTAAAGCTAAGCGAGAAAGATTCGACGCAACGCTTAGTTGAGATGGAGTTCTTACTACCGATCGAAGTGTTAGCCGCATCGGAATTGAATCAAACCATTCAATATCATGATCCGCTATCCGCTAAAGCGGGCGACCTAGGTTTCCAAACCGTGCAAGGTATGCTGAAAGGCTTCATCGATTTGGTGTTCGAGCATCAAGGTAAATACTATGTACTCGACTGGAAATCGAACCACTTGGGAGATGATGTTGCCGTATACCATGGTGAAGCATTGAAATCGGCGATGGCCGACCACCGCTATGATCTGCAATATCAGATCTATGCATTGGCGCTGCACCGCTTTTTACGTAGCCGCGTTGCCAATTACAGCTATGAACAACATTTTGGTGGTGTTTATTACTTGTTCTTACGAGGAATGGACGGTCAATCTCAACAAGGTATTTTCTCAGCGAAACCAACACTGGCGTTACTTGATGAAATGGATCAATTGATTGACGGTAAAGTGATAGATAGACGTTCAGCACAATTGAATGACAATGAAACTGGACAGATGGGGCTTCTATAATGACAACAACAACCACTAATACCAGCATAGAAGCTGCGAACACAGTAAAGCCAGTTTCACTTATTCCTGAGCAACTTATGGATGTACTCAAGTTCCTTGCGGATAAGGGTTCTATTCGTCAGTTGGATTATCAATTTGCCCGTTTTATTGCTCAGCAAGCCACGAGTTGCTCTCAAGAGATCGGCTTTCTTGCTGGGGTAGTGAGCCATGAATTAGGCAAAGGACACATTTGTACTCAGCTTATACAAGCTCAAACAGCAGACCTTGCCCAGTTACTCGGTTTGTACGGTGAAACGGCGCTGCAATTGAACCAGAAATTGTTAGGCATTGACTGGGTGACGGTACTTCAATCATCTAACCTCGTTGGCACAACCAATGATTGCGTTAAGCCGTTGATGTTTGATGGGCAGCGTGTCTACTTACAACGCTATTGGAACTATGAAGTCGTGTTGGCTGAAACGTTAAACCGTTTAAGTAAGCCAGTCGAGTTCAATATTGAACAGAAAAAGGCGCTGACTGAAACACTCAATCAGCTCTTTGCACGCAGCTATCATTTTCTGTTTAACGCCTTAGCGAAGGCTGAAGCAAACCAACAAACGTCTCAGGTATTACGCCAACAGCTGGTGTGTGATCATCTTGATATCGTCGATGAGCAACCTCTGAATTGGGGCGCAATTGACCAAGCGATTGTACAAGCCAAGCAAGTGACAGACCTAGATGTTCTAGACAGCTTGGTACCGTTATCGGCATGTTTGAACTGGCAAAAAGTAGCGGCAGCCGTGGCGTTGAGTCGTCGCTTTGCGGTGATTTCTGGTGGGCCGGGTACTGGTAAAACGACCACGGTAACTAAGTTGCTTTCGGCTATGGTCGAGCAATCACTCAGCCAAGGTAAAACACCGACGATCAAGCTGGTGGCACCAACGGGTAAAGCGGCGGCGCGTTTAACCGAGTCGATTGGTAAAGCGATTGAGCAACTGCCTTTAGCGCCTGAAGTAAAAGCCAACATACCCACTGAATCGAGCACTTTGCACAGGCTGCTTGGCGCGATTCCTAATCGTGCTGAGTTTAGACATAACCGACGTAATCCACTTCACCTTGATATCTTGGTGGTGGATGAAGCTTCTATGGTCGACTTATCCATGATGTATAAACTGGTGGATGCACTCCCTGAACACGCAAGGCTGATTCTGCTTGGGGATAAAGATCAACTCGCTTCCGTTGAAGCTGGCGCGGTGTTGGGTGATATTTGCTCATTTAACTCTGCCGGTTACAGCAGCGCGCAAGGCAATTTGATTGCGGAAATGACAGGCTTTGATGCGATAGCTAAACCAAGACAAGTCAAAACAGGAGCGGTTAATCCTCCTGCGATTGCAGATAGCTTGTGTATGCTGCAAAAGAGTTATCGTTTCGATGCGCGTTCAGGTATCGGACAGTTGGCAAAAGCAATCAATAACGGCTCGGCTAAGCAGGTCGATCAAGTGTTTGCCAAAGGATTTGGCGATATTGAAAATCATCCTCTATCAAGCGATAGCTATAACTTGATGCTGCGTACTTTAGTCAATGAGTATGGTGCGTATCTGAACCGAATGAACGTGCCGTTAGAAGAATTAGAAACTCAGGAAGCGAGAGCTAAATCGGTGCTCGACTTGTTCAGCCAATGTCGATTGCTGTGTTCCATTCGTGAAGGTGACTTTGGTGTTAAAGGCCTCAACCAGCGAATCGAAAGAGCACTTGCCGCCAGACGCTTGGTGAATCCACACAACGATGAGTTGTGGTATCACGGACGTCCTGTAATGGTAACGCGTAACGATCATGGTTTGGGTTTATACAATGGTGATATTGGTATATGTATGCTTGAATCTGATTCGAGTCATTCTGATACAGCACCTAGATTGAAGGTTTATTTTGAATTGCCGGATGGCAGCGTGAAAGCGGTGTTACCAAGCCGAGTCCCCGATCATGAAACGGCTTATTCGATGACGATACACAAATCTCAAGGTAGTGAATTTGATCTGACCTTAATGATCTTACCACCAGATTTTAGTCCAATTTTAACACGAGAGCTTATCTATACCGGTATTACACGAGCGAAGAAACGACTGATGATGTTCAGTGATACGAATGTATTGAAGCGTGGTATTAAGGTGAAAACAGAGCGAGTGAGTGGTTTAGGCAGTCGCTTAACCAGCTAACGAAGATAGATACTTGGCGAAAGTGTTTAGGAGAGTCAAGTGACCAAATTGCAGGGGGGATAGCGTATACATAAAGCAACCATCCTTGGTTGCTTTGAGCGTTATTAGGAATCAGAGCTTAAAAACGCTCGAGTAAACGATATATGGTTTATCTTGTACTTTGCTTGGCAATTCAAAATAAACTCTTTAAGGTTCTCACTCACAGGGAACACGCAGTGTACGTCTAGCCCTTCTAAGAATTGGTTGTCGGCCATATCCCAAAAACTTTGCAGCGAGTTACAAACAATGGTTCTCATATCAATGGTGCTCTTTTTGCTGTTTATATCAACGAGCAGAGCTATTTCTAGCGTGCTGACCGTCAACGGGTATAGCAATCCGTGCAGTGACCACCTTAATTAACTCGATACGATTATCAAGATGGTAATCCAATTAAAATTATTTGTTAATATCATTAAAGCGGCTAAATACTATACAATTATACGTGTGAGTGAAAGTGCATATTTGTTAAAAATTGCACAGCAAACGATTACATTTGCAATTATTTTAATGAGAAAGTGTGACTAGCATCTGAAAGTTTCACTGAACGTCTAGGGCTAGAATTTTTGAATTCCGTTGATAGTTGTACAAACCTTGTTTCTTCATCGGCAACTCGTCGACACCTATTTCGTAAAACCCTTGTTCACGAAACCAATGTAGGCTATGTGTGGTAAGAACAAAAATCTGGTCGATATCACGAGATTTGGATTGATGACGCATGTAATCCAATAGTAACTGGCCACGGTTTCCATCTCGATAGTCAGGGTGGATAGCCACACAGGCCATCTCTGCCATGTGATCTTCTGGGTAAGCGTATAGTGCAGCGCAGCCAATAATCAGTCCGTCTTTCTCGATAATAGTAAAGCGATGGACTTCTTGCTCTAACTGCTCTCTTGAACGACGAACGAGGATGCCTTGTTCTTCAAGCGGACGAATGAGGTCAAAGATACCACCGATATCATCAATCTGAGCTTGTCTTACTTGTTCGGCACTCGCCATGACCACTTGGGTTCCAATACCGTCGAAAGAGAACAGCTCTTGGATCAATGCGCCATCCACTTTGTAGCTGATTAAGTGACAGCGAGGCACACCTGCGTGGCAAGCGGAGATAGCTCCCTTTAAAAAACGCAGCGTTCCGGTACTCATGTCTTCTGTCGGGTTCTGAGATTCCGTTAAGCGTTCTAGAATTTGTTTCGCGTCTTTAGGGAAAAGTTCGGCGAGGACATTACCGTTTTCGTCAGTTACACCTTGTTCGGAACAAAAACCAATCAGCTTGTCTGCCTTTAGGCGAATTGCAACTTGGGTCGCGACCTCTTCTGAAAGCAGATTAAAGCTTTCGCCGGTGACTGAACTGGCAATCGGGCCAAGTAATACGATGGAACCTTGGTCGAGTGTGCGATTAATCCCTTCAATATCGATTCGACGAATACGCCCACTATGACAGTAGTCTGTGCCATCATCCACGCCTAGCGGTTGAGCGGTGATAAAGTTGCCGCTCATCACATTCAGTTGAGTGCCCGCCATTGGGGTGTTGTTCAAGCTCATTGAAAGACGAGCGGTAATAGCCAGCTGTAATTGGCCTGCAGCCTGCATCGCGACACCCAGAGAATACTCGTCAGTGACCCTAATATTCTTGTGATAAGGCGTATGGCAATCTTGTTTTACCAACAGTTGGTTTATCTGAGGTCTTGCCCCATGAACAAGAACTATCTTGACTCCAAGGCTGTGGAGTAAAGCTATATCATTAATAATATTGCCAAAGTTTTTAGCGGCAACGGCTTCGCCTCCCAGCATAATTACCATAGTCTTGCCACGGTGAGCATTTACGTAAGGGGTTGATTGTCTGAAACCTTTTACTAGCGCTGTACTTCTTAATTTCACAGAACAAGTCCATTTTGTTTATTTATTCGATAATTTAGCATTTAAATTCAAATTTAAACAACACTTTTTGGAATAAAGCGCAAACTATTCTTATCTAGACTTCATTATATAAACGGTCTCAGTGTAGAATATGCATAGCATCTTTATGAGTAGTTACCGAATGCAACAAGCTCCAGCAACAAAGAACAAGATCGATGAGATAACCACAGGCCTTTATAGTAAGGAAGAACAGCGAAACCAATCTAAGTTAAAGCGTAAGATCATCGAGCGTTGTCTCATGGTTTTGGCTTTGGTAGGTTCGTTCGCAGTGGTGTCACTTTTTGGTGATGTGATCACTCGATTGCAAGATTCAGTAACGCCAAATCACTTGCTTTATGGTACTTGGGTAGAACAAGATGTTGCGCATTATGCGACGGATGAGTTTGTGTTAAATGCTAATGGTGTATCAATGGCGGGTTCTATTGTTGCAACTTACTTTGAGTTTGATGGTAACTACTTCGAATATAAGGCGGGCGATCAAACGTATCGTTTCCGTATGACCAATTCCGACAACACCGAAATGATGCTTGATTCGGATAGTCACTATAATCCTGTATTTCGCCTTAAAGGCCATATCGATCACTCGGTCCGATAGGTTATCTTATTGTAAACTCTTACAATCTAAGATTGTGTTATCTGATTGTTTTTGTCATCCTCGATGCATAGAATTTTTAGGATGACTCTTGTGATTAAAAAATGGCTTCCCCTTGTTGCCGCCTCTCTACTATTTGGCTGTGCTCAACCAACCGATCGTGCTCAACAACACCTTGATGATGAATTTCCCCGTACTTTAAATAAGATCGATCAGGTTCAATCCAACAAGCCAAGAGACTACACCGCATTTGCTGAACAAGCTGAAATGGTGGTCTCCAAATCTCCTTCGATGGCGAAAATCTACGAGCCGCTTTATCAACAGCTCAATGAGTGGGCAATGCTGAGTGGTGATCCAAGCGAGTTAGCTAATTTCGGTGTTCAAACCGCGCAACTCGGTGGTGGAGATAAGCAAGGTAATGTCTTATTCACGGGGTATTTTTCTCCAGTAATGGAGCTTCGTCATGAAGCGACTGAAGAATATCGTTTTCCTGTTTATGGGCTTCCTAAGTGCGATAAAGAGTGTCCAACTCGCGCAGATATCTACAACGGTGCATTAGAAGGCCAAGGCCTTGAGTTAGGTTACTCTGCAAACCGTATTGACCCATTTATGATGGAAGTGCAGGGCAGCGGTTTTGTGCATTTTGGTGATGATGACACCTTGCAGTATTTTGCTTATGCGGGTAAGAACAACAAGGCTTACGTGAGTATTGGCCGAGTTTTGATCGAACGAGGTTTAGTTCCGCGCGAAAAAATGTCATTAAAGGCAATCAAAGAGTGGGTATTGGCGAACGAGCCTGAAGTGGTCAAAGAGCTGCTTGAGCAAAACCCGTCTTTTGTGTTCTTTAATGCAAGAGATGATTTGTCGGTAATGGGAAGCGCAGGCATTCCACTGTTACCAATGGCTGCGGTAGCGGGCGATCGCTCACTCTTGCCTATGGGTACACCAATTCTGGCTGAGGTTCCGTTATTAAATGCAGATGGTACTTGGAGTGGTGCACACCAATTAAGGTTGTTACTGGTTTTGGATACGGGGGGAGCGGTTAAGCAGAACCACTTAGATCTCTACCACGGTATGGGGCCAAGAGCGGGTACTGAAGCGGGGCATTACAAACATTTTGGTCGTGTATGGAAGTTGGGTTTAAATGGTAGCGCAACCGAAGCGCCTTGGGCTTTGCCTCCTGAAAAGATCGAGTAAAGCCTAATAGAATAGGGCTGTTAAAGTGATTCGCTAATCCCCTAGACTTTTTATTCAAGAGTGCGTATAAAACGCACTCTTTTCTTTTTCTCAGAAATAAATTGGCGGCAACCATGCGTGAATTGACCACTCCAGCTTCAGAAAACTATGACCAACGATTTGGTGGCACTCGTCGCCTATATGGCAATAGTGAAGTCGACATACTTAGAGCTGCACATGTGTGTGTGATCGGTATTGGTGGTGTAGGTTCATGGGCGGTTGAAGCGCTTGCTCGTACGGGGTTAGGTGAGCTGACGTTGATCGATATGGATGATGTGTGTGTGACTAACATCAACCGTCAAATCCACGCAATGTCGGGCACTGTCGGTAAGAGTAAAATCGAAGTGATGGCTGAGCGCGTTAAGCTGATTAACCCTGAGTGTAAAGTTAACCTGATTGATGATTTTATCGGCCCTGACAATCAGGCAGAATATCTATCGAAAGAGTTCGATTTTGTTCTTGATGCGATTGATAGCATGAAAGCTAAGGCTTCGCTGCTGGCGTATTGTCGTAGTAACAAAATCAAAGTGATCACCACTGGTGGTGCGGGTGGCCAAGTCGACCCGACTCAAATCAAAGTTGCCGATTTGACCAAGACGATTCAAGATCCGCTAGCGAAAAAACTGAAAGGTACGTTGCGTCGTCATCACAACTTCCCTACAAATCCAGCGCGTAAGTTTGGTATTGATTGTGTATTCTCAACTGAACAGCTTAAATACCCGCAAGCTGACGGCAGTGTGTGTGCTGCGAAAGCGACAGCCGAAGGTCCAAAACGCATGGATTGTGCGACGGGGTTTGGTGCTGCAACTGTGGTAACGGCGACGTTTGGTTTTGTGGCTGTTTCGCGTATTGTCGAAAAGATCATTCAAAAGCATACTAAGTAACTCGTTATTGTTCGTTTCATAATAATTTACTGGATATTAAAATGATGTCATTCCCAAGCTCTCCATTCGGCACTGAAATTACCAGTGATGATATTGTCGCGAAAATGCAGACATTCAACGGCTGGGAAGACCGTTATCGCCAAGTGATTCAATGGGGTAAGAAATTGCCTAACATGCCTGATGAACTGAAAAGTGAGCAGGTATTGGTGTCTGGTTGTGAAAGCCAAGTGTGGTTAGTTTCCCAGAACATCGACGGTGTTTGGTATTTTTTCGCCGATTCAGATGCGCGTATCGTTCGTGGTCTGATTACATTAGTAATGGCTGCTTTTGATGGTAAAACGTCACAACAAATTCAAGTGTTCGATATTGATGGTTACTTTGAACAGATCGGTCTAATCACCCATCTAAGCCCATCTCGCGGTAATGGATTAAAAGCGATCGTTGCTCAAATCCAAGAGCTAAGTGTTTAACATTTCTTAGAAGTACAAAATATAAAAAGGGTTGGCGCTAAACGCCAACCCTAAATAATTTCGCTACTCGCTACTCGCTACTCGCTACTCGCTACTCGCTACTCGCTAAAGCATATCAACGGCTTTTTCTATCGCCGCTATGAGCCTTTCGACATCATCCATATTGTTGTAAATGCCAAACGAAATTCGCACGGTTCCTTTTACGTTGAGCGCATCCATTAATGGGTGTGCACAATGGTGACCAGCACGAACTGCGATACCTTGTTGATCCAATAGCGTTGCAATATCTTGATGGTGAACACCGTCCATCACAAAAGTAATCACACTTGAATTAGATTTATAACCAAGGATCTGGATATCATCCAATTGATTGAGCGCTTGATAGGTTTTCTGTTGTAGCTGGTGGATGTGTTCTTCCACGTCTTTTGGGTCAAACTGATGTAACCACTCTATTGCGGTACTTAAAGCAATAGCGCCTGCGACATTGGGTGTGCCTGCTTCGAACTTGCCAGGTAGTTCAGAAAAAGTAGTGCCAGAGAAAGAGACGCGCTCAACCATTTTGCCACCGCCATGCCAAGGTGGCATCGCTTCGAGTAATTCAAGCTTACCGTAAAGCACACCAATACCTGCAGGGGCATAGAGCTTATGCCCAGAGAATACGTAGAAATCTGCACCTAAAGCCGCTACATCAACAGATTCATGAACAATACCTTGCGCGCCATCGACCACAACAATGGCATTCATCGTGTGTGCTTTCTCTATCACTTGTTCAATCGGCTGACGAGAACCCGTCACGTTGGTTATCTGAGCTAATGCAACAATCTTGGTACGTTCATTTAAGAGCTTATCAAACGCAGTTAGGTCAAATTCGCAATCCGATGTCATTGGTACTTTTATGACTTTAGCGCCGGTTTGTTCTGCCACAATTTGCCAAGGCACGATGTTGGCGTGATGCTCCATTTCACTCACTAAGATCTCATCGCCATGCTGAAGAGTGCTTCTTGCGTACGTTTGAGCAATGAGGTTAAGTGCTTCGGTGGCACCGCGAGTCCAGATAATTTCCTTTGAAGACGTAGCGCCAATAAACTGAGCGACCTTGTCTCTTGCTGCTTCAAATTGACTGGTTGCTTGCGCGGTTAAGCTGTGGCTACCACGGTGAACATTGGCATTTTGCTTAGAGTAATATTGGCTAATGGCATCAATAACCACCTGAGGTTTTTGCGTCGTTGCCGCGCTGTCTAAGTAAATCAACGGTTGTTGGTTGACGGTTTGTGATAGCGCAGGAAACTGCTCTCGGATGTGATTGATATCAAGCATCTATTCTTACCTAAAATCTTGGAAATTGGTGCCAGCGTTACGCTGAGCGGTATCGTTATTTTATCGCGACTTGTAAAGCGTTGCTGACTAATCTTGATGATTCCAGCTATTTTCTCGTTCTTTAACCATTGCGAGCAGCTTTTGGTTAGTGGGTACTTCTATTTGATGCTTGAGTGCGGTCTTTATAAGGTGCCCGGTAATGAAGTCGATCTCAGTCTTTCGCTGATAAAACATATCTTGCTTCATTGAAGAGTTGTTCTGTGCTGTGGCGTGAATAACCTTGTTGACGCTTGCTTCTAACTCATTGAATGAATAAGTAATACCTTCCGCCTGCATTACTTGCGTGAGTTCGTGAATGATGGAATTCAGCGTCTCGCTGAAGCGTTGATCGGCGAGCTCCCCATTCTTAATTTGTTCTAATCCAGTCAGTGGGTTGATAGCACAATTGATGGCGAGCTTAGTCCAAAGTGCCGTTTTTATCTTAGGGTTCCAGTTCACGGTTGGTAGGGCGTGTTCCAACACATCAACCAAAAAAGTGCATTGCTGACCTTTGAGGTTAAAAGCCCCTAGTTGAGTTTGGCCGATTCCTGTGTGGGATACATTGTTGCGGTCGGATTTAAAAGCTGCTTGGGTGGTGGTCGCCAATACTACCGGATGAGCATCAATTTGAGTGGCTATCTCGTCTACTGCTCCCATTCCGTTGTGCATGAACATAAGAATGGTGTCAGGGGCGAGATATTGAAGTAACGGAGTGGTGGCTTCTTCCACTTGCCAAGCCTTGACCGTGACGATCACTAAGTCACTTGCAGATAGCTTTTCGATATTGTTGTTACTGAAGGAAATTGAAGTTCGCTCATCAAGCGATAGGTCTGTAGAGATTTCAGAAGAGCGACTCCACAAAGAGACATTATGACCCGCTTGAAGTAGTTTTATGGCCCACAAAGATCCAATAGCCCCAGGCCCAACAATCGTGATGTTCACAGCAATACCGAGATAAGAAAGTGATGCTGCAAGGATAGCGAGGCATTATATGAAAGCAATAAAAAATGACACCCGAGGGTGCCATTTAGGAAATATTTCTTAGAAGTTCGATTAGAACTTGTAAGTTACTGCTACGTAGTGACCGAAGCCAGTTGTTTTACCAGCTAGGCCGTCATCTTTAAGACCGTATACGTCTTTGTAACCTTTTAGACCGTAACCAACCGCGAAGCGGTCTGAGTGCCAGTAGATACCGTTGAACATAGCACCACCGTTAGTAGTGTTAAGTGCAGCGAAGTCGTCATCCATACCAAATTGGTAATCGATGTAACCTTGGTAAGAGATGAATGAACCGTTCTCGAAGAAGTAGAATGGTTTGAACCAGTTCATAGAAACTTGGTAGCCGTTCCAGTCTTTTTCCTTTGAATCGTAAGTACCGTAAAGGTTTAGGCCAACTTTACCGAACCATGGAACCATTACGTCAGAACCAAGACCTACTTTCTGAGTGTTCACACCACCGTTTGCACCATCCCACTCTATAAGAGTAGCAACGTATAGCTCTTGAACTGGACCGAAAGACAGATCTTTACCTGTCAGGCCATCTAGAGACATACGTGGAGCAAACTTCATAAAGATTTTTGAGTCAGCGTCAGCTTTGTCGCTGCCAGGATCAGAAGTTAGGTTGAACACATCAACATAACCGTAAAGATCGAAGATACCAGAGCGGCCGCCGAATTCCATTTCTAGGTAATCATGAGTTGATTCACCTGGAAGCTCGTCAATTGCACCCATAAGGTTGAATTGAAGCCATTTGTAATCGTTCTTGTGAATGTCGCCGTCAGAATAATCTGCTGCCATTACTGGAGCAGAAGTTGCTGCAAGTAGGCCAAGAGTTAAAAGTGATTTACGCATAATGGAACTCTCTATATTTGAAATAAGTAACCCGCAAACTTGTAAGTGTTTACGTTGTCCGAATGCCGAGCATAATAGCGATTTTGTTCTCAAATAAAAGTGAGACAGAGTGAAAACTACAATTATTAAAGTGAAGCCGATCACACTAACGATCTAAATGACGGAACTTTAAGATAGCAATGCATCTTGATGCACCATAAATTCTATTGATTTTGTGAAATTCGGTTATTTTGTGGGGGAATTGCTGAAATACCGTTCTAAGCAAACGATTCTACTGAATAGAGTGACATGCATATCAAAATCAACAGTATTCTTTTCTAAGCTTTCTTTTCCTCAAAATGAGGTAAATCGTCCGTCTCGTTTTCTTTGCTTTGAGCTATTTTTGATCGACGTTGTACTGGAGTTAGAATCATTTGATAAAGAGGTAATTGAGCTTTGTTGTTTATTTATAGAAAGAGATTGTTCTTTGTTCTAAACATGGAAAGAACTTTGGAGAGTTTGCAATTGATGATGTGATGGGAACGGAGTTCCACTTAACTGTGACTGGTACAATAGATTTTCGGTTTCGTCTCTGCCGTCAGAAAGTAAAAAGGGTAGTTTGACGCTACCCTTTTTTTACTATTCTTGATGGTTTTTGGCTTTTTCTAATAAATCAGTGAAAAAGTGGCGTAATGAATAGAGCATGATCAAACTCGGAATCACCATTAATGCTGTCAGTATGAAGAAAGTCGACCAGTCATTGAGGTAATCAACGACTTCACCGCTGAATGATGCCAGTGTTGTCCGACCTAAATTTCCCAATGATGCAAGCAGAGCGTATTGGGTTGCAGAGAATGCTTGGCCAGTTACCATTGTCAGGAAAGAAACAAATGCAACGGTTGAGAAGGCAGATGTGAAGTTATCAACCATCAGCGTGGCTAAGAACAGATGCTCATTTGGACCAACTTGGGCGATCCATGCGAACATTAGATTACTGGCTGCCATTGCAATACCGCCGATCATTAACCCGCGAACTATACCAAATTTAACATTGACCATACTGCCAATTAAGGTGAATAACATAGTTAACCCCCAACCGATTAATTTAGAGTAGTAACCGATTTGCTCGTTAGAGAAGCCAATTTCTTTATAGAATGTGATCGACATTCTTCCCAAGAAGGCTTCGCCTATCTTAAATAGAAAGACGAAAAGTAATAAAGTTAGAGCGACTCTAAATCCATTGCGTTTGAAGAAGTCTAGGAAGGGTTCTGCGACGGTCACGGTAAGCCAGACAACAATAGGGTTACCTACTATTTGACGATGACGGCGTTCGGCTTCTGCTTGTAAGCTATCTCGTTTCGTTTTTGGTTCGCCAACGAGTAATGTGAACAACATTAGAATTGCGACAATACCAGCCATACCGTAGTAAACACCATTCCAGCCAACTGAATCAGCATTTATGAAGGCAAGGTAACCGGGTAGCGAATAGCCTGTCCACCAACCTATAACCGTCATAGCAGAAGCTTGAGGCAGTTTAGATGACTCTGACTTTGGAAATGTATCAATTCGAAAGGCATCGATCGCAATATCTTGAGTCGATGAAGCAATCGCTATGCCTAAAGCTAACATCGAAGCTAGAACAAGATCATCGGCTGGGTTTACTCCAGCAATGAAGAGCGTGCAGATCAATACAGCGCTTTGACACAAAAATATCCAACTACGCCGTTGGCCTAATATCGCATGTAGGATTGGTAGTTTGACTCGGTCTACCAGGGGGGCCCATAGAAAGTTAATGGCATAAACGGCAAATACGCTACCAAAATAGCCAATAGCAGCTCTTGTTAAACCTGCATCTTTTAGCCAACCAGACATGTTGGAGCCAATAAGAACCCATGGGAAGCCACTTGAACAGCCTAACATAAACACCCAAAGTAGACGTTTATCTAGGTAGCTGCGAAAAGTCTGCATCCAAGAAAGAGAGGGAGAGCCTGATGACATGGGGCGTCCTTGTATAGAAAAACGCCCTTAAGAGGTTAAGGGCGCTGTATGAGATTACTTAAGAAGTGTTACTTTGTTGATGATGATAGGGTCTATTGGGATGTCTGA
Source organism: Vibrio toranzoniae (assembly GCF_024347655.1). NCBI lineage: Bacteria > Pseudomonadati > Pseudomonadota > Gammaproteobacteria > Vibrionales > Vibrionaceae > Vibrio > Vibrio toranzoniae. Next base: position 2,410,033 of record NZ_AP025514.1, on the reverse strand, counting down.
CATACGGCCCATTCGCTTAGTCGGAATGGTAGCCATCTTCTGTACGACATCAAATCCCTCAGTCACTTTACCAAATACAGCGTAACCAGGATTAGCGCCTTTCGCGTTTAAGAAATCATTGTCAGCAAAGTTAATGAAGAACTGACGAGTTGCAGAATCAGGCGCATTAGTGCGAGCCATAGCGATCGTTGCTGTATCATTCTTTAGACCGTTACTGCCTTCGTTTTTGATAGGGCCATAAGTCGCTTGTTGATCCATGTCTTGATCGAAGCCACCACCTTGAGCCATAAAGCCAGGAATAACTCGGTGGAAGATAGTGCCTTCATAGCTGCCGTCTTCAACGTATTTTAGGAAGTTCTCAGCGCTAATCGGTGCTTGCTCTTGATTAAGCTCAATAGTGAAGTTGCCTAATGTTGTTTCCACGTTCACTTTAGGACCAGCCCAAACGCTCACGCTCACCAGCATTAATACGATAGAAGTAAAGATACGGCTCATTAGAAACGTTCCTTCATGTAAGTTTGTAGCTCTTGGTCGTTAGCAATCTCAGTAAGTACTAAATTGAGCACATCATTAAGGACCATTGAGATGTCGTCGTTTGAAGCGCTTAACGCACCAGTTCGAACGGCTGTACCATTGAATGTCTTAACCAGTTTGCCTTCAGGTGTCTCAGCGGTTACTTCAAGCGTCACTTTACCGTCCATTTGGTTTTCCATGATGGTGTGTTCTACGGTAACGAGTGCTTCTTGAATCTCTAAAACAATCGAGTTTTCACTGTTTACGCTTGCACGGAAACCTTGAGAGTCCAGCTGTTTTGCTAGCGCGTTTTCTAGAGAAATACGCATGTTTTGCTTAGCGTGAATCGGCTGAATATTTGAACGGCCGCTATCAACCAATGCTACATATTGAGCAGCACGGACATCTTTACTTGTGAGCGTGTATGTTTTGCCTTGTACAAGGTTGCTTGAGCTTAGTGAAGCTTCTGGCATTACGTTGATCTGTTCTTGCTGAGGGGCTGAACATGCCGTCAAAGCCATAATAGAAGCAGCCAAAATCAGTTTTTTCATTCCTTTATCCTTTCTAAATTCACACCAGAAGCTCGGTATTTTAAATTTTTGTGAAGTCGTTTCTGCTTATTTATTAAAATTAGCAGGTTCTCTTGTTGCCTGTAATATCTCAAATTTTTGGTTTAGTTCAAGCGTTTCAACGTTCGCTTCACCAAATAATCTTGCGAGTTTTACATCGTATCCGAGGTGTCGGTTACCAATAACAATTAATTTTCCGCCATTGCTAAGAACATGCTTCGCATCACAGAACATTTGCCATGCAATGTGATCAGTAATCGCTTGTTGTTGATGGAACGGAGGGTTACACATCACCAAGTAGGTGCTGTTTTTCTTAAAGCCATCTAAACAGTTGTTAGCAATGAATTGGAAGTTACCTTCTTCACCAAGGTTATCCTTGACGTTTTGTCGTGCTGATTCAACGGCCATAAAACTCTCATCAACGCAGGTGATACGAGCTTTGGGATTCAATTGCCCGGCTTTTACACTCAATACACCGTTGCCACAGCCTAGGTCGATAATATGACGTAGCTCAGGATCTTGAGGTATGTGCTCTAGCATATAGCGAGCGCCTTGATCGAGTGCTTCCCCTGAGTAAACATTCGGTAAATTTTTCAGGCGGATATCTTCACCGTCTACATCCCACTCAACAAACGGCTCAACAGTTTGAATCGGTTGGCAATTTGGAGAAGAGAAAACCAAGCGGTGCTTTTTCTTCGCTAATGAGGTTTTGGTCTCGCCTAGGTATTTTTCGAAAAGGTTAAGTGTAGAGGTGTGGATCTCTTTTACTTTGTTGACACCGATCACTTGGCAGCCTTCAGGCAGTGCTTGGCGTAACTGACTTAACTGCCATACAAGGTGGCGGTTGGTTTTTGGTAGTTGCATGATCACAAGATCGATACCGTGTGGGATAGCATCCATTGTGTTTAAAAAGTTGACTCGATTACATTGATTTCGCTGTAAGTTTTTTAGCGCACCGCGATGAGAGATAAATGAGTCGCTCATCATGGTGACATCATGATCTTTCGAGAACCAAGCAGATAGAGCACCAAAGCTGTCGTTCATGATCAGTATGTGTTTGCCAGGTTCAAGGTTCATCTCTTCAACATGACTGAGCAGGTATTCGTCGCCCGCATCCCAAGCTTGAAGGGTTTCATTTGAACGTTTAGGGAAACGATGTAAGGTCAAAGTTCTATCGTGAAGGGTAAGTTCGGTTTTCATTGCTTGAGGTGCTTATATAAGAAATAACAAAGATATTGTCTCAAATGCAGGCTAAACAAGATAGAAAAAACTCCACTAAACCGGAGTGGTTCGCAATGAAATACTCAGACAGTCGACCTGTTAAGGTTTATACTCAGCAACATATAATGCCAATACGTTACTAAGGAATCACAATGATCCAAGAAGTTATCGAAACAAAATTGCACAATGAGTTTTCACCAAGTCATTTAAACGTGGTGAATGAGAGCTATATGCACAATGTTCCGGCTGGTTCTGAAAGTCATTTTAAAGTGATTGTTGTCAGCGATGTGTTTGAAGGTTTGCGTCTTATTGCTCGTCATCGAGCGGTCAATAAAGTACTTTCAGAAGAGCTAGCGAATAATATTCACGCCCTGTCCATTCACACTTATACAAAAGATGAATGGATGAAGCAGCTAGATAACGTGCCAGATAGCCCAATGTGTATGGGTGGTGGTAAGTCATAGAACTTATCTATACAAAAGAGGCGGCAATACCGCCTTTTTTGTTGCCAAATATCTCTGTTTTTCGTTGTTATATCACTCAAATTGATGGTAAATCGAACGGCTAAAAATACCTACAATGAGTAATGTTTTTATTAACAGTGTTTCAACATAGTTCGTAAAATATGAGTTTGTGACAGAGTATTAATCTCTTGTTTAAAACATGATTCAAAAGCCATTTTATCTGTGCGGCCCGTCAAATTTATACATATTTGAGAGTCCATATGCTTCAAATCTCACCAAATAAAGGCCGTATTCAAGTTATTGGTCATGGCATCAAGTTATCAAAAAATGCTAGTATACGGCACCTGATAAATCTCACATGATTTATGTGATGAGTTTATTAAGATAATGTTGCGATTTTGGTGCCTCAAATTTACCAAAACCGGACACAGTAATGTCGTGTCTAAGGGCGATTTAAAACGTCCCGAATTTACGCAATTAAAAGAATCTTTTTCCCGATAAAGTAGTGCAAGTGCGTATGATTACAATAAATAAGGGTTTGGACCTTCCTATTGCAGGAACTCCATCCCAGGTGATTAATGATGGTAAGTCCATCACTAAAGTCGCCTTGCTTGGCGAAGAGTACGTTGGTATGCGTCCTACGATGCATGCTCGCGTTGGTGATGAAGTGAAGAAAGGCCAAGTTCTTTTTGCAGATAAAAAGAACCCAGGTGTTGTATTTACTTCTCCAGCAAGCGGTAAAGTTATTGAAGTGAACCGTGGTGCTAAGCGTGTTCTTCAATCAGTAGTGATTGAAATAGCAGGCAATGAGCAAATCACGTTCAATAACTATGAAGCCAACCAACTAGCAGGTCTTGACCGTGAAACGGTTAAAACTCAGTTAGTTGAGTCTGGCGCATGGACCGCTTTGCGAACTCGTCCGTTCAGCAAGGTTCCAGCCATTGATTCTGAAACTCAGGCTATTTTTGTAACTGCTATGGATACGAATCCGTTAGCAGCTGAGCCAGAATTAATCATTAACGAGCAGTCTGATGCTTTCGTTGCTGGTTTAGATCTTCTTTCAACATTGACTAACGGCAAAGTGTACGTTTGTAAAAAAGGCACTAGCTTGCCTCGTTCTGCTCAGTCTAACGTTGAAGAACATGTTTTTGATGGCCCACACCCTGCAGGTCTTGCAGGCACGCATATGCATTACCTTTACCCGGTAAATGCACAAAATGTAGCGTGGAGCATTAACTACCAAGATGTTATCGCATTCGGTAAGCTTTTCCTTACTGGTGAGATTCATTCTGAGCGTGTTGTTGCTCTGGCTGGCCCAGTGGTTAACAACCCACGTCTAGTTCGTACTCTAATTGGTGCTAGCCTTGAAGAGTTAACAGACAGTGAGTTAATGCCAGGCGAAGTTCGTGTGATTTCTGGTTCTGTACTCACGGGTACTAAAGCAACAGGTCCACATGCTTTTCTTGGTCGTTACCATCAGCAAGTTTCTGTTCTACGTGAAGGTCGTGATAAAGAGCTATTCGGCTGGGCTATGCCTGGTAAGAACAAGTTCTCTGTTACTCGTGCATTCCTTGGTCACCTGTTTACAGGTCAGTTGTTCAATATGACAACGACAACAAACGGCAGTGATCGTTCGATGGTTCCAATTGGTAACTATGAGCGCGTGATGCCTCTAGATATGGAACCTACATTGCTACTTCGTGATCTATGTGCAGGCGATATTGATAGTGCTCAAGCACTAGGTGCGCTAGAGCTAGACGAAGAAGATGTAGCATTGTGTACCTTTGTATGTCCAGGCAAGTACGAGTACGGTCAACTACTTCGTGAATGCCTAGATACGATTGAGAAGGAAGGGTAATTTTCATGGGCCTTAAAAAGTTTCTTGAAGACATCGAGCATCATTTTGAGCCAGGTGGTAAACACGAGAAGTGGTTTGCGCTTTACGAAGCAGCAGCGACAGTGTTCTACACGCCAGGTCTTATCACAAAGAAAAGCTCACACGTTCGTGATAGCGTTGATTTAAAACGTATCATGATCATGGTTTGGTTCGCGGTATTCCCAGCAATGTTCTGGGGTATGTACAACGCGGGTGGCCAAGCTATCGCTGCACTTAACCATATGTACGCAGGCGCTGAATTAGTTTCTGTTATCGATGGTAACTGGCACTACTGGCTAACCGAAATGCTTGGCGCCTCCTTAGGGCCCGATGCTGGTGTTGGCAGCAAGATGCTACTTGGTGCGACATACTTCCTACCTATCTATGCAACGGTATTTATCGTTGGTGGTTTCTGGGAAGTTCTGTTCTGTATGGTGCGTAAGCACGAAGTCAACGAAGGTTTCTTTGTTACTTCTATCTTATTTGCGCTTATCGTTCCGCCAACTCTTCCTCTATGGCAAGCAGCACTAGGTATTACCTTCGGTGTTGTTGTAGCGAAAGAGATCTTCGGTGGCACGGGTCGTAACTTCCTGAACCCTGCACTTGCTGGCCGTGCGTTCCTATTCTTTGCATACCCTGCACAGATTTCAGGTGACGTAGTTTGGACTGCTGCAGATGGTTTCTCTGGTGCAACTGCGCTTAGCCAATGGGCTCAAGGCGGCGGTAGCGCACTAATGAACGTAACATCTGGTGAAGCAATCACTTGGATGGACGCATTCATTGGTAACATTCCAGGTTCTATCGGTGAAGTATCGACTCTGGCGCTTATGATTGGTGCTGCGATGATCGTTTACATGCGTATCGCTTCATGGCGTATCATTGCTGGTGTGATGATTGGTATGATCGCTGTATCTACTCTGTTCAACGTGCTCGGTTCTGAGACAAATGCGATGTTCAGCATGCCTTGGCACTGGCACTTAGTTCTAGGTGGCTTCGCGTTTGGTATGTTCTTCATGGCGACAGACCCAGTATCAGCTTCATTTACCAACAAAGGTAAGTGGTGGTACGGCATCTTAATCGGCGCAATTTGTGTAATGATCCGTGTAGTTAACCCTGCATACCCAGAAGGCATGATGCTTGCGATTCTATTCGCAAACCTATTTGCCCCTCTGTTTGACCACGTTGTAATCGAGAAGAACATTAAGCGGAGACTAGCGCGCTATGGCAAGTAATAACGATAGCATTAAAAAGACGCTGTTTGTTGTTATCGCATTGAGCCTTGTGTGCTCAATCATCGTTTCAACAGCTGCAGTTGTTCTTAAACCTAAACAAGAAGCTAACGCAGTTCTGGATAAGCAAACTAAGATCCTGGAAGTTGCAGGCATTGAACTTGCGGGTGATATTCCAGCACTGTACGCCGATAATATTGAACCTCGTTTAGTTGATTTGGCTACTGGCGACTTTGTTGAAGGCGATGCTGCTGAATACAATCAACGTAAAGCAGCAAAAGATCCAGCTCAATCAATCAAGCTTTCAGCTGACGATGACATCGCGAAGATTATTCGCCGTGCGAACACTGCGACAGTGTACCTAGTGAAAGATGGCACTGAAACTTCTAAAGTTATCATTCCTATTCACGGTAATGGCCTTTGGTCAATGATGTACGCATTCGTTGCGGTAGAAACAGATGGTAACACTGTGGCTGGCATCACATACTACGAGCAAGGTGAAACTCCTGGACTTGGTGGTGAAGTTGAGAACCCAACTTGGCGTGATCAGTTCGTTGGTAAGAAATTATTCGACGAAAACCACAAACCAGCGATTAAGGTAGTTAAAGGTGGCGCTCCTCAAGGTTCAGAGCACGGTGTAGATGGACTTTCTGGTGCAACACTGACTAGTGTTGGTGTTCAACATACATTTGACTTCTGGTTAGGTGAAATGGGCTTTGGTCCTTTCCTAGCAAAAGTTCGTGACGGAGGTCTGAACTAATGTCTAGTGCAAAAGAAATTAAAAAAAGCGTATTAGCGCCTGTGTTGGACAACAACCCAATCGCGCTACAGGTTCTTGGTGTGTGTTCTGCTCTTGCGGTTACCACTAAACTAGAAACAGCATTTGTTATGACTATCGCGGTAATGTTTGTTACTGCTTTGTCTAACTTCTTCGTTTCTTTGATCCGTAACCACATTCCTAACAGTGTACGTATCATCGTTCAGATGGCAATTATCGCATCATTAGTAATCGTGGTTGACCAAGTGCTTAAAGCATACCTATACGATATCTCTAAGCAGCTATCTGTATTCGTAGGCCTAATCATTACGAACTGTATTGTAATGGGTCGTGCTGAAGCATTCGCAATGAAGTCTGCACCAATCCCATCTTTAATCGATGGTCTTGGCAACGGTCTTGGTTACGGTTTCGTTCTTATCACTGTTGGTTTCTTCCGTGAGCTTCTAGGCTCTGGCAAACTATTTGGTATGGAAGTACTACCTCTAGTGAGTAACGGTGGTTGGTATCAGCCGAATGGCTTGATGCTTCTAGCACCTTCTGCGTTCTTCCTAATTGGTTTCTTGATTTGGACAATTCGTGTGTTCAAACCTGAACAAGTAGAAGCGAAGGGGTAAGGTAATCATGGAACATTATATTAGTCTGCTAGTTAAATCGATTTTCATCGAAAACATGGCGCTTTCTTTCTTCCTAGGTATGTGTACATTCCTAGCGGTATCTAAGAAAGTTAAAACTTCTTTTGGTCTTGGTGTGGCGGTAGTTGTAGTACTTACCATTGCTGTTCCTGTAAACAACCTTGTTTACACACACATCCTAAAAGAAAACGCGCTTGTTGAAGGTATCGATTTAAGTTTCCTTAACTTCATCGCGTTCATCGGTGTTATCGCGGCGCTTGTACAAATTCTAGAGATGGTTTTAGACCGTTTCTTCCCACCTTTGTACAATGCACTAGGTATTTTCCTTCCATTGATCACAGTTAACTGTGCAATCTTTGGTGGTGTATCTTTCATGGTAACTCGTGACTACAACTTTACTGAATCTATTGTTTACGGTTTCGGTTCTGGTGTGGGTTGGATGTTAGCTATCGTTGCTCTTGCGGGTATCCGTGAGAAGATGAAGTACTCTGACGTACCTCCAGGTCTACGTGGTCTTGGTATCACGTTCATTACTGTTGGTCTGATGGCGTTAGGCTTTATGTCTTTCTCTGGTGTTCAACTGTAGGGTAAGCACCCAGTAATAAGGAATAACAAATGTTTAGTATTATTCTTGGCGTAGCGATGTTTACCATTATTGTACTGGCTCTAGTACTAGTGATTCTTTTCGCTAAGTCTAAGTTAGTACCATCAGGTGACATCACTATTTCAGTAAATGACGATCCTGAAAAGGCGATCGTTACTCAACCTGGTAGCAAGCTACTTAGTGCCTTAGCTGGCGCTGGTATTTTCGTATCTTCTGCTTGTGGCGGCGGTGGCTCTTGTGGTCAGTGTCGTGTGAAAGTTAAGTCTGGCGGTGGCGACATCCTACCAACTGAACTTGATCACATCACAAAAGGCGAAGCTCGCGAAGGCGAACGTCTTGCATGTCAAGTTGCTATGAAAACCGACATGGAGATTGAACTAGACGAAGATATCTTTGGTGTTAAAAAGTGGGAATGTACTGTTATCTCGAATAACAACGAAGCTACTTTCATCAAAGAACTGGCTCTTGCAATCCCTGAGGGTGAAGAAGTACCGTTCCGCGCGGGTGGTTATATTCAGATTGAAGCTGAACCACATCACGTGAAATACGCAGATTACGATATTCCTGAGGAATACCGTGGTGACTGGGATAAGTTCAACTTGTTCCGTTACGAGTCTATCGTTAAAGAGCATTCGATCCGTGCTTACTCTATGGCTTCATACCCAGAAGAGAAAGGCATCATCAAGCTTAACGTGCGTATCGCGACTCCGCCGCCAAACAACCCTGACGTAGCTCCTGGTGTGATGTCTTCATACATTTGGTCTCTTAAAGAAGGCGACAAATGTACTATTTCTGGTCCATTTGGTGAGTTCTTTGCTAAAGATACAGACAATGAAATGGTCTTCATCGGTGGTGGTGCAGGTATGGCGCCAATGCGTTCACATATCTTCGACCAGCTTAAGCGTCTTAAGTCGAGCCGTAAGATGTCTTTCTGGTACGGTGCGCGTTCTAAGCGTGAGATGTTCTACATTGAAGATTTCGACGGCCTAGCGGCTGCGAATGAAAACTTCGTGTGGCACTGTGCACTGTCTGATCCTCAGCCAGAGGACAACTGGGACGGTTATACCGGTTTCATCCATAACGTATTGTACGAAAACTACCTGAAGGATCATGAAGCTCCTGAAGACTGTGAGTACTACATGTGTGGTCCACCAATGATGAACGCGGCTGTTATCGGCATGCTGAAAGATCTTGGTGTAGAAGATGAAAACATCCTACTAGATGACTTTGGTGGTTAATCCATTCAAGTGATTGATATTATGGCTGACTCCAACGAGTCAGCCATTTGTTTTTCTAAGGTGGCTTTTGACAATACAACGGCTTATATAAGAAAGAGTAAGGTGTTAAAAATACCTATTTGTTCTCTTATTTTTCCTTATATAAATCCTCAACATTAGATTGGAGTAAGCAAGTGAAAATTTGGCTTGTTGCATTAACTTCTTTAATTTTTCTTGCAGGCTGTGAACAGCCAAGAGAGCAAGTGCATTTAAGTGGCCCAACAATGGGTACCAGTTATAATATTAAATACATCAATGGTGATGAGTTTCCTGAGTCTAACGAAGTTCATACTGAGGTTGATCGTTTACTTGAACAGGTGAACGACCAGATGTCGACTTACCGTGAAGACTCTGAACTGAGCCTTTTTAATCAACACCTTGCTGCTGATGCATTCGAAGTGTCCGAACAGACTGCGACTGTTGTGAAAGAAGCGATTCGTTTGAACGGTCTTACTGAAGGTGCATTAGATGTCACGGTTGGCCCATTAGTTAATCTATGGGGCTTTGGTCCTGAAGCGCGACCTGAAGTCGTCCCAACAGATGAAGAATTAGCTGCTCGTCAAGCAAAAGTAGGAATACATCACCTAAGCGTTGAAGGCAATAAGCTCACTAAAGATTTACCGAACCTGTATGTTGACCTTTCAACCATTGCAAAAGGTTGGGGCGTGGATGTGGTCGCAGATTACCTTGATTCAATTGGTATTCATAATTACATGGTAGAAGTAGGTGGTGAAATCCGTCTGAAAGGTCTAAATCGTGAAAGTGTCGGTTGGCGTATTGCGATAGAGAAACCAAGTGTTGAAGAGCGCACTATTCAAGAGATCATTGAGCCGGGTGATATGGCGATAGCCACGTCTGGTGACTACCGTAATTATTATGAGCGTGATGGTGTTCGTTATTCTCACATCATCAACCCAGAAACAGGAAAGCCTCTTCATCATAAAGTGGTTTCTGTAACTGTATTGGACCCGTCTTCAATGACTGCAGACGGCTTATCTACTGGCCTTATGGTCTTAGGTGAGGTTAAGGGAATGGAAATCGCAAACCAACATAACATACCTGTGTTCATGGTGGTTAAAACAGCAGATGGCTTTAAAGAGATTGCTTCTGAAGCATTTAAGCCATACTTAAGTAAATAAGGTAAGCGAGAGAATTATGAATACATTTCTGATTACATTTGGTGTTTTTCTTGCTGTAATCGCAGCGATGTCAATTGGTTATATTATCCAAAAGAAAGTTGTAAAAGGTAGCTGTGGTGGTTTGGGGGCTGTTGGTATTGATAAAGTATGTAACTGCCCTGAGCCTTGTGATGCGCGTAAGAAGCGTGAAGCACGGGAAGCATACCGTGAAGAGAAACTAGCAGAGCGTCAACAGAAAGAAGCGTCTTGGAATAAAGATCGTATCGCTTAACTGATGATAGCTATTAGGGGGCAGAGTTGTCTCGCCTCCAGAGAATTTAGAATGAAAAGCTCAAGACGACTGTCTTGAGCTTTTTTTGTTGTGGTGAACTTTTTTGGGGTGGGATTTCGGTCGTTTTAAACCTAGTAATAATTTACTATACTGTTTATAGATACAGTTGTAAGGTTGAGCTATTCTTAGATGTCTAGTGTGGTTGAAGATAAAATAAGAAAGATAATCCATGTCGATATGGATTGTTTTTACGCGGCTGTAGAAATGCGTGATAACCCTGCTTATCGAAATCGACCACTGGCTGTAGGTGGTCATGAAAAGCAGCGTGGCGTTTTAAGTACGTGTAACTATGAGGCTCGCAAGTTTGGAGTTCGTTCTGCTATGCCCACAGGGAAAGCGCTACAGCTTTGCCCTAACTTGTTGGTTGTCCCAGGAAGGATGTCGGTTTATGTCGAGATATCTAAAAAAATTCGAGAAATTTTTTCTCGATACACTTCGATGATTGAACCTCTCTCTTTAGATGAAGCATTTCTTGATGTTACAGAGTCGAAAAAGTGTCAGGGTTCGGCAACACTGATCGCCGAATCGATTCGGCGTGATATATGGAGTGAACTCAACCTCACGGCTTCTGCAGGTATTGCTCCGATAAAGTTCCTAGCGAAAGTCGCTTCAGATATGAATAAGCCAAATGGTCAGTTTGTTATCCCTCCGCAAGACGTGCAAGCGGTGATCGACCAGTTACCACTCGAAAGCATTCCCGGTGTTGGCAAGGTGAGCATTGAAAAGTTACATCAAGCTGGCTTCTTTACTTGTAAAGATATCAAAGAATCTGACTATCGCGACTTACTGCTCAAGTTTGGCCGTCAAGGTGCATCACTTTGGAAGCGCAGCCATGGTATTGATGACCGAGAAGTGATTATTGAGCGTGAAAGAAAGTCGGTAGGTGTGGAGCGAACCTTTACTCAAAACATATCGACCTACGCAGAATGTTGGCATGTGATTGAAGACAAGTTATTTCCTGAACTTGAAACTCGCTTAGAAAAGGCTAGCCCAAGCAAAGCGATCATCAAGCAAGGTATTAAGCTCAAATTTGCTGATTTTCAGCAAACCACGATTGAGCACATACATGCTTCACTTGATCGCGAACACTTCAAAGAACTGTTAAGTGAAATACTGAAAAGGCAACAAGGACGAGAAATACGCTTACTTGGTTTGAGTGTGGTGTTACAACCGAAAGACCAGATGCGTCAGCTGAGTTTCTTTTAAGGAAAGGCGTTGAGACTTTAGGTTTAGAAGTGTTGTTTGATACCGACTAGACTTTACAGCCTAATCGGTTTTTTCTAAAAGCAAAGAAAAAGAACTTGGCTTACCTAGGTAGCTGTTTAACTCGCGCTAAAGTATCACTGAATGGTTGTTGTTCGAGCTTGCCGTAACCGTTCATCTTGCTCGCTTTAAGTTTGGTTGAAAGCGGAGTGGCGATTCCGCATAAAAAACGAGTAATGGCTTCGTCGGTAATCAATTGTTGGCTCTTAGATACAAACTCATGAATCCATGTTATCACCGTCTCATCATCAATAGGTTCAACATCAACAGTGGGTAACATTGCGACTTGACCGCGACATACTGAACAGTGTCCACAATTGGTAGGGGCTTTGTCGTCGGCAAAGTAACTCGCAAGGCGTGAGCTTAGACAGGTGTCGGATTCAAAGAAGCTCAGCATCTGATCGAGGCGATTAATTTCACTGCTCTCTTTTGCCTTAAATAGCTCAGTTAGGCGTTCAGATAGTTGCATCATATCTTCAGAGGTATTATGGATTGCGTAGACATCTGTGATCTGCTTGCTTTCCAGTTCGATCCAACCTTGTTCATTGAAGTAATCGATAGCTGCGATAACACGTTGACGATCCGCTTGGAAGTGTGTCCAAAGTGCGTCGAAATCGACTTGGCACCAGACTCTTGCTTGAGGCGAGCATTGGAAAACTGCTTCTACGAAATTACGACGCTCCCCTTGGAATGGTTCGGAGATCTGCTGCTTAGGACGAATGAACTTAAATTTGTAATCAGCGAAGTAGCTGTATTTAGGCTCAATCACCCCTTCAATTTCGAGGTACACCAGTAGTGTCTTTAATGGCAACTGACGAATGTTGGACTCACGTGATAGTTGGTTGAGCATGATTTCCCATTGGTTTGCGCCAGAAGCACCAATGTTCTGATTCTCGTAGATCTCCTTCAATACTGCTTGGATTGCTATGTTGTCTGGCGTGTCGCCAAAGACGAAGTTCTCTAGAGTACTTAGGCCATACTTGTTAGCAAGTAAAATACATTCAGATGGCTGACCATCTCGTCCCGCTCTGCCTATCTCTTGCGAGTAGTTCTCTATCGATTTTGGGAGATCGAAGTGAATAACTCGGCGAATATTGGATTTGTCGACGCCCATGCCAAAGGCAATCGTCGCCACAATACAGTTCACGTCGTCATTCATGAATTGGTGTTGAATTGCATCTCTGTTTTCTGGCTTAAGACCAGCGTGATAAGCCACGGCGTTAACGCCAGCATTACGAAGCTGCTGTGCGACCATTTCTGCTGTTTGTTGAAGGGTGACATAAACAATGGTTGGCGCCTGAGATGCTTGGTTAACAACATTACACAAGGTTTCTAGCTTGCTGGTTTGTTCACAAGGTTGAATCGACAGGTCGAGGTTTTGACGATAGAAGCCAGTAACCACAACACGCTCTTCATCGATATCAAACTTAGACTTCATATCTTGGATAACAGAGGTCGTTGCGGTTGCCGTGAGCAATAGCACCTGAGGAATATTCAGCTGTTTTTGGTATTGAGGAAGCTTCAGGTAGTCTGGTCTAAAGTTGTGTCCCCACTCCGAGATACAGTGCGCCTCATCGACCACAAGCAGCGAGATTGGAACCTGAGAAATGAACTGGCGAAATCGTTCATTCTTCAGGCGCTCAACGGAGATCATTAGGATTTTGGTGTCACCGTTACGTACTGACTGCATGACTTGTTGTGTCGTTTGTCTGTCTTGGCTTGATTCTATTGCGGCTGCGCTGATGCCTTTATCGTGTAAGAAGCTGAGTTGATCTTTCATTAACGCTAATAGTGGTGATATCACTAAGGTTAAATGAGGTAACTCCAACGCTGGTAATTGATAACAAAGCGACTTGCCTGAACCCGTCGGGAATATAGCGGCAGTTGAATGACCAGATAGAACATTATCAATGACTTGCTTTTGCCCATGACGCAGTGAATCGAATCCGAATACCTGTTTTAGCTTCTGCTCAATCATTTATGCTCTACCTGAATTATTAAGTGTTGTACTGATGCTAAAGCAGCGCTTATTGGTGATAGCGTCGCTCGATGAATCAAATGTCTTGCACCTGATTGTACCTAATTCTATTCTGTAGCTCCTATAGAAAAGCACCCCAAAAGTATGAATAAGTCTGAGCTTCGACAAATAATCTTAGAACAACTCGAATCCCGATTACGTATCGCACAATCTGCTACTCAACGAGCTATTGACGCTGCGACCGATGAAGAAACTGTGCCAGAACATAAGTATGATACATTGGCACTAGAAGCTTCATATCTCGCCCATGGTCAAGCGATGCGAGTGCAAGAGTGTGAAGATGATATCCAGTGCTATCGGAATCTAGTATTACGTGACAGTGAAAAGATTGCAGTAAGCAGCTATGTTGTGGTTATTGACGAAAATGATGAATATAAACACTTTTTCATTGGACCGAGAGTCGGAGGGCTTTCTGTAACGTGGAATCATCATGAGATCGCTATCGTGACGGAAAATGCACCTTTTGGTCAGGCTCTAATGGGGAAAGAAGTCGGTGATGAGATTGAGTTTAAGGTCGCTGATAAACAGTTTTGCTACGAAGTTATATCTATCGACTAACTAACTGGCTAATAGATATAAAACGTTTCTCTGACAAAGAAGCATAAAGCCAAGGTATAGTAATTTGTCAGATTGATGAGAGGATGTTATGAAAAGCAATATATTTATGAAAAACAATGTATTAATTGCATCACTAACAGCTGCAATAGCTGTTGTGAGCTTGCCAACGTTTGCAGCTCAGTGTCGAGTTGATTTGAAGAATGAATTACGAATCGATGATCAAAAAGTCGAAATCCACCAAGTGAATGGTGATACTGCTGTCTTTGATAACAATAATGATCTCTATATCCATGGTGAAAAGGTTGAACTCGATGCTGATCAACAAGCAGCAATAGAGGAATACCGTGACAACATGAGTGAGTATTTACCACGAGCGAAACAAATGGCTAACGATAGCTTAGCGCTAGCTAATGACGTTATTGATGACATCGCGGTTAGCCTCGATTCCCCTGAGTCTTTTGATAATGTAAAAAGTTCAATGAAAGAGTACTTCGCAGAACTAGAAGCTCGTTATTATAAAGACGGTGAGTTAGTGCTGCCAGCTAATAGTTTTGACTCGATGGCCAATGGTTGGTCTGAAGATTTCGATAAGGCTAAGAAAATCTTTAACCAAGAGTTTATCTCTAGCGCTTTTAATGCGATGTCAGAGAAAATGAAGCAAGAGGGTGGATTAAATCTTACCGAGTTGGCTGATAGTATGGCTGAATTAAAGCTCACAGTAGAAGAGAAAATGAAAGAGCATGCTCAACAAGTAGAAGAAGAAACGGCTGAGTTTTGTGATTCTCTAGATGAGATGGCAGAACAAGAGCAAGAGCTGCATGACATCATTCCGAACCTAAAAGATTATCAGGTATTTACGATCTAACCTGAAGTGGATAGGAATAAAAAGAGCACCGATTGGTGCTTTTTTTGTTTCTATTGGATTGAGTTGATAAGGTTATTTTAGTGTTGGTTAGTTTTGAGGTAGAGGGCTATTTGGTTTTCTCGATGTATTTAAATTAATAAAACTGGCTTTCTGTTAATTTGATGGTTCTAAATAGTGAATTAACTATAAAAATTAGCGAATTATTCATTTATTGGTTGTGCCTAACATTACTTTTTATTATTGTACTTCTAAACTAGTTCGCTGATTTTGATGTGAGAGATATGGAGCAACAATCTTCCTCTTCAAGAGAGCATTTTAGCTCTCGTTTGGGTTTTATTTTAGCAGCGGCTGGTGCCGCTGTTGGTTTGGGAAATATTTGGGGCTTCCCAACCCAAGTTGCCAGTAACGGTGGTGGCGCTTTTCTCTTAGTCTATTTGTTCATGATCTTCGTGGTTGCTTTTCCAATGCTGGTGGTTGAGATGGCGATTGGGCGTCATGGTCAAGCGAACCCTGTCGATAGCATGCGCTCTTTAACTAAAAAACCTTTAGGCAAAAAAGTCGGTGAATTTGTCGGCTGGATTGGCCTAAGTGTCCCAAGTGCAGTATTAGCTTTCTATAGCATTGTTGGTGGGTGGTTGATCTGTTTCCTGATCGGTGCTGTTGCTGACCTGATTGGCCTAGAGATTATTGCGGATTGGTTTAAAGGTTTCAGTGTTGAGCGCAATGTATTTGGTACCGTGGCGTTCTATGTACTGACTATTCTGATTGTACAGGGTGGTGTTAAGCAAGGTATCGAGAAGTGGTCGACGCGTTTGATGCCTGCACTGTTTGTGTTGTTCGGTTTATTGTTTGTTTATATCATGACGCAAGCTGGCGCGATGGAAGGCCTAAAGCACTATTTAGTGCCAAACTTTGAAAAGGTGTGGGATAGAAAACTGATTCTAGCAGCGATGGGACAGGGATTCTTCTCGCTCACCATTGGTGGATGCTCAATGTTGGTTTATGGTTCTTACTTAAGCAAGAAAGAGAATCTGCCAAAAATGGCAATGAACGTTACTTTGGTTGATACCGCGGTTGCTTTTATTGCGGGTTTGGTCGTAATGCCTGCAATGTTTGTCGCGATGCAAAAAGGTGTTCAAATCTATGCGGAAGATGGCTCGTTGTTAAGTTCTGATACTTTAGTGTTCACGGTTTTGCCTTTGATGTTTGATAGTTTAGGTGTACTTGGTCAGATCTTCGCAATTGTCTTCTTCTTGTTGCTAACGATTGCAGCCCTTACTTCTTCAATTTCGATGCTGGAAGGGCCTGTAGCGCTAGTGAGCGAGCGTTTCAATACCAGACGAACGGCAACGAGTTGGGTGATTGGTGGTGCTATTGCACTGTTCAGTGTGGTGATTGTTTACAACTTTGCTGCGATGTTTGGCATGGTTGCGATGATAGCGACTCAATACCTTCAACCGATTGCAGCACTGATGTTCTGCCTGTTTGGCGGCTGGGTGTGGAGCCGAGCTTCAAAAGTGAAAGAGCTTGAGCAAGGCTGTCCTGATTTTCAACTTGGCTGGTTTGGTAAAGTGTGGCCAATGTATGTGAAGTTCGTATGCCCAGGCTTAGTGGCAACGGTTATTTGGGCTTCTTTCGGTTAGTAACCATTTACTGCCTAGAGCATTAGACGTGTAGTTCAAGGCCACTCTTATTGAGTGGCCTTGTTGTTTTTATATCGAACAAGCTTGTTTTACTCGATAGAAAAAAGGCGCTGAACATACAGTTCAGCGCCTTTTCAATTTTGGTTTAAGCTATGTGATTACTTAATTTCCATACCTTGAGCTTGCAAGTCGGCATGGTAAGAAGAACGCACAAACGGGCCACAAGCGGCGTGAGTGAAGCCTAGTTCAAGAGCAATCTCTTTTAGTTCATCGAACTCAGAAGGCGGCACGTAACGTTCTACTGGTAAGTGGTGACGGCTTGGCGCTAGGTATTGGCCTAGTGTCAGCATAGTTACACCATGTTCACGAAGGTCTTTCAGTACTTGAACGATCTCTTCTTTAGTCTCACCAAGACCCATCATTACACCTGACTTTGTTGGAATATCAGGGTGTTGCTCTTTGAATTTTTTCAGTAGATCAAGAGACCACTTGTAGTTCGCACCTGGACGCGCTTTACGGTATAGACGTGGCGCTGTCTCTAGGTTGTGGTTGAAAACATCTGGCGGGTTGTCTTTCATTAGATCAAGTGCAACGTCCATACGACCACGGAAGTCAGGAACCAGTGTTTCGATACGAATATTTGGGTTTTGCTCACGAATTTCACGGTTACAGTCAGCAAAGTGCTGAGCGCCACCATCACGTAGATCATCGCGGTCAACTGAAGTGATTACTACGTACTTCAGTTTCATGTCTTTAATCGTCTTAGCCAGTTTCTTCGGCTCTTCTGCTTCAGGAGCAACCGGGCGACCATGGGCAACATCACAGAACGGGCAGCGGCGAGTACAGATAGCGCCAAGAATCATAAACGTTGCCGTACCGTGGTTAAAGCACTCGGCTAGGTTAGGACAAGACGCTTCTTCACAAACTGAATGTAGGTTGTTTTTGCGCATTGCAGATTTGATTTCTTGGATACGATGGCTGTCTGAAGGCAGTTTAATCTTCATCCAGTCAGGCTTGCGTAGAACTTCTTTCTGTTCAGCAGGCATATTCTTTACGGGAATTAATGCCATTTTGTCAGCGTCACGATATTTAACGCCTTTTTCCATTTGGATTGGTTTGCTCATGATTTTATGCTTCTGCTGTAATGTTACTGGTGGCTTGAATGTCTACTTGGTCATAATCGAGTAATTCTACAAGCTCTTGTATTAACTGTTGCTCAACGTTTTCTAATTCACTTGGTCCACCGAGTTGGCTTACTTGTGCCATTTCCATACCTTGGTAACCACATGGATTAATGCGTAGGAAAGGAGACAGATCCATATTAACGTTGAGTGCTAGCCCGTGGAAGGAGCAGCCGCGTCGAATACGTAATCCGAGTGAACAGATCTTCTTGCCATCGACATAAACACCAGGAGCGTCAGGTCGGGCAGCTGAATCTATATTGTAAGCTTTCATAGTATTGATTACGAGGTTCTCGATATGAGTCACCAAATCACGTACTCCGAATTTCTTGCGGCGGATATTAATCAAAAAGTAAGCGACTAACTGACCCGGGCCATGATAAGTCACTTGGCCACCGCGATCGCTTTGTACCACAGGGATATCACCAGCATTTAATACATGCTCAGCTTTACCTGCTTGTCCTTGAGTGAAGACAGGGTTATGTTCAACTAACCAAACTTGGTCTACATCTTCTTCTGTGCGTTCGTCTGTGAACTTATGCATGGCTTTCCATACAGGTTCGTAATCCTGACGACCTAATTTTTTTACAATTAGCTTATTTTGCAAATCAGCACTCCCTCAAGGATTAACAAAGTGAACGCATTATAAACGCGAAACATGATTCTAACTACAGACGGACTGCAAGGTTTTTCAACTTTCTTTGTATTTATTTAAAATTAAGTTGAATGAATTCGGCATTGATAGAAAGCTTTAAATAAAAACAGCGGCAATAAGCCGCTGTTTTTCATGCGTAATCGAAAACTACAGAACCATCCGAACGATTTCGATCTCGCCCAGTTCTTTATATAGTGTTTCTACTTGTTCGATTGATGTCGCAGTAATATTGATAGAAACGGAGTGGTAGTTACCTTTCGCACTCGGTTTTAGCGTTGGACTGTAGTCACCAGGAGCATGACGCTGGATCACTTCTAGCACTAGCTCAGTCAGTTCTGGCTTAGCGTGGCCCATTACCTTGTAAGTGAATGAACAAGGGAACTCTAAGAGGTCTTTTAGTTTTGCATCAGAATTGATGTTCATGATTAGCTCCAAAAGGCTAGACTCTCGCAAATTGGCGATATGTCGATAAAAAGCGTGTTCGGTCAACAGACACGAGTAATAAGGCGGAATATTACGTGTAAATATCATCGAACTCAAGATCAACAAAAGCCGCACATAGCGGCTTTTTTTTCGCTAATGAGTAAATTATGAACTTACTCATTAGGTTAGCTCTGTAAGAAGTTTAGGTATTGTTTAGAACAAACCTTTAACTCGTTAGAAGAAACCTTTGAAAAGCAGTACTAAGTAGTCCCACAGACGGCTAAATAGGCTGCCTTGCTCTACATTTTCAAGTGCGAGCAGTGGGTATTCAGCAACGTCTTCACCGTCTACTTGATAGAACAGCTTACCTACAACATCGCCTTTACTGATTGGCGCTTCTAGCTCTTTCTCAAGAACGAAGCTTGCCTTTAAGTTCTTCGCTTGACCACGAGGAAGCGTAACGAAAGTATCTTCGTCTACGCCTAAAGCAACGGTATCTTGGCTACCCATCCAGATCTTCTCTTCAACGAAGGTTTCACCGGCTGTATGTGGTGCAACTGTTTCGAAGAAACGGAAACCGTAGCTCAGTAGCTTTTTGCTTTCGGTCTTACGAGCGTTTGTATTCTTAGTGCCCATAACAACAGCAACTAAGCGCATTTTTCCTTCTGTCGCTGAGCTTACTAGGCTGTAACCTGCGTTGTTCGTGTGGCCAGTTTTTATGCCATCAACGTTCATGCTCTTGTCCCACAACAGACCGTTACGGTTGTATTGGGTTATGCCATTGTAAGTGAATTTTTTCTCTGAGTAGATACGATACTCATCAGGAACGTCGCGAATCAGCGCCTGACCAAGTAGCGCCATATCATAAGGCGTTGAGTATAGGTTCGGGTTATCTAAACCGTGCACGTTAGCGAAGTGCGTGCCTTTCATGCCGATAGAGCTTGCCCATGCGTTCATGAGATCAACAAATGCGTCTTCAGATCCGGCAATGTGTTCGGCCATAGCAACACAAGCATCGTTACCTGATTGAATAATGATTCCGCGGTTCAGTTCTTCAACTTTAACCGTTGTACCCACTTCAACGAACATTTTAGATGAATCTGGGAAATTTTTAGCCCAAGCATTTTCGCTGATTACAACGTCGTCGTTCAGGTTGATGTTACCACGATCAAGCTCTTGGCCAATCACGTAGCTCGTCATCATCTTGGTTAAACTTGCTGGAGAAAGTTGAGTATTCATCTCTTTCTCGGCTAGTACTTTGCCCGAATGGTAATCCATTAGAACAAAACCTTTAGCGGCGATTTGGGGTGCGTCAGGAACAACAATAGGAGCGGCGAATGATGATGTAGCTATTGTTGCTGAAAGCGCAACAGAAGTAGCAAAAATCGATTTAACAAGTTTATTAGATTTAATCATTTTGAATGCAATTATTTGGTTAACTATTCATATCTTAACAGAATCACTCTGTCACACCAGAGCGCTGATTACCAGAAGTAACTGTTAGATTAATTAGCGAGTTAGTGTGTGTTTTTTTATATAAGCTGACGGGTAACCCATAAGCTTAACCTGTTTTAATTTCTCTTGAGTCAGCGCATAGTCATGAAATGGCCCAAGCATCAGACGGTAGTTATCATCATTTGACTGTAAGAAGGTTGCTACTGCAAGCTTTCCACCTAGATCTTTGGCTAAGTTCTCAGTTCTGTCTTTATGCCGAGATGTGGCAACCTGAATGATAAATTGAGGTAAAGTGGCTTTTTTATTCGCATCGGTCGGCATAGCGACTGTGATGACTTCAATCTCCACATTAGCCGTGCCCGTTCTCAAAACATCGAGCTTGTAAGCCGCCGCATAACTAAGGTCAATGATTCGGCCTTCATGAAATGGGCCGCGGTCATTGATACGAACAATCGTGGTTTTGTTATTGTCGGTATTCGTCACTTTTACATAGCTTGGAATGGGTAATGTTTTGTGCGCTGCAGACATCGAATACATGTCGTAGATCTCGCCATTAGACGTTAAATGACCATGAAATTTCTTACCGTACCAAGAGGCTTTGCCTTTCTCAGTAAACCCTTGGGTCTTTTGTACTATTTTGTAGTTTTCGCCACGCAGAGTGTAATCCGTGTTACCACCTAAGCTGTACGGTTCATACTGAGGGTGAGCGTCCTCTAAATGCTCTACCGAGATAGGTGCGTCTGGTGCAATATCTGAATCAATATCGTAGCGGCCTGTTGGCTGCTGTGAAGAACAACCATTAATTAAAATCGCTAGCCCTAAGATAGAGACTATTTTTTTGATTGGCAGTTCATCAACCAAGGATGCTTTTTTTGGAAACGTTTTAATAGACATCGATTAGGTCGCCTTTGAGAATGCTTTTCTATGTGTATGGATAGACATTAAAATACCAAAACCAGCCATAAGGGTAACCATTGAAGTACCGCCATAACTAACCAGAGGAAGGGGGACACCTACAACTGGAAGGATGCCACTTACCATGCCAATGTTTACAAAAATATAGACGAAGAAGCTCAATACAATACTGCCGCCCATCATTCGGCCAAAGGCCGTTTGCGCTTGGCTCGCAAGTATTAACCCGCGTCCAATAATAAACAGGTAAATAGCAAGCAAAAACAAAATACCAATCATGCCCCACTCTTCGGCAATCACTGCAAAAATGAAGTCGGTGTGTCGTTCTGGGATAAACTCCAGTTGAGACTGCGTGCCTTGCAGCCAACCTTTTCCTGATATCCCACCCGAACCTATCGCAATCTTACTCTGAATGATGTGGTAACCCGCACCTAATGGATCGGATTCAGGGTCAAAAAGGGTTCTTACCCGTACTTTTTGATATTCGCGCATCAAGAAGAACCACAGAATTGGAATGAACGCGCCAAGAGCAATTGCGGCACTGGCGATGATCTTCCAACTAATACCTGAAAGGAATATTACGAAGATACCTGACGCCGCGATGAGTATCGATGTTCCTAAATCGGGTTGCTTAGCGATTAAAATAGTCGGTACAAGAACCATGACTAAAGAGAGTGTCAAGGTCTGTAAGGTGGGCGGAAGTGAGCGCTTACCGATAAAACGTGCCAGCATCAAAGGTACCGCAAGTTTCAATAGTTCAGAAGGCTGGAATCGAACAAAGCCGAAGTTCAACCAACGCTGTGCACCTTTAGAAGCTTCACCAAAAAATAACACCCCCAATAGTAGAATGACACCAACAGCGAACAGCAGTGGAGCTAAGGTTTCGTAGGTACGAGGCGAAATTTGCGCTAAGAAAATCATAACCCCCAAGGAGAGTGCCATGCGCATGGCCTGGCGATCCATCATTGCCAGGCTTTGACCACTCGCGCTGTACATTATCAGTAAGGCGAAGCCCATTAAAGCTAGGATACCGAGTAATAGTGTTAGGTCGATATGTAGCCTTTCAAATAAGGCTCTATTTCTCCCTGTTGAAGGATCAAGTTTCATTATTTTGTTGCCTTACTGTCGTCATCTTCTGCAAGGATAATATGGTCTAGAATTTGTCTTACTACTGGCCCACCATTTGATGAACCGCCACCTGCATTTTCTAAAACAATGGTGACTACGGCTTCAGGGTTTTCAAAAGGAGCGTAACCAGTAAATAGAGCGTGATCGCGTAAGTGCTCGGCAATCTCGTCAGCGTTGTACTCTTCATTCTCCTTCAAGCCAAAGACCTGTGCTGTTCCTGACTTACCCGCGGTTTGGTAAGACATATTTCGGAATGAGCGTCTTGCCGTACCTTTACGCCCGTGGTTTACCAACCTCATACCTTCTTGCGCTATATCCCAGTACTTTTGTTTAACACCGGTAATAGGGGGGTAAGTTACGATCTCTGATATTGTTTGTTCATCGAACGGCTGGGCATTCTCAATCGTCGAGCGCAACAAGTGAGGTGCTGTCACTTTACCTTCGTTGACTAATACAGAGGTGGCCTTGGCGATTTGCATAGGTGTGGCTGTCCAGTAGCCTTGGCCAATACCAACAGGAATGGTATCACCTTGATACCAAGGCACACGGTGTCTTGCCATCTTCCATTCACGAGTAGGCATGTTGGCTTTACTTTCTTCGTAAATATCGATCCCAGTGTAGTCCCCAAAGCCAAATAGCATCATCCACTTAGATAAACGATCTATGCCTAGATCAAAGGATATTTGGTAGAAGAACGTATCAACAGATTCTTCAATGGCTTGGACAATATCAACTTTACCGTGTCCCCAGCGACGCCAATCACGGAACGGTTTTGTTTTCGAGTTTGGTATCTTCCAATAACCGGGGTCATTACGCGTTGTATTTGGCGTTATTACGCCCTCTTGCAGAGCTGCAACGGCAATGAACGGTTTGATAGTAGAAGCTGGTGGATAAATACCTAGTGTTGCACGGTTAACCAAAGGTCTATCTTTGTTTTGTAATAAGGCGTTGTAACCTTTTGAAGATATACCATGAACAAAGGCGTTTGGGTCATAGCTTGGGCTGGAAACCATAGCCAGTACACCGTTATCTTTCGGATCGAGAACGACAGCTGAACCTCGACGACCATCAAGTATTTTATGCACGTAAAGTTGTAGGTTGATATCGAGGTTGAGAACAATATCTTTACCTGGAATGGAAGGAACAAATTTTAATGTGCGAATGACTCGACCACGGCTGTTAACTTCGACTTCTTGGTAACCCGCTGTCCCATGCAGCGTATCTTCGTAGTACCTTTCAATACCTAGCTTACCAATGTCACGAGTCGCTTGATAATTGGCGTATTTCTCTTCGCGCTCTAGTCGTTGTATGTCTCTGTCATTGATACGAGATACGTAGCCAATAACGTGGGTCAGTACATCACCATACGGATAAAAACGCTTTAGTGTGCCTGTCACTTCAACGCCCGGGAACTTGTGCTGATTTACGGAAAAAACCGCCACTTGCTCTTGAGTCAGTTGGTTTAAAATTGGAACGGATTTAAAACGTCGTGAATTTCGGCGATCACGATTAAAGCGCTCGATACGTTCTGGCGGAATATCGATTAAAGTTTGTAAACGGACGATAGTATCATCCATATTTTTAATTTTTTCTGGTGTAACTTCTAAGTTAAAAACTGGACGGTTTTCAGCAAGAAGGACGCCATTGCGATCGTAAATCAAACCGCGATTGGGGGCGATTGGAACGACCTTGATACGGTTGTCGTTGGAGCGAGTTTTATAGTCCTGATACTGGTTGACTTGAATGTTATACAGGTTAACAACCAACATCGACATCATCACGATGATCCCTATAAACGCAACAAAAGCACGACTAGTAAATAGTCGTGCTTCTGCTTTGTAATCACGGATTTGGCTACGTTTACGTAACATTAACACTTATTCTCGATGATACGGATGGTTAGCGGTAATGCTCCAAGCTCGATACAAGCTTTCAGCCATGATAACGCGTACTAATGGGTGAGGCAGAGTAAGTGCTGACAAAGACCAGCTTTGGTCGGCAGCCGCTTTACATGCAGGGGCTAACCCTTCAGGTCCGCCAATTAAGATTGAAACGTCACGTCCATCCAGCTTCCAGCTTTCTAATTGTTCAGCTAGTTGAGGGGTATCCCACTTGCGTCCTGGGATATCGAGCGTGACAATGCGGTTGCCTTTTGGAACCGCAGCCAACATCGCTTCGCCTTCCTTTTGAAGAATGCGTGCTATATCGGCATTTTTCCCGCGCTTTCCCGCAGTGATTTCAATGAGTTCTAATGGCATATCGTGAGGGAAGCGGCGTTTGTATTCTTGAAACCCTTCTTCAACCCACTTTGGCATTTTTGTACCAACTGCGATTAACTGGATCTTCAAAGCTTAGCCCCAAAGTTTTTCTAGTTGGTACAGCTCACGATGTTCTTCTTGCATAACGTGTAACATGCTTGTACCCATATCGAGAACGACCCATTCACCTTCTTGCTGACCATTAATACCGAGTGGTTGCATACCTGCTTTACGCACTTCATCTGCAACGTGCTGTGCAATGGAGGCAACATGGCGTTTAGAGGTACCAGTACAAACAATCATGTAATCAGTCACACTTGATTTGCCTTCTACATCGATAGTCACTATCGATTCTGCTTTCATGTCGTCGGCTTTGTCTGCAAGAAAATCTTTTAGTTCTTCACGTAACACAGGGTGTTCCTTTAATCTGAATGTAGCTTTGCTTAGGGTCTATTGACCTTAGAATATAACACGCTTTTATGCGTGAGATGGTATTGAAGCTGAAGGGATACAAAACTCTACGCTTAACTGATGAATTAGTGGCCAAGGCGATTGCTCATATTGGGTTTTTGTCATCAATTCTGCTTGAGTGAGCAGCGCGAACAGGGAGTGTAATTGAGAAATCGAAACTCTTGTTAGCGCGGCGTTATAAAGCGGCTTTTTAGATTGCCAGATGCGGTGTTTTTCGAAGATCTGACCAATCGGCATCTGTTTCATTTGTTGCTGCATTTGCAACAACAAAGAAAGTTCACGTTGTACGCTGCGCAGTAAAATGACTGGCTCAACACCTTCCGCTTCGAGTTGCCTTAAGATTCGTTGTGCGCGATTGCCTTTACCTGCCAGCAATGCATCACTCCAGTGGAAAGGAGTAAAGTGGTTGTGTCGACTCAGCGATTCTTCTAAGCGTACTAAAGTGAGCTTTCCATCTGGGTATTGCAGTGCCAGTTTTTCTAGGCTCTGAGTCAGTGCAAAAAGGTTCCCCTCGTGCCACTGAGCCAGCATTTGAATGGCTTCAGGATCTGGCGACAAGCCGATTTGACGACAACGAGCCTGAACAAATTGAGGCAATCGGCTGATATCAGGAGTTAAACAGCTTACCCAGTGGCCTTGATTAGAGAGCGCTTTAAACCATTTAGCATTCTCTTGAGCTTTGGTTAGCTTAGTACCAATTAAAATTAACAAAATATCGCTGTGAATATGCTCAGAGATGGCGAGCAGTTCTTTCGCTATTGCAGCATTCACACCTGATTCTGGCAGTTCCAGCTCGATTATTTGACGGCTAGAGAACAGGCTCAATGCCTGAGTGCAGTCATAGACTTGATTCCAGTCGAGGCTATTATCAATCACAAAACGGTGACGTTCTTCGAAGCCTTGCTCTTTGGCTGTCTTTTGAATCGCTTCTCGGCTTTCTTGCAGCAGTAAAGGCTCGTTACCAAAAATGAGGTAAACGTTGCTTAACTGCTTAGCAAGTTGCTCTGGTAGACGATCAGCAAAAATACGCATTAAATAAACCTATTGCTCGACAGTTACACTGGGCTCAGCATCAGATGCTGCACTGGCGTCGATCTCAATGTCGTCAATTTCGATGTTCTTAATGTTGTACTGTTTCTCAAGTTCTTTCACTTGAACATTACCTAAGGCTTCTAGGTCCATACTGCCAGCTGCAATAGTCGCTTTTAGGCGAGCCATTTGGCGAAGGATTTGACTGGTTGCAAGCTTACGCATCTCATCTTCAATCATTTCTCGCTCAACCGATTTTGCTAATGCTGTTAACGGGTTATCTAGGTAACTACGGGTTACGCTCGTTGAGAACGTTTTTGAACCAACCTCTGGGATGGTTACGCGATAAGAAGCGCGGAATGTGAGTTCTTTTTCTGCCGCACGTGTATTTTGGTAAAGAGACAGAGTGCGCTCGCCAACACTCTCGCGAATAATGTGCAGGTTAGGAGTGTTCTGCGCAGGTGGCACAATTTCTACATCATTCATGCGTAACTGACTTTTCATCATACGTGTAAACGTGCTGTATTGGTCGTAACTGGTCACAGAGATCTTGTTGAGTTCTTCTGGTACGGAGTAATCACCACGCAGGTGGAAGCCACAGGCACTCAGTAGGCTAACGGTTAAAACAACAATAGTAACTTTCAATGAAGATAGTGAAATCAGGCGCATTATTTGATGGCTCTCATGAAGGTAGAATACTTATTTAAAGGCTTTAGTTTCTTCGAGTCGTGTGGCTCTGAATGGAAAGCGCTTAAATAAGTAGACAGGGGTAATTCGTTACCCTGTCTACAGACTACTAAAAACGAAATAAGTTCGTTACAGCAGTTATGTATGCAGGCTAAAACCAGTGAGCCAGTTTTAGCCTGCAACTGTTAGTTTGCCAATATTAGTTAGCTACGATGTTTAGAAGCTTACCAGGTACGAAGATAACCTTACGGATAGTTAGGCCATCTAGGAACTTCTTAGCGTTTTCATCGTTTAGACCAAGTTCACGAACTTGCTCTTCGGTCGCATCAGCAGCAACCGTCAGTTTCGCACGTAGCTTACCGTTGATCATGACAACGATAGTTTTCTCGTCTTCCACTAGCGCTTTCTCATCGAAAGTTGGCCATGTTGCTGAGTCTACGTTTGATTCACCCAGCGCAACCCACATTTCGTAAGAGATGTGTGGCGTCATTGGGTAAAGCATGCGAACGACAGCTTTTAGCGCTTCATCAAGGATTGCACGATCTTGTACCGACTCTTGAGGTGCTTTCGCTAGCTTGTTCATCAGTTCCATGATCGCAGCGATTGCTGTGTTGAACGTTTGGCGACGGCCGATATCGTCCGTTACTTTCGCGATAGTCTTGTGGATGTCACGACGAAGTGCTTTTTGGTCACCAGACAGAGCAGAAGCATCAACAGATTCAGCTGTACCCTTAGAAGAGTGAGCGTGAACTAGCTTCCAAACACGTTTAAGGAAGCGGTTTGCGCCTTCAACGCCAGATTCTTGCCACTCAAGTGTCATATCTGCAGGAGAAGCAAACATCATGAATAGACGTACTGTGTCAGCACCGTACTTGTCTACCATCTCTTGTGGGTCGATACCGTTGTTTTTCGACTTAGACATCTTGATCATGCCTGAGTGTTCAACGTCGCGGCCTTGGTTGTCGACTGCTTTTTCGATGCGACCTTTACCGTCACGATCGATAGTCACATCAGTAGGAGCAATCCACTCTTTCGTGCCTTTCTCATTCGTGTGGAAGAACGCGTCAGCTAGAACCATACCTTGACATAGAAGTTGCTTGAACGGTTCATCAGACGTTACGTAACCTGCGTCACGCAGCAATTTATGGAAGAAGCGAGAGTAAAGCAGGTGCATACACGCGTGCTCAATACCACCAATGTATTGGTCCACTGGTAGCCAGTAGTTTGCTTTCTCTGGATCTAAGATATCGTCAGCTTGTGGTGAACAGTAACGAGCGTAGTACCAAGAAGACTCCATGAACGTATCGAATGTATCAGTTTCACGTAGAGCCGGTTCGCCGTTGAAGGTTGTTTCTGCCCAAGACTTGTCTGCCTTGATTGGGCTAGTTACGCCATCCATTACCACGTCTTCTGGAAGAATAACGGGTAGTTGGTCTGCTGGTACTGGGTGAACTTCACCGTCTTCAGTGGTTACCATTGGGATTGGCGCACCCCAGTAACGTTGACGAGATACACCCCAGTCACGTAGACGGAAGTTTACTGTCTTCTTACCTTTGCCTTCAGCTTCAAGCTTCGCAGCAATAGCATCGAATGCTTCTTGGAAAGCAAGACCATCGAACTCACCAGAATCGAACAGCACACCTTTCTCTGTGTAAGCTGCTTCAGACACGTCTAGCTCAGAACCATCTTCAGGCTTGATTACAGGAATGATGTCGATGCCGTACTTCGTTGCGAATTCGTAGTCACGTTGATCGTGAGCAGGAACCGCCATTACCGCACCTGTGCCGTAATCCATAAGAACGAAGTTTGCTACGTATACAGGAACAAGACGACCGTTAAGAGGGTGGATAGCCGTTAAGCCAGTATCCATACCTTTCTTTTCCATTGTTGCGAGTTCAGCTTCAGCCACTTTAGTGTTACGACACTCTTCAACGAATGCAGCAAGCTCTGGGTTGTTTTGAGATGCTTTCTCTGCAAGAGGGTGACCTGCAGCGATACCCACGTAAGAAACACCCATTAGTGTGTCTGGACGCGTTGTGTAAACTTCCAGTGGCGCTTCTTCACCGTTAACAGCGAAAGATAGCTCAACACCTTCAGAGCGGCCGATCCAGTTGCGCTGCATGGTCTTAACCATTTCAGGCCAACCTTCAAGGTTGTCTAGATCGTCGAGTAGCTCTTGTGCGTACTCAGTGATCTTAATGAACCACTGTGGGATTTTCTTTTGCTCTACTGGGGTATCACAACGCCAGCAGCAGCCATCTTCTACTTGCTCGTTTGCTAGTACAGTTTGGTCGTTCGGACACCAGTTAACAGAAGAAGTCTTCTTGTAAACTAGGCCTTTTTCGTAAAGCTTAGTGAAGAACTCTTGTTCCCAACGGTAGTACTCAGGCGTACAAGTTGCGAATTCACGGTTCCAGTCGTAACCAAAGCCTAACAGCTTAAGCTGGTTTTTCATGTACTCGATGTTTTCGTAAGTCCATGGTGCAGGCGCTGTGTTGTTCTTAACAGCTGCGTTTTCTGCAGGCAGGCCGAATGCATCCCAACCAATTGGCTGCATTACGTTTTTGCCTTGTAGACGTTGGAAACGAGATACCACATCACCGATGGTGTAGTTACGCACGTGACCCATGTGCAGTCGGCCACTTGGGTACGGGAACATAGACAGACAGTAGAATTTTTCTTTGTTTGGGTCTTCACTTACAACGAAAGTTTCGCTGTCATCCCAGTGTTGTTGAACCTTTTGTTCAATCTCTTGCGGGTTATATTGTTCTTGCATCGATGGTATCCGGTTATCTTGGAATTTGTGAGTTCGGTTAGAACAGAATCTTACAGATCGTCATAGAATACCTAAAGGAGCTTAGTACAACAATAGTTATACCCTTCATACTTGCAGTTGCACCATGGTTGATTGCGTAAATTCAACCGTATTACTTAAGACAGCTATGCTTAAGGGTATGAATTGCATTTGTTTGTGAGGGATTGCTTGCTTAGCTGTATACCAGTTACCTAAGATAAAGGTTTGTAATCTTAAGGAGGTTGTTTATGCCGAAGAAAAAAGCACTCTATGAAGAAGTCGTCGAAGAGGTAATTGAAACGCTGAAGCATAGCCCCGAAGAGTTCAACAATAAAATTGAAACGTCAGGTAAGTTTGCTAAAGCAGCCAATGATATGACCAAAGACGAGTTATCATTGATTTCAGCGTATGTTAAGTCGGACTTGAAAGAGTTTTCTGAAAGTTACGAAGAGAGTAAAAGCGGTCCATTTTATTTGATGATTGCAGACTCTATTTGGCAAGGTCTGTTAGATATCACTGATCGAACTAAAGTGGAGTGGGTTGAACTGTTCCAAGACCTGGAGCACCAAGGTCTATATCAAGCTGGTGAAGTTATTGGTTTAGGTACACTCGTATGTGATGAGTGTGGGAATCAAACGGAATATAACCACCCAACAACCATTATCCCTTGCATTAAGTGCGGTTCGACTGGATTTAGCCGAAAGGCATTGAAACCTTAGCTTTAGCTGCTTTCTCTTCTAAACTGTTTAATAATAAAGATGAAGGTTGATGCTCTCACATCAACCTGCATCTTGTATTTAGTCTTTTTGTCTTCTCACCAGCCAACCAACCACCAAGCTCAACAAAGCCCAGATATACAGCGGCCAAGTACCGACCACGTGATAAGGGGTTTGACCATCTGTTGAAACAAGCTCAGCTTTTAATACTGCGGTTTCAAACTGAGGTATCTGTTTGATGATCTTGCCTTTGTGATCTGTCACAGCCGTTACGCCATTGTTGGTAGAGCGAATAAGAGGCTTGCCGAGCTCTAGAGCACGCATTTGAGCGATTTCCATATGTTGCAGAGGCCCAATTGAACGACCAAACCACGCATCGTTAGAGAGCGTTAAGATAAAGTCTGTCTCATCGGTAACATTTCGCCTTACTTGTTCATTAAAGATTATTTCATAACACAGCGCAGGCGCAAGGTGACGACCATTTGCCACTATGTTTGGCTGGACGAAATCGCCGCGGCTGAACGATGACATTGGTAAGTTGAATAATGGTGCCAATGGACGAAGGATATCTTCAAACGGAACGAACTCACCAAATGGTAATAGGTGATGTTTATGGTAGCGTTCGTTTGGATCATAGCTATATTCGCCGTATGGGTTTACTCCTAGTGACAGAATACTGTTGTAGTACTTCTTATCTTCAGACTGATTTAGCACACCGGTGATGATTGAGCTGTTGTTCATCTTGGCTGCGCTGTCTAAGTTGCGTAAGAAAGAAGGGATCTCAACCTCAAATGCAGGGATCGCCGCTTCAGGCCAGATGATGATATCTGCGCCCCAGTTTTCTCTGCTCAGGTCTGTGTATTTCATCATAGTTGGCCAGCGATGACTGGGTAGCCATTTACTGTCTTGAGCGACGTTACCTTGGATTAATACGACTGACGTTGTTTTGTCTAGGTTCGGTGTCACCCAATCGATGTTTCGAATACCGAAACCTGCACTAAACACGATGGCAGGGATGATGCTGACACTCCATGCCTTGTTGATAACCGTATAGGCAAGTGCGGAGGCTGAAATAATGATCGCCAGAGTGACCAGTTCTACACCGCCAATAGGTGCGAATGAGCCTAACGGAGAATCGATTTGGCTATAGCCTAACCATAACCAAGGGAAACCAGTCATTACCCATCCACGCAGCCAATCACTGATTAACCACAATGCTGGCGCCGCGAGGAAATATCGACTGAGACTATTAGCAGGAAAAAACTTGTTTAGACTCCAAGTAAATAGACCCGAATAAACAGCTAGGTAGCCAACAAGCAATGCCATTAAAAACAGGTTGGCTGCCAGCGGCATTCCACCAAAGCCATCAATGCTGACATATACCCAGCTGATACCTGTTGTAAATTGGCCTAAACCCCATGCATAACCAATCCAAAGCGCACTTTTAGGTGATCGGTTGTGGATCAGCAAAAGTAATAAGGCTGGGCTGAGAATAGCAAGAGACCATATCGAGTATGGTGCAAACGAAAAGGTTGTTATAGCGCCAACAAAAACGGCCGCAAGCGGCCGTAATAGGCGATGAATAAAGGTCTTAGTCATCTAATTTCTGTCATCTCTTTGGAGAGAGGTAGTTATTCTTCGGTAGTCGGAAGAGGTTGCTCATCAGGAACGGTTACCTGTAGCTGGATCACGCGACGATTATCCGCTGATGTTATTTTGAAATGGTAGTTGTCGATTTCTACTACTTCTCCACGAACAGGCAGATGACCGAGGGCTGTCATCACCATACCACCCACAGTATCTACTTCATCATCACTGAAGGTTGTGTTAAACGTTTCGTTAAACTCTTCAATGGTGGTTAAAGCTTTAACCGAATAGGTATGCTTACTCAGCTTGCGAATATCTAGCTCTTCTTCATCGTCAAACTCGTCTTCTATTTCACCAACGATTTCTTCGAGGATATCTTCAATGGTGACTAGGCCAGAAACACCGCCAAACTCATCGACTACGATAGACATGTGGTAACGCTCTTCTTGGAACTCCTTAAGTAGGCGATCAACTCGCTTACTTTCCGGAACAACCACGACAGGGCGAATCACTTGTTCGATATCAAATGGGGCACTGTCTGAACCTAGATACTTAAGTAGGTCCTTCGCTAATAGAATGCCTTCAACATGGTCTTTATCTTCACTGATCACTGGGTAGCGAGAGTGTTGAGCATCAGTAATAAGCGCAGTCAATGTATCTAAGTCATCGGTGCGTTCAACTGTAACCATTTGAGAGCGAGGCAGCATGATATCGCGTACTCGCATCTCTGAAATCTCCATAACACCTTCGAGCATGTCGCGAGTGTCGTGGTCAATTAGGTCATTAATTTCTGAGTCGCGGATAATATCTACGAGCTCTTGGCGGTCTTTCATTTCGCCTTGAAATAGTTGGCCTAGGCGTTCAAAGAAGGACTTTCTACTCGGACCTTCAGATTTTTTACTTCCCTCAGAAGTGGGGGGGTTACCTTCGTTCATGATTTCTCAAAAAATAACGCTACCAGAAGTGTGATAGCACACATTAAAACTCAGATTCCTGTAAAAACAACAGGTTCGATGAGTTATTGTTTCTCTGCAATCTACTTTACTAGAATCAATTTACTTTTCTAGAATGTAAGGGTCTTCAAAGCCCATAGCTTGCATGATTTCTGTCTCGAGTGACTCCATCTCTTCAGCTTCATCATCTTCGATATGATCATAACCTAGCAGATGGAGGCTACCATGTACAACCATATGAGCCCAGTGTGCTAACAGAGGCTTATTTTGCTCTTCTGCTTCTTTCTCGACAACTTGGCGGCAGATAATAAGGTCGCCCAGTAGATCTAACTCGATCCCAGGAGGAGCCTCGAATGGAAAAGACAACACGTTAGTCGGTTTGTCTTTTCCACGGTATTCATGATTGAGCTGGTGGCTTTCTTTTGTATCTACGATACGAACTGTCAACTCGGCGTTCTCTTGAAACTGAGGAATGGTCTTGTCTAACCAAAGCTGAATATCTTGTTCGGTTGGGAGACCTTGCTCATTTTCGACCGCTAATTGCAGGTCTAGTTCAATAGACATCTATTTATCACCTTGCCCTGTAACCGCAGAAGTATTTTGTGTTGCTAGTTGTGTCGTCGCTACTTGTTGAGCCTCAAGAAGTTTGGCTTCTCTCTCTTCACGTTTACGTTGTTCAAACTCTTTGCGCTCTTTCTGGTCTTTTGCTTCCCACTTCTCGTAGGCATTGACGATACGAGCAACCACTGGGTGACGAACAACGTCTTCAGACATGAAGAAGTTAAAGCTAATGTCATCAACTTCACTGAGCACTTCAGTTGCATGACGTAGACCAGATTTTGCACCACGAGGTAAATCGATTTGCGTTATATCACCCGTGATGACAGCTCGCGAATTAAAACCGATACGGGTTAAGAACATTTTCATCTGTTCAACCGTGGTGTTTTGGCTCTCATCAAGAATAATAAAAGCATCATTCAGTGTACGGCCACGCATATAGGCCAGAGGCGCTACTTCAATCACGTTACGTTCAATCAACTTTTCAACACGTTCAAAGCCAAGCATTTCGAAGAGTGCATCGTAAAGTGGACGCAAATATGGATCGACTTTCTGGCTTAAATCACCAGGAAGGAAACCAAGTTTCTCACCGGCTTCAACAGCAGGGCGAGTCAGTAGAATACGGCGAACCTCTTGGCGTTCGAGTGCATCGACAGCTGCCGCAACGGCTAAATATGTTTTACCAGTTCCTGCTGGGCCAATACCAAAAGTGATATCATGAGTCACCATATTCATTAGGTACTGTGCTTGGTTTGGCGTTCGAGGTTTGATAACGCCTTTTTTAGTCTTAATAGTC
Source organism: Vibrio toranzoniae (assembly GCF_024347655.1). Classification (NCBI taxonomy): domain Bacteria; kingdom Pseudomonadati; phylum Pseudomonadota; class Gammaproteobacteria; order Vibrionales; family Vibrionaceae; genus Vibrio; species Vibrio toranzoniae. The sequence continues at coordinate 2,375,430 of NZ_AP025514.1, read as the reverse complement.
ACTTCTTTGCCGTAGTCAATTTCAGACTCGACGTGTTGCTCCAAAATGCCTGACTCGGTGATCGCCAGATGCACCTGCTCTGGTTCGATATCGATGATGTTGCCTTTAACTGGAGCCGTTTCAACATAGAGGTGTTTGATGATGTCTAAAGCGGCGGCTGTCGTGTGAGGCTTACCAACGATTGTGAAGAAGTTGCTGCGGTAATTAATCTCAACACCCAGGCGACGCTCAAGGTGTTTGATGTTGTCGTCGAATGGTCCGCATAAATTTGCCAAGCGCTTGTTGTCTGCTGGCTCTAGATTTATCTCTAAGGTAACGATTTTATTGCTCAAATTAGCCTCTCATTTTGTACCATTCTCTCTTAAATAAAAATAAAAGAGCAAGAAGCCCGATTTAGACCGGGCTTCTGATGGTGATATCCCTATTTCTAAGATGGTCACTTAGTTAGGTAATTTCAAGCTTTGTGTTTGTGCTTTGTGCTCAAACAGTTGTATTGCTTATGGCGTAAAGGTTGCTACGCCTAGCTCGTCTTCGCGTTTTGTTTTTTCCATCATTTCTGCTGGAGTCATAACAACGCGTAGACCCATGTCTTTTTCTGTTCGAACCAATTCGCCACGTAGTGAGTTGGTGTAAACTTCAGTGATCTTCACGTCTACGAATTGACCGATGAGATCAGCAGAACCTTCGAAGTTCACAACACGGCTATTTTCAGTACGGCCACGCAGTTCCATTAGATTCTTTCTTGATGGGCCTTCAACAAGGATACGCTGCTCAGTGCCTAGCATCAGACGAGAGAAGCGCATAGCTTGTGTGTTTACCGTTTGTTGCAGTTCGTACAAGCGATCTTTCTTCTCTTGTGCTGGAACGTCACATGGGTAATCTGCTGCTGGCGTACCTGGGCGAGGAGAGAAAACAAAGCTGAAGCTCATATCGAAATCAACTTCTTTAATTAGCTTCATTGTATCTTGGAAGTCTTGCTTAGATTCGCCAGGGAAACCAACAATAAAGTCAGAGCTGATTTGAATATCAGGACGAGCTTTACGCAGTTTGCGGATAATAGACTTGTACTCGATAGCTGTATGGGGACGCTTCATCATCGTCAGAATACGGTCACTACCACTTTGTACTGGTAGGTGAAGGAAGCTCACTAGTTCTGGTGTATCTTTGTAAACTTCAATGATGTCGTCACCAAACTCAAGCGGGTGGCTTGTTGTGAAACGAATACGGTCGATACCGTCGATAGAAGCAACAAGACGAAGAAGCTCAGCAAATGTACAGATATCACCTTCGTGTGTTGGACCCCGGTATGCGTTTACGTTCTGACCAAGTAGGTTAACTTCACGTACACCTTGTTCTGCAAGTTGTGCAACTTCGAACAATACATCATCCATTGGACGACTAACTTCTTCGCCACGTGTGTATGGTACAACACAGTAAGTACAGTACTTAGAACAGCCTTCCATGATAGAAACGAACGCCGTTGCACCGTCTGCTTTTGGTTCTGGCAGGTTATCGAATTTTTCGATCTCAGGGAACGAGATGTCCATTACTGGCTTTTCGTTAGACAGTGATGACTTAATCATCTCAGGCAAACGGTGCAGAGTTTGTGGGCCAAAGATTACGTCTACGTACGGTGCTCGTTGACGAATGTGGTCACCTTCTTGAGTTGCTACACAGCCACCCACACCGATTACCACACCTTCTTTTTTATCTTTAAGCGTTTTCCAACGACCAAGCTGGTGGAATACTTTTTCTTGTGCTTTTTCACGAATAGAACAAGTATTCAATAGTAGTACGTCTGCTTCCTCAGGTACTTCCGTTAGCTCATAGCCGTTTGCAGCGTTAAGCAGGTCGGCCATTTTTGATGAATCGTATTCATTCATCTGACAGCCCCAGGTTTTAATTAGCAGTTTCTTACTCATTTTATGTTCGCTCGATCGTTAGTTTAATTTAAGGGAGCAAATCGCCCATTATTCATCCTCAAGCGCCTTCGGTCATCATTAGGTATTCATTTATGACGGGCGCTAGCGGCAAGCGGCGTATTGTACTGGTTTCAAAACCGACTGACTAGTAGTCTGATCAAATCTCTTCGGTAGTGGTTTCTATTATCGTTAACGCTAGATACAGCAAGGAATAACCCTTCTTTCAAATAAGGTTTTTGGTTACAAGTTAGTTATGAAAAAGTACAATCAAAAACAGTCAAAGAATCAAACTGATAAGTACGAAATATGAACAATTACGATGTTGTGGTCGTTGGTGGTGGTATGGTTGGTGCAGCAACAGCGATTGGTTTTGCAAAGCAAGGTCTGAGTGTTGCGGTGATCGAAGGTTGTGCTCCACAAGCTTTTGATGAGTCGCAAGCGATGGACATTCGTGTGTCAGCGATTTCTCAAGCATCGGTCGATTTGCTTGAAGATCTTGGTGCATGGCAAAGTATTGCAGCGATGCGAGTGTGTTCTTATAAGCGTTTAGAGACGTGGGAGCACCCAGAGTGTCGTACTCGTTTTGATGCCGCATCACTGGATCTGCCTCGTCTAGGTTATATTGTCGAAAACAGACTTATTCAGTTAGGCTTATGGTCTCAGTTTGATGCTTATAACAATTTAGAACTGTTGTGCCCTGAAAAGTTGGATTCTATTGAATTTGGCGAAACTAATATCGTCAAGCTTCAATCTGGGGCAGAGTTATCAGCGAAGTGGTTGGTTGGTGCTGATGGTGCGAATTCAGCCGTTCGTCAACAAGCTGGAATAGGCATTACGGCTTGGGATTATCGACAGCACTGCATGCTTATCAATGTAGAAACAGAACTACCTCAACAAGATATTACTTGGCAACAGTTTTTACCGAGTGGACCTCGTTCATTCCTTCCATTGTGCTCGCTAATGTCTGAAGGCAAAGAGGTGGGGCAGGGTTCTTTAGTTTGGTATGACTCGCCTTCTCGTATTAAGCAACTTTCTACGATGAGCCCAGAAAAATTACGTAATGAAGTACTTACTCACTTTCCTAAAGAGTTAGGTGATATTAAAGTCTTGAATGCAGGTTCATTCCCTTTGACTCGACGTCATGCTCAATCATACTCGAAGAAAAACTGCATTTTAGTCGGGGATTCTGCGCATACGATTAACCCGTTGGCTGGGCAGGGTGTTAACTTGGGCTTTAAAGATGTGGCAGTACTATTGGATATTACCAAAGAGAAAGGTGAATTGAGTCAATCTGAGGCGAGACGCTATGAAGTGATCAGAAGAGGTGACAATCTGATGATGCAAAGTGGCATGGACTTTTTCTACAAAACGTTCAGTAATGATATTGGCCCGCTCAAGTTTGTGCGTAATGCTGCACTAAAGCTAGCAGAACACTCAGGGCCGATTAAAGCTCAAGTCTTGAAATACGCGTTGGGCCTTTAAACGGTTACATAAGGTTGTTTACATAGAGAAGGAGAGCAGATGCTCTCCTTTTTTGTATGGTGTTGGATGCTATAACTGCTGTGTAATACAAACCGGTGTATCGATCTCTAAAGAGTACCCTGTATAAACCAAAGACCCGTCCTTATTATCTCGCTTGAATGATGTGATGTTGTTGGAGTGCTGGTTTGCGGCGATAAGCCACTGTCCACAGTCAGTGATATGAAAGTCGCGAGGGAAGTTACCTTCAGTGTTATAGCTATCAATAAAAATTGGTATTTTAGTCATAGAATCTATTCTGAAGCTACTGATCCTTGATTGATATCGACCAGACACATATAGGAATTGCTCATCCGGCGATAACTTAATTGCAGCTGCGGCTTCTCCCTTCTCCATATTCGGAAGGGCATCTATTTCCTCCACAATGCTCCACACACCTAAAACTTTTTCCAACATGAGTATTGTTTCAGAGAGCTCACAGAGCACGTAGGCCTTATCTTCAGCCTTATTGAAGACCAAATGGCGAGGCCCATTACCTGCTGGCGCTTTAATGGATTGCATTGGTTCGTCTAGAAACTCTTCCTGCTCTTCGTCAAAACAATAGAAATTGATTTTATCAGCTCCTAGATCGATGGTGACAAACTGTGGTGAGTTTTGTAAGAACAGGCACTGATGAGCATGAGGCCCAGTTTGTCGATCTTTGTTCGGCCCAGAACCGACCATTTTGATTGTTTTGAGTCGCTTATCGATATTGCCATTGATACTTAGACTAAAAATATCGAATGTGCCTGATGAGTATTGCGACGTAATAGCAAATTTATTGTTGGGAGCAATCGCGACATGGCAGGGGTGACTGCCCGAGATAACTCCTGAATTGGTCGTTGTCTTTGAATATGTATTAGGAATATGAAATAGCTGGGGTTGTTTTGGTTGTTCGACTTCAGACGCGGTATAAATTCCAAGTTTTGTCGCTACGACAAAAGAGGGGTTATTACACTCGGCGACAAGCTTAAAAGGTAATAGTTTTCCTGTACCTAAGTCTAACTGAGTTTGATAAACACCTTGGCTTTTACTTGGTGTGTCCGTGTAGCAACCGATCGTTAAAGGGAGGATTTTCATTGGCAGTCAGACTCAGTTAGAAAATGGAGCTGACATTGTCTTATAAAAAGAACGAAAAAGTGAGGAGTGAGAGGGAAATATTTGGTGATTTGGTTAGCAGATTTTCATATTCCAGATAAAACAAAACCCAGCTAAAAAGCTGGGTTTTATAAATGATGGTGCGGTCGGAGAGACTTGAACTCTCACACCTCTCGGCGCCAGAACCTAAATCTGGTGCGTCTACCAATTCCGCCACGACCGCAGCAAAGCTTTCCCCTCAACTAAGCAAAGAGCCTAGCGAAGAGTATAGTTATATCGACATTGGTGATTCAATATAACGTTGTGTGTTCTTTCTTAAAGAAAGAATGGTGGCTACTGCGGGATTTGAACCTGCGACCCCATCATTATGAGTGATGTGCTCTAACCAACTGAGCTAAGTAGCCAATAATAAATCTAATTGATTCAGTGTTTGTTCTCTAATGAAAGAGAAATAATGGTGCGGTCGGAGAGACTTGAACTCTCACACCTCTCGGCGCCAGAACCTAAATCTGGTGCGTCTACCAATTCCGCCACGACCGCAGCAAAGCTTTCCTCTCAACTAAGCAAAGAGCCTAGCGAAGAGTATAGTTATATCGACATTGGTGATTCAATATAACGTTGTGTGTTCTTTCTTAAAAGAAAGAATGGTGGCTACTGCGGGATTTGAACCTGCGACCCCATCATTATGAGTGATGTGCTCTAACCAACTGAGCTAAGTAGCCATAATAAATCTAATAGATTCACTGTTTGTTCTCTAATGAAAGAGAAATAATGGTGCGGTCGGAGAGACTTGAACTCTCACACCTCTCGGCGCCAGAACCTAAATCTGGTGCGTCTACCAATTCCGCCACGACCGCAGCAAAGCTTTTACTCTAGCGAAGAGTATAGTTAAGAAGACTTATGGTTTGTCTAAGTAACGTTGTAATGGCTGGGCTACCTGGATTCGAACCAGGGAATGCTGGCATCAAAAGCCAGTGCCTTACCGCTTGGCGATAGCCCAACAATGATATCATTTAAGATATCTAAATAATGGTGCGGTCGGAGAGACTTGAACTCTCACACCTCTCGGCGCCAGAACCTAAATCTGGTGCGTCTACCAATTCCGCCACGACCGCAGCAAAGCTTTTACTCTAGCGAAGAGTATAGTTAAGAAGACTTATGGTTTGTCTAAGTAACGTTGTAATGGCTGGGCTACCTGGATTCGAACCAGGGAATGCTGGCATCAAAAGCCAGTGCCTTACCGCTTGGCGATAGCCCAACAATGATATCATTTAAGATATCTAAATAATGGTGCGGTCGGAGAGACTTGAACTCTCACACCTCTCGGCGCCAGAACCTAAATCTGGTGCGTCTACCAATTCCGCCACGACCGCAGCAAATCTTTATAGTTATATCGACATTGGTGGTTCGATATAACGTTGTACTCTTGGTTACTTAATTCAATAAATGCTTACCGAAGTAAAAACAAAGAGTTTAAATAGTGGCTGGGCTACCTGGATTCGAACCAGGGAATGCTGGCATCAAAAGCCAGTGCCTTACCGCTTGGCGATAGCCCAACAATGATATCATTTAAGATATCTAAATAATGGTGCGGTCGGAGAGACTTGAACTCTCACACCTCTCGGCGCCAGAACCTAAATCTGGTGCGTCTACCAATTCCGCCACGACCGCAGCAAAGCTTTTACTCTAGCGAAGAGTATAGTTAAGAAGACTTATGGTTTGTCTAAGTAACGTTGTAATGGCTGGGCTACCTGGATTCGAACCAGGGAATGCTGGCATCAAAAGCCAGTGCCTTACCGCTTGGCGATAGCCCAACAATGATATCATTTAAGATATCTAAATAATGGTGCGGTCGGAGAGACTTGAACTCTCACACCTCTCGGCGCCAGAACCTAAATCTGGTGCGTCTACCAATTCCGCCACGACCGCAGCAAAGCTTTTACTCTAGCGAAGAGTATAGTTAAGAAGACTTATGGTTTGTCTAAGTAACGTTGTAATGGCTGGGCTACCTGGATTCGAACCAGGGAATGCTGGCATCAAAAGCCAGTGCCTTACCGCTTGGCGATAGCCCAACAGGATATCAATTAAGATATCTAAATAATGGTGCGGTCGGAGAGACTTGAACTCTCACACCTCTCGGCGCCAGAACCTAAATCTGGTGCGTCTACCAATTCCGCCACGACCGCAGCAAAGCTTTCCCCTCAACTAAGCAAAGAGCCTAGCGAAGAGTATAGTTATATCGACATTGGTGATTCAATATAACGTTGTGTGTTCTTTCTTAAAGAAAGAATGGTGGCTACTGCGGGATTTGAACCTGCGACCCCATCATTATGAGTGATGTGCTCTAACCAACTGAGCTAAGTAGCCATCTGAGAGCGGAGTAATATAATATAATCTCGCTTTCAATGCTATTATCTTTTTAAAGATAATTTCACTTTAAATAGTGGCTGGGCTACCTGGATTCGAACCAGGGAATGCTGGCATCAAAAGCCAGTGCCTTACCGCTTGGCGATAGCCCAACAATGATATCATCTAAGATATCTTAATATGGTGCGGACGGAGAGACTTGAACTCTCACACCTCTCGGCGCCAGAACCTAAATCTGGTGCGTCTACCAATTCCGCCACGTCCGCTTTGCTTTCCTAAAAACTCTTTACTGTTACTAGACATATGTTTAATAACAAATAGAGCGCTTAGGAAATGGTGGCTACTGCGGGATTTGAACCTGCGACCCCATCATTATGAGTGATGTGCTCTAACCAACTGAGCTAAGTAGCCATTTCCAAATTTTTGTTCATTTTGAGACGTTACCGCTTCGCTGTGAACGGGGCGCATTATGCGGAGTTGAGTGAAACCCGTCAACTTTTTTTTTGAATAAATCACGAATAAACATCTGTTCGGTTTCTTTTTAGTCAAAGAGGCGTATTTGTCGGCAAAAAACAGGTAAAAAAGCCGATATATATAGGAAGTTAGGTTTCAGATACAGAACTATTTCACCAGAGGGAAAACAAAAAGGCCAGTGAGTTCACTGGCCTTTATCTGATGTAAAATCAGTAATTATACGTTGAAACGGAAGTGAACAACGTCACCATCTTTAACGATGTATTCTTTGCCTTCAAGACGCCATTTACCTGCATCTTTTGCACCGCTCTCACCATTAAATTCGATAAAGTGATCAAAACCAACAACTTCAGCTCTGATGAAGCCTTTTTCGAAGTCAGTGTGGATTTTACCAGCAGCTTGTGGTGCCGTTGCGCCAATAGGAATAGTCCAAGCGCGAACTTCTTTAACACCAGCAGTGAAGTAAGTTTGAAGAGTCAGTAATTCGTAACCAGAGCGGATCACTCGGTTAAGGCCTGGTTCTTCGATCCCCATGTCTGCAAGGAATTCTTCGCGATCTTCGTCGTCAAGTTCAGAAAGTTCAGATTCGATAGCCGCACAAACAGCAACAACTACGTTGTTTTCGTTTTCTGCGTATTCACGAACCGCGTCTAGGTAAGGATTGTTTTCGAAACCATCTTCCGCAACGTTTGCGATGTACATAGTTGGCTTAAGCGTTAGGAAGTTTAGGTAGCCGATAGCCGCCGCTTCTTCTTTTCCTAGTTCAACTGTACGTGCCATGCCACCTTCAGTAAGAACTGGTAGTAGTTTTTCTAGTACAGTGATCTCGAATTTAGCGTCCTTGTCACCGCCTTTTGCTTTCTTAGCGTTACGTTGAATTGCACGCTCACAGCTGTCTAAGTCAGCCAGTGCAAGTTCAAGATTGATCACTTCGATATCTTCGATAGGAGATACTTTACCAGAAACGTGAACGATGTTTTCGTTTTCAAAGCAGCGAACAACGTGACCGATAGCGTCTGTTTCGCGGATGTTTGCAAGGAATTTGTTGCCAAGGCCTTCACCTTTAGACGCGCCAGCAACTAAGCCTGCGATATCTACGAATTCCATTGTTGTTGGAAGGATCTTCTGTGGATTAACAATCTTTGCTAATGCATCTAAGCGTAGATCTGGGACCGGAACGATACCTGTGTTTGGTTCGATCGTACAAAATGGAAAGTTTGCTGCTTCGATGCCTGCTTTAGTCAGTGCGTTAAACAGAGTTGACTTACCAACGTTTGGTAGACCAACGATGCCACATTTAAAACCCATGATATAAACCTTATTCTGCTTTGAACGTATGTAAGCGATTTTGTGCTTTTGGTAGGCCATCTTTTAATAAGATGTCTAGGCTGCGAACCGATTCGTCAACGACGGCCTCGATACACTCTTGCTCTTTTTGTGGAGCTTTGCCTAATACATAACCTGCAACTTTATCTTTGTGTCCTGGATGGCCAATGCCTAATCTAAGACGATAGAATTCTTTATTGTTACCCTGTTTGCTGATGATGTCTTTTAGACCGTTGTGTCCGCCGTGACCACCACCTTTTTTAAACTTTCCAATGCCAGGAGGGAGATCTAATTCATCGTGAGCCACCATGATCTCTTCTGGTTTAATTTGGTAGAACTTTGCCAGAGCTGCAACTGCTTTGCCTGATAAATTCATAAAAGTCGTTGGGATCAGCAAACGAAGATCTTCACCATGAACCATGATACGACCCGTAAGGCCAAAGAACTTTGGTTCGTTCTTTAGTGTCACGTTGTGTACACGTGCTAATTCTTCAACTACCCAAGCACCCGCATTGTGGCGAGTTTTGGCGTATTCAGGACCTGGATTAGCCAGTCCAACGAGAAGTTTTATTTGTTGGCTCAAGGTATGGATCTCTCTTGGGATTTCAAAAAGCGCCGTATGATATCACAGTTTATGAAAAAGGTGCGAGCTAGCTGATAGCAACACGATTATTCCTGATTGTGATAAATAGTCGTGCGATATCACTCAGACATAAAAAAAGCACTTCATTAAATGAAGTGCTTAATGTCTTTCTCTAACGTGTTTCTAAAACAAAGCTTTTGTAAAAAAAACTATGAGGCTCTAATTAGTTGAACATCGCTGAGATTGATTCTTCGTTGCTGATGCGGCGAATTGCTTCAGCAAGCATACGAGAAAGGCTTAGCTCTGTCACTTTGCCTGTCGCGGCCATTTCTGGAGAAAGCTTAATTGAATCAGTAACAATAACTTGGTCTAGTACTGAGTTGCGGATGTTTTCTGCAGCAGTACCAGAGAATACGGCGTGAGTTGCGTAAGCGAATACACGCTTAGCACCGCGTTCTTTAAGCGCTTCCGCTGCTTTACATAAAGTACCACCAGTATCGATCATGTCATCAACGATTACACAGTCGCGACCCTCAACATCACCGATTAGGTTCATTACTTCAGAAACGTTAGCGCGTGGGCGACGCTTATCAACGATAGCAATGTCAACATCACCTAGCGCTTTAGCTGTAGCACGAGCACGTACAACACCACCAAGGTCTGGAGAAACCACAACTGGGTTTTCTAGGCCTCGGTTCGCCATGTCTTCTAGAAGAACTGGAGTGCCGAAGATGTTATCAACTGGTACATCGAAGAAGCCTTGAATTTGCTCTGCGTGTAGGTCAATAGTAAGAACGCGGTCAACGCCAACGTTAGAAAGGAAATCTGCAACAACTTTTGCAGTAATAGGTACACGAGCAGAACGTACACGACGATCTTGACGAGCATAACCGAAGTAAGGGATTACAGCAGTAATACGGCCAGCAGAAGCACGGCGCATTGCGTCAATCATTACCACCAACTCCATAAGGTTGTCATTGGTTGGTGCACAAGTTGATTGAATCAGGAATACATCGCTACCACGAACGTTTTCATTGATTTGTACAGCGACTTCGCCATCAGAAAAACGGTCTACAGTAGCATCTCCAAGAGAGATGTATAGACGATCAGCAATACGTTGGGCTAGTTCAGGTGTTGCGTTACCAGCAAATAGCTTCATATCAGGCACGGTGGAAACCTCGGGTTGCGTCCAGTTTTAAATAGATTGTGGGTGGGCTGATTGGTACTCAGCCAAAGTCTCTTTTAAAGGCGAAATGTTTCGTCCTTTCGCCACGAAAGCGGAAACTATGTCAGGCAGTTTTTCTAGTACCAACTCGGCTTCTTTTTTGCTGTTAAATTCAGCAAAAACACACGAGCCAGTACCAGTCAGTCTCGACGGCGAGTATTGTAGCAGCCATGAAAGTTGCTTATCAACCTCTGGGTACAGCATTCGCACAATTTTTTCGCAATCGTTTACGTATTCTTGCTCTAGAAGCGTTGATAGTGCTCGCTTTGGGGTATTTCGAGTTAATTCTGAATGTGTGAATATGTCTACAGTCGCTATGCTCACTTGAGGCTTAACAACGAGGTACCATTTTTCATCCGGATGAGCGAGTTGAAGCTGTTCTCCAACTCCTTCTGCAAAGGCTGCGTGGCCTCTAACGAACACAGGAACGTCAGCACCTAGCTTCAATCCGATCTCTGCGAGCTCATCATCAGACAGGTTTAGCTGCCATAGATAATTAAGCGCGACCAACACGGTTGCGGCATTTGAAGAGCCTCCACCAATACCCCCTCCCATAGGAAGCACTTTCTTTAGCGTGATATCGGCACCGAAAAAGGTCGATGTATATTGTTGAAGGGCGGTAGCCGCTTTCCAAATTAGGTTGTCTTCGGTCGCAACGTTTGGGATGTCTGGTGTAATGGTAATCGAGTTCGTTTTCTCATTGGCGGTAACCGTTAATTCATCGCCAAAATCGACGAATTGAAACAAGGTTTGAAGTTCGTGATAGCCATTGTCACGTCGACCAGTGATATAAAGAAATAAATTCAGCTTAGCTGGCGAAGGCCAGTGCGTTGGCGTTGTTATCATTTTTTCAGTGTCCACTTCGAAACTACAATGTTGATTTTGTTCTCGTCTTGCTTGAATGACAATCGAGTAGGGAGGGGAATTATCTCTACCTTTACGTTGTCTTTATCCGATAGTTGCTTACTCGGCATCTCTGTATTGCGATAGTTAGCAAAATTCAGTGTCCATAATTGACTGCTGACTTGTTTAGATAGAGATTCAAGTGTGTTAGTGCTGTTGAGTTGGTAGCTATCTGCTTGGTCGGGAATGCCAAGGAACCATTGGGGCAGATGATCGATCGGGATCTGCAAACCTGTCAATTGCTCAACCAATACAGACGCACTTGCGTGAGTAAATACTTGGTCGTCATAGGTCACGACTTTGGCCCCCGACGGATCTATGGTCAGGTTCAATACGGTTTGACCGAGGAACGTCGTGAGTCTTAATTGACTTTGATTTTGTGAATGTTTCCAAATGAAGTTTAAGCTTTGGCGCTGCTCTGGCGATATGTAGGCGAGCTTGCCCGAGGCTTGGTAGCTTTCTATTTGTAGAAGTCGGTTTTGGTGGGTTTGCCATTCAACGCTGGTCGGCTGTTCGGGCATAGACGAGCAACCCACCATAATTATGGTCATAAAAAGAAGAGACGTGATTTTACGAAGCTTGCTCATATTTGCTCACAACTTGTTCAAATTTATCTAAAAAACGCTTCAACTATAGCATTGAATTCACGAACTCAGGAAAACAAATCCCGCTTGCTCTTTAAATAGAGCCATGCATCAAGTAAAATTCGCCCCTTGTTTCCATTCCCTGATCGAGAACTTCTGATACATGTCTTTGCTTGCCGTAGGTATCAATCACAACACTGCGTCGGTTGAATTGCGCGAAAAAGTCGCTTTTGGTCCAGATAAATTATCTGAGGCACTTAAGCAACTCAACGCAAATGCACACGTAAATGGAAGTGTCATACTTTCTACCTGTAATCGAACTGAAGTGTATTGTGACGTTAAAGGCGTGGCAAAAAACAAGCTGATCGATTGGTTATCAGTGTTCCATCAAGTGAGCCCTGAAGAGCTAAAGCCAAGCCTGTATATCCATGAAGAGCAAGCTGCAATAAAACATTTAATGCGTGTGGCCTGTGGCTTGGACTCTTTGGTGTTAGGTGAACCGCAGATCTTAGGTCAGGTGAAGCAAGCTTATACAGATTCAAGAGAGAACCAATCTGTTGATGCTTCAATGGAAAAGCTATTCCAGAAATCCTTCTCTGTTGCGAAACGAGTTCGAACGGAAACTGAAATTGGCGGTAGTGCCGTTTCTGTTGCTTACGCCGCCTGTACGTTAGCCAAGCAAATTTTTGAATCGATTGCCGCATCAACAGTGTTATTGGTTGGTGCGGGGGAAACTATTGAACTGGTGGCTAAGCACCTGTCGGCGAATGGCTGTACCAAAATGATTGTGGCGAACCGAACTCGTGAACGTGCTTTAGGGCTAGCTGAAGAGTTTGGTGCTGAAGTGATCAGCCTCAATGAGATTCCGGACCATCTGCATAGAGCGGATATTGTGATTAGCTCAACAGCAAGCCCATTGCCTATCATAGGTAAGGGAATGGTCGAAACTGCTTTGAAAACAAGAAAACACCAACCAATGTTGTTGGTTGATATTGCTGTACCTCGTGACGTTGAATCTCAGGTAGGCGAACTGAATGATGCGTATCTATATTCAGTGGATGACCTGCAGTCGATTGTTGATGGTAATATTGAGCAACGTAAAGTGGAAGCGATTCAAGCTGAAGCGATTGTCAGCGAAGAAAGTGCTGCATTCATGAGTTGGATGCGTTCATTGCAAGCAGTTGACAGTATTCGTGATTACCGTAAATCGGCCAACGAAATACGAGAAGAATTATTAAGTAAGAGTTTGCAATCACTTGCTGCTGGCGGTGACCCCGAAAAAGTTTTACTTGAGCTCAGTAATAAGCTCACAAACAAATTGATCCATGCTCCAACGCGAGCACTCCAAAGTGCAGCAGAGCAAGGAGAACCTGCAAAATTAACGGTCATTAGACAGAGTTTGGGCCTAGAAAACCCTCAATAATATTAGACCCCCAATAAGATAAGACATTATGAAAGCCTCGATTCTAGTAAAGCTTGAAACACTTGTTGAACGCTATGAAGAAGTTCAACATCTACTTGGTGATCCAGATGTAATCGGGAATCAAGACAAATTCCGTGCACTTTCAAGAGAGTATTCTCAGCTTGAAGAAGTGACGGCTTGCTTCCAGTCATACCAGCAAGCTCAAGAAGATTTAGAAGCTGCTGAAGAGATGGCAAATGAAGATGACGCAGAAATGCGCGAAATGGCGCAAGAAGAAATCAAAGAGGCGAAAGCGAACATTGAACGTCTGACTGATGAGCTGCAAATTCTTCTTATTCCAAAAGATCCAAATGATGAGCGTAACTGTTTCCTAGAAATCCGCGCAGGTGCGGGGGGTGATGAAGCGGGTATCTTTGCGGGTAACCTTTTCCGTATGTACTCTAAATTTGCCGAGAAAAAAGGTTGGCGTGTCGAGGTGATGAGCAGCAATGTTTCAGAGCAGGGCGGCTTTAAAGAAATGATCGCCAAAATAAGTGGCGACAGTGTTTACGGTACCATGAAATTCGAGTCGGGTGGTCACCGTGTGCAGCGTGTTCCTGAAACTGAATCCCAAGGCCGTGTTCATACTTCTGCATGTACGGTCGCAGTGATGCCTGAGATCCCAGAAGCTGATCTTCCAGAAATCAAAGCTGGCGATCTTAAAATTGATACTTTCCGTGCTTCTGGCGCGGGTGGTCAACACGTTAACACCACGGATTCAGCAATCCGTATTACTCACTTACCAACGGGCACAGTCGTAGAGTGTCAAGACGAGCGCTCTCAGCATAAAAACAAAGCGAAAGCGATGGCTGTGCTTGCGGCTCGTATCGTTCAGGCTGAAGAAGAGCGCCGCGCTGCAGCTGTTTCTGACACACGTCGTAACCTACTAGGTTCTGGTGACCGTAGTGATCGTATTCGTACGTACAACTACCCACAAGGTCGTGTTTCTGATCACCGCATCAACTTGACAATTTACCGTCTGAACGAAGTACTTGAAGGCGATATGCAAAGCTTGCTTGATCCTGTTCTTCAAGAACACCAAGCCGACCAACTTGCTGCACTTTCTGAGCACAACTAATCAGTATGCAGTCAGCATATACGGTTGAAAGCGCTTTAAAATCAGCAATCGTACAGCTTCAAAAGGGTGATAACACATCACCCTCTATTGATGCCGCGGTACTGCTTTGTCACGTTTTAGACAAACCAAGGTCATACTTGCTTACTTGGCCTGAGAAGCTTCTTACCTCAGAACAAGAGTCCGAATTCAATGCACTTTTAAGACGACGTTTAACCGGTGAGCCTGTGGCTTATATTATTGGTGAACGTGAGTTTTGGTCATTGCCGTTAAAAGTTTCTCCTTCTACCTTAATCCCTCGTCCAGACACTGAACGTTTGGTTGAAGTGGCTTTAGATAAAACCTATGGCAAACAAGGTGCGATTCTAGATTTGGGTACTGGTACTGGTGCAATTGCATTGGCGTTAGCGTCTGAAATGCCAAATAGACCAGTGACGGGTATTGATCTGCGCCCTGAAGCTCAAGAGCTTGCGACAGAAAATGCGAAGCGCTTAAACATCACCAACGCTACGTTTTTACATGGCAGTTGGTTTGAGCCTTTAAGTGAACTAGCTTCTGATGGCAACGATACCAAGTTCTCTTTAATTGTCTCTAACCCACCTTATATTGAGAAAGATGACCCTCATTTATCTCAAGGGGATGTACGTTTTGAGCCAATGACTGCGTTAGTCGCTGAAGAGAAAGGATTGGCTGACATTCGATACATTTCTGAAAAAGCACGTGGCTTTTTGGAAAATGAAGGCTGGTTGGCATTTGAACACGGCTACGACCAAGGTTTGGCGGTGCGTGAGATAATGCAGGCGCTCGGTTATCTCGAGGTTGTCACAGAGAAAGATTACGGTGGTAATGACCGAGTGACATTGGGTCGTTACTGTTCATCGGTAGTTACTGTTTATAGATAGTGACTGTCCATCGGCTGCGGTTAATCATCTTGTGAGCAATAGATGATGAAGTTGCTAAATTTATACCTTTAACTCGACAATACATTTCACTCGGTGATGCATTTAACGCAGAAATACAGAGCATTTACGGGTATTGTGTGGCTCGTGTTAACGAAAGCACATATAAAAATATAAAGGAATACCATGTACGAAGGTTTAAAACATTTTCACTTACTAACGATTGCGATAAGCGCACTGCTGCTTTCGATTCGTTTCGCTCTTATGATGGCTAACTCTCCGAAGCTTAAGCATCCTTTCTTGCAGCGTTTTCCTCATATCAATGACTCGTTGCTACTGCTATCAGGTATTGGTTTGATTTTTATCACTGGCTTTATTCCATTTACACCTGCAGCACCATGGTTAACCGAAAAACTAACTTGTGTTATGGCTTACATCGCACTGGGTTTCTTTGCGCTTAAGCTAGGTAAAAACAATCTACTGAGAGTGTTCTCTTTCTTTGGTGCGCTTGGCTGGTTAGCAATGGCAGGCAAAATCGCAATGACGAAGACACCAACATTTTTCGGTTAATTATCTCCTTATTTTCGGTTAACTATCTATGTACGAATTTTTTGATGAAGACTTTGACCAGCTAGAATTAGCTGAAGGTGCATTGATCTTAAATAAAGCGATTAACCCAGAAACTCAAGACAGTTGGGCAGAGCAAGAACTGGCAAGATTGTTTAAAGAAGCTGAGTTTGCTTTGGTTCATGAAACCGACGAACAGCAGAAATTTGAGTCTTTTATTCGACTATTCTTTTTTGAATGGGGCTTCGCTGGCGATAAAGAGGCGTATTTCTCTTCGGAGAACGCATTTATAGACAAAGTACTTGAGAGAAAGAAGGGGATTCCAGTGAGTCTTGGCGCGATCTTTCTTTTTCTAGGTCGAAAGCTAGGCTTCCCTGTAGAGGGGGTTTCTTTTCCAACTCAGTTTTTGCTTAAAGTGAGTTGGTATGGCCAAGCTGCTCTCTATATTAATCCTTACAATGGCGAATATGTTGGTGCAAAAACCTTACGAGCCTGGTTGATTGGCCATGATGGGCCACTCGCTAAGTTGAAAGCAGAGCATTTAGAGGTCGCTGATCACCCAACGATTATCGGTAAATGGCTAGCGTTACTTAAGAGTGCATTACTACGAGAAGAGCGTTATACGCTGGCATTGAAATGCACAGACCTTGCTTTGACGTTTGTTCCGGATGACCCGTATGAAATCCGTGATCGCGGGTTTATTTATCAGCAGCTAGACTGTCATCAAGTAGCCGCAACAGATTATCAATATTTTATCGACCAATGCCCAGATGACCCTGCATCTGAATTACTGAAATCTCAAGTGAATGTCATGAACGAAAAGACCGTGGTTGTTCACTAATTAATAATTATTTAGAGAGGATATGATGGAACAGAAAACAGTCCACATTGGCGATATGCCAATCGCTAATGATAAGCCATTTACGCTATTTGCAGGCATGAATGTTCTTGAGTCTCGCGATCTCGCTATGCAGATTTGTGAGCACTACGTAAAAGTAACAGAGAAGCTGGGCATCCCTTATGTATTTAAGGCGTCTTTCGATAAAGCGAACCGCAGCTCAGTTCATTCATACCGTGGTCCAGGTATGGAAGAAGGTCTTAAAATATTTCAAGAACTGAAAGATACCTTTGGCGTGAAGATCATTACTGATATCCACACCGAAGCACAGGCTCAGCCAGTCGCTGATGTGGTTGATGTAATCCAGCTTCCAGCATTCCTAGCTCGTCAAACTGACCTTGTTGAAGCGATGGCGAAAACAGGTTCAGTGATCAACGTGAAGAAACCTCAGTTCATGAGCCCAGATCAAGTGGGTAATATCGTTGATAAGTTTGCTGAGTGTGGTAATGACAACATCATTCTTTGCGAACGTGGTTCTTGCATGGGATATGACAACTTAGTTGTTGATATGCTTGGCTTCGGTGTCATGAAGAAGTCTTCGAACGGTAGTCCAATCATCTTTGACGTGACTCACGCGCTTCAAATGCGTGACCCATCAGGAGCTGCATCTGGTGGTCGTCGTGAGCAAACGGTTGAGCTTGCGAAAGCGGGCCTTGCTACAGGTATTGCTGGTCTGTTTATTGAAGCACACCCGAACCCAGATCAAGCTCGTTGTGACGGTCCATCAGCTCTACCTCTAGATAAACTAGAGCCGTTCTTGAAGCAGATGAAAGCGCTTGATGATCTTATTAAAGGATTTGACCACATTGATATTAAATAACTCAGCATAGTTATTTAAGATTAAGAGGAAAAGCAAACGCCCAGTTCTTTGAACTAGGCGTTTTTTTATCAGCTAGGGTAACCCGTTATTTACTACAATTGGCATTAACAATGTAGGTGATTACTCGGTGATTTGTTTTATGAGTATGAGGCTTATCCTATTTATAGTAAATTACTGATATTTATCACACTTTTTAAGTAAACGATTGCCTGTGATACAGGGGAAGTTTGAGTGTAATCTCATAAATTTGTTACACTTAAGTGTTGATCTATGCGTGACCAATTCGACATAAATATGAAATCGTCGTGTTACATCGAGAATGTTAATTTAAGATTAGTCATGTTGAAGTCTTATTGTTCGAACTCCAAGAAAGGGGTCGCAATAGATTATAAAAAGCAGTGGATTCCCCTAAAAAGTTCAAAGGTATGACAATGAAGCAACGCCTTATTCTAAAGACAGCACTAAGTGCTGCAATCTTAGCTACTCTCGCTGGGTGTTCGTCTCAATCTACTCTAGATTGGAACCAAGATGAAACTTACAAGCTAACGATTCTTCACACTAACGACAATCATGGTCGCTTCTGGCAGAACAAGTACGGCGAATACGGCATGTCTGCGCGTAAAACGCTGGTTGATCAACTCCGTGCTGAAGTTGAAGCCGAAGGTGGTAGCGTGTTGCTTCTTTCTGGCGGTGACATCAATACTGGTGTACCAGAGTCCGATCTTCAGGATGCAGAACCTGATTTCAAAGGCATGAACAAGATTGGTTACGATGCAATGGCATTGGGTAACCACGAGTTCGATAATTCACTAGACGTACTACAAAAGCAGATCGACTGGGCTAACTTTCCAATGCTTTCTGCAAACATCTACGATAAAGCGACTGGCGAACGCAAGTTCCAAGCTTACGAGATGTTTGAAAAGCAAGGCATCAAGATTGCAGTTATCGGCCTAACAACTGAAGACACAGCGAAAATTGGGAATCCAGAGTTTATCGCTGGCATCGACTTCCGTGACCCTAAAGAAGAAGCGAAAAAGTTAATCGCTGAATTGAAAGAAACAGAAAGTCCGGATCTGATTTTTGCTGTCACTCATATGGGTCATTACGAAAATGGCCAACGTGGTGTTAACGCACCTGGGGACGTAGCATTGGCTCGTTACCTCAACGAAGGTGATCTCGATATGATCGTAGGCGGTCATTCTCAAGAGCCTGTCTGTATGGAAGGCCCTAACGTTGCGAAGAAAAACTTCACACCGGGTGATGAGTGTAGACCCGACGTACAGAACGGTACTTACATCGTTCAAGCTCACGAGTGGGGTAAGTACGTTGGTCGTGCTGATTACGAATTCCGTAACGGTGAGCTAGAAATGGTGAGCTACGATCTGGTTCCAGTTAACCTTAAGAAGAAAGTTAAGATTGATGGTAAGAAGCAACGAGTTCTTATTCAAGATGAAATCGCCCAAGATCCAGAGCTACTTGAATTCCTACGCCCTTTCCAAGAGCAAGGTCAAGCTCAGCTAGAAGTTAAGATAGCCGAGACAAATGGAAAGCTTGAAGGTGATCGTAACGTTGTTCGTTTCCAACAGACTAACCTAGGTCGTTTGATTGCGACTTCTCACATGGAGCGTGCAAAAGCAGACTTTGCTGTGATGAACTCTGGTGGTGTGCGTGATTCAATTGAAGCGGGCGATGTAACTTACAAAGACGTGCTAAAAGTACAACCATTTGCAAACATTCTGACTTACACAGATATGACGGGTAAAGAAGTACTTGATTACCTAAATGTAGTGGCGACTAAACCAATCGATTCTGGTGCTTACGCTCAGTTTGCTGGCATCTCTATGACTGTAGTAAATGGTGCAGTATCGAATGTCTTCATCGGTGGTAAACAGCTTCGTTTGGACGAGACATACCGTTTCACAATACCAAGCTTTAACGCTGCTGGTGGTGATGGCTATCCTAAATTGTCTGACCACCCAGGTTACGTAAACACTGGTTTTGTTGATGCTGAAGTACTAAAAGAGTACCTAGAAGCAAACAGCCCGGTTGACGTGAACAACTACGCACCGTCTGGTCAAATAGTTTACAAGTAATTGACTCCAATAAATTTAGTTACTAGGTGCTGAATTAGATTGACTCCAGCACCATGATAAATTTAACTAAAGCGACGCCTCGGCGTCGCTTGTTGTTTATATACTGCTTGTTTTTATTTATCGTTTGGACTTGTTATGACTCCTGCTATTAATCTTGCCAAGAAAAAGAAAATCGCTCATAGCGTGCATCAATATCATCATGATGCGAATAATACTAATTATGGATTAGAAGCCGTGGAAGCTCTTGGTCAGGATCCGAAACGCGTATTCAAAACGTTGCTATTTTGTTTGAACGGTGTTGCTAAAGATTTGGCTGTGGCGGTTATCCCTGTGGATCAAAAGCTAAACCTAAAGCTTGCAGCAAAAGCGGCGAAAGGCAAAAAGGCAGAGATGGCGAATCCTGATATTGCACAGAAAACCACAGGCTATGTGGTTGGTGGAATCAGCCCACTTGGGCAGAAAAAAGCATTGCCTACCTTTGTTCATTGCAGTGCTACAGATTTTGAAACGATATGTGTGAGTGCAGGGAAGAGGGGCTTGGAAATCGAGCTAGATCCACAAGACTTAGCACTACTAACTCGCGGCCAGTTTGCTGATCTATGTTTATAGGTTGTCGTCATAGCGATAAAATTATCGAATGACCAACAAAAACGCCCACTAGGCTAACCTAGTGGGCGTTTCTATATAGAGTGTTCATTCTGAAATGGGGTTGCACATTTAGGATGAATGATGACTACTTTTTCAGTCCTAGTGTTCCGCCAACACGCTTTGGTGCAGGTTGGTTCGGTCTGCTTGAATCTTGGCTGCGGTTTGCCGGTTTACCGCTTCTACGATCGTTGTTATTGCGGTCTGTACGATTGCGATCTGAATTAGAGCGCTCTGAACGAGAGTTCGATTTCCAGTGCTCGGTATTGCCGCCGCTTTCACTATTCGACGAACTACGACCACGCTTTGAATTGGGGGCATGACGGAATTCATCCGCATTATTACCACGGTACGTGCGAGTGCGGTTCTCTGTTTTATTGCGGCGCGCTGTTGAGGTTTCATTTTCCTCGCGGCTATCAAATAACTTAGCATCGGTTGCCTTACGGATTCGCTGACCTTTTGCATTTATCTTTGACGCATCTTCAGTGCTTACCGAACCTTCACACATCGCTAATATGTCAGTGATTTCTTCTTCGCTCAGGTAACGCCATTTGCCATTAGGAATACCATCTAAAGAGATATTCATAATGCGAACACGACGTAGTTTGAAAACTTCATAACCTAAAGCTTCGCACATACGACGAATCTGGCGGTTAAGGCCTTGCGTTAACGTAATTCGGAACGAGAATTTGGTCTCTTTCTCTACCTTACATGGCAAAGTAACGGTGTCCAAAATTGGCACGCCCGACGCCATTTTCTTTAAGAATTCAGTTGTAATCGGCTTATCAACGCGAACCATATATTCTTTTTCGTGGTTGTTACCTGCACGTAGGATCTTATTGACGATATCGCCATCATTGGTCAAAAATATTAGACCATCTGAGGGCTTATCTAGACGACCGATAGGAAAAATACGCTTATGGTGGCCGATAAAGTCGACGATGTTGCCAGGAATATCACGCTCAGTGGTACAGGTGATACCTGTTGGTTTATTAAGAGCTATGTAGATAGGCTTCTCTTTCGAGCGGACAGGTTTATTGTCGATCTCAACATCATCACCGTGCATGACTTTAGTTCCCATTTCAGGGATCTTACCGTTAATCGTAACTCGGCCAGCATCAATGAGTTTGTCGGCTTCGCGGCGTGAGCAAAAACCAGTTTCACTGATGTACTTATTAAGGCGTTTAGCTTGGGATTCTTGTGACATGATATTCTCTTAGCGTTTCACAACGGAAATTTAGATAAACAAAAAGCAACTACAGGATAGTTGCCTTTACGTTTGAATTCGTTAACTGACGACAATTTTAGCACCTAGAGTGTACTTCGGCACTAAATATCTATTGCGCACCAGGTTAGAGCATTAAAGAACGTGTAGCTGGTGTTATCGACACAACATGCATTAACTCGAGCGTTTCTGGTGCCGCTCTCTATTTTCGAGTTTCTTGTCATTACTTTTTCTCAGCATGACGTAAACGGCACCTGTGCCACCATGAAATTGCTGTGTTGAATGAACACACTGAACATCATTAATTTGCGAGAGCCAATTTGCCACATAGCTTTTCATCATGGCTGGTGGGTTAGAACGCTCACCCTTACCGTGAACAATAATCACGGTGCGCACATCCATTCTTAGACATTGACGTAAAAATGAAAGCACTTCATTACGAGCATCTTTCAGTGTTTTTCTGTGCAGATCGAGCTTAGCTTGAATTGGGTATTTACCTAAGCGCAGTTTCTTGAATACGCCTTCTTGCACGCCATCTTTTTTATAGGCGATAACATCATCAGGCTTTAACATCGGAGAATAGTCGAGCGAGAGATAATCTTTCTCGTCATCAGACAACCACATAGCAGCTTCACGTTTGGCAAGATGAGATTCTGTGACTCGGTGTACTTTCTGGTGTTCGGCGGTGTCATTGTCGATACGTTTAACATCGCCCATCATTTCTTGGAATAGATCTAAGTCGTCATCATGAGACATAGCGGGTATCTCAAGTTGGATAAGGGTAGGGTAAGTATACCTAAGTTAGTATGGTGTTTAAAAATGAAAAAACCGGAGAAGACAAGAAGCCTACTCCGGTGCAAAGCGTTTTAACGTTTACCTATCAAGAATGATACTTAAAAGTAAATGAGTTAGGCTGAGCAATTCTAATGAGGAGATTTGTCAGTCATAACTTTGTAGATGAAGAAACCTCCATAGAACATCATGAGACCCAAAGCCCCGAAGATTACTATCATTGAAGATAGCCCCACCGCATTACCAAATAGGAGTTCTAGCCAAAAGTCCATGTGTATACCTCAAAGTTATATGACACCACTTAGTGTATTAAGTGGCATTATTGATTCACTGATCTGGATCAATCCTGTTTCATAAGTTAAATATTTGTTGGTGAGTGTGTGTTTTTCGTCACGTTAGGCGTTAGGTTGTATGTCTTTTGTTCGAATGATTCAACTTTGTAAAAAAGAGTGAAAAAAGCCCTTGCGGATAAATTCAGAATCCGTATTATACGCTGCATCGACAGGCAATAAGCCCGTTAGATATCTCGGTGAATAGCGCAGCTTGGTAGCGCATCTGGTTTGGGACCAGAGGGTCGGGGGTTCGAATCCCTCTTCACCGACCACATTAAAGAAAGCCTGCTCATTGAGCAGGCTTTCGTCGTTTTAGGGTATTGAAAATAGGATTTGAACCTAAGTAGGGGTTCGCCTGATGTTCAAAATAAGCGCTTTGTTGACCACATTAAAGAAAGGTATAGCCCTTCATTTTCGATAGAGGAGTTATAGCCTCTTTGCACTCCTAAATCGTGAATAGCGATATAAATAGCGACTGTTTGAATTTGATGCTGTTAGCTAAACAGTTTGATAAGTGTAGTAAGCCTTAAGGTGTAATTAAGAGCGGTAGCCTACTGAACGAACTCACTGGTAGCGACATTATTCTTTACCCAAATTAGAGCCTGTAGTCGATTCTTAACTTTGATTTTCTTAAATGTGTTGTGTAAGTGTGCCTTGACTGTATTTTCGCTCACATAGAGTGTGTCGGCGATCTGAGTGTTGGACGCGCCCTCACCGAGCAGCTTGATAATTTGTTGCTCGCGTTTGGTGAGTTTTAAATAGTACGGGCTCGTTTTTGCGCATTGTCTATCTCTATAAAAGCTTATGTATTGATAGATGAGCTTTCTACTCATCCACATTTCACCCTGTAAAATGCAGTCAAAGCCGGTAACTAGCTTATCAAGCGTGTCAGAGGCATAAAAAATACCGACCAAATATTGCCATTTTAACATTTCTGAATGAGGGAAGTCGTGGGGGGTATTGAGGAGTACTTCATGAACGTCACTTGCCACGTCATCTTTAAGTTCTTGGTACTTTTCAGTGTATTGCTTCGTCATTGTTGGGTAATCAATAATAATGAGATCCAACTCTTGGTTTTTTAGTGTTGTGGTTCTCAATCTTTCTGGCGATATGAGCTTGATACTTATATTTATTTTCTGTTCGATTGACTCTTTAAGCAGTGTTGATTGTAGGTTGTTTTCTGCAAGTAAAATGGCGTTATGAGCCTCCAACTTTGCCATGTGGAACTCCTTTTAATGACTCATTACCTAAACTATAGGATCTATAGCTTATAGCACATATTGATTTTTTTCTAATATCCAGGGGGAATTATTAATCTTTGTTATGAGTCTGGTTTTATATTGATGGTAAGGATGAATCAATATTCAGGTCGAGAGATCATGCTTAGTTAAGTGCTATTATTTTAGTTTATTTAACGTACAATCGGGTTGCACTTGCCATTTATTGCCAATGGGATGCAATGTTAGAACTGCAGGGAATTGATTTATATTCATAATCAGTGTTGTAATACCGCTATTTGTATTTTGATTAAAATTAGAATCGGATTTTGTACTTAACGTAAATGAAGATATCATAATGTTATCAAAGGTTAGCACTAGTTTTTCATTTTTTACTAGGCACTGTACTGAATTTAAATCTGAAGAAAATCCATTTAAATTATAAAAATTAAATAAAACGACGACAAGCGCCGTTTTAATATATATGTTGTACTTCATATTAATTTTGGTAAATAATACCTACGTTACCGTAAGCACCATTACCTAATACGACAGCACTATCATGTGATGTTTGTTCAACCGTAAATTGGTTCATATTACTGTTTTGTAATTGAACGACCGCATCAGAATAAGAACCTGTTTGTAGAACGAATACTCTATTATCGTCACTGTTCATTAGATCAATGTCGACATCGTTCCAATCACCACCACCTACGCTATTATTAACAATAGTCTGCACGTAGTTGTCATCACCGTTGATATCAATTGCAGCGTTATTGTAGTCAACGTCACCGTTACTGAATTCTGTATATGTTTGGTTTGAATCGCCATATATAGTCGTTTCGGCTCTGTTGCGGTCTGCTCCTCCAAGAGCTACGGTAACGGAAATGTTGTCATCACCCATTTGCGTTACACGAAGATCGTTAACGTCACCGTATTGCTCAACTTGAACGCGTGCTTGGTTAGATTGTCCGTTTTGGTCAATTAGAGCATTGTTATACGAACCTCTAAGTTGAACATGTGCTCCATTTAGGTTACCGCTTTGTTCAACGACTACATCAGATTTGTAACTCGCGTGCGTATCGACCAATGCTGTGTGACCGTCTGTTGTGCCTGACGTGTTTTGATTAATAGTTACATTAGCCATGTCACCATTACCCATTTGCCAAAGCGCTGTGTTGTCACTAGCTGAGGGGATAGTCACTCCGCCAGCAGCAGCGGTAAGGGCTGCGTCAATACCAAGATCGGTTGTGCCTTCAATCACTCCAGTTCCAGGAGCTGAAGCTGGATAGGGAGCGGGTAGCGGATCTGCGTGAGCTACATTCAAACTAATGATGGCACCGACTAACATTCCAATTTTTGTAAGTTTCATAAGTTGTTTCCTTATACATTTCCATGTCGACTATGTTGCTGCTTCATCGAGAAGCAACGGTGAATCAAGCTTCCATACTGCACGCTAATTTGCTTGATTGATGTGAATTCTCATTGAACTAGACGCGTTTACTATTGCAAAGTCATGTCCATCTTGAGAAATACCCAAATTACTCCCCCCAGACCCTGCCAAATATGCTTTATTGCCATTGCCTGTTTGGTCAATACTTAATTGGCTACTCTGCCTAGAGAAGTTTGCTTGTCCTATTACCGCCAAATTGTTATTTCCGTCTTGGGAAATAAGCGCTTCCGAGTTTATTCCGAGTTGTCCAATTACTGCATCGTTATTTGAACCATTTTGGTTAACCAAGGCTGTATTGTCTCTCCCTGATTGCCCTATAAATGCGGAATTAGATCCTCCGCGTTGTGTTATCTTCGCTCTGTTGTTCGCGGTAATACCAGTACTACTTTGTTTTATTATTGCTGTTGAATCAAAGGCGTTAGATATATTTATTTCTGAATAATTATCTAAGTCTCCAGAGGATAAATTCCCCAAATCATTATAATCATTAATAATATCTTGACTAACATGATATAAAAAATCCCCCTCTACATTTGAAGCAATAGCATTATTAAAACCTCCTGATAACAAGTATAAACAAGTTAAGCCGATAAGTGATTTTCGCCTAATTATCATTATCTTTACCTTAAAGTGTTCGTGGTTGTGATCTCTACAAAAATAAAAAACGTAGAGAAGTGAGTGAATCTTTATCTTAACGAAATCCTAGGCTTTCAATTTATGGGTAGCTATAAACTTATAGTTGAAAATATTTAATTGCATATATGCAATGTAACTAGTATTTTCCCGCTTCCCACCTACCTTAGTTAATTAATTTCCCATGGTAATTAATTCAAAAGTTTATATATGCCACTGTAAGCACGAATTACGCTTAACTTGGATTCAGGGAATCACTTTCTCATTTTGTAAATGGACTTTAAATGGGAGCCAATATGAAACTCAAGCTACTTACAATTACTTTTCTCTCTTTTGTTGTTCATGCCGGAGATAAAAGTCATGGTCTTGAAAATGGTGTCCCGTTAGAAAATGGAAAGAAACTTGAGGAGTCAACAAGCAACCTCAAAGAAAAATTTAATGATTTTAGTGAAGTTGATGGAATCATCGTGGATAGAACCATCACGCGTCTTGGAGAGGATTTCTATTTTTTCTTTTCGCAATCGCTCAATGATAGCTATCCCAACCTCAAGGAAAACTTGACGGTAAGAGAGAGGCCAACGGCGTTATCTGGAAGCATTATAGAGGTTCAACACTCTAGGAAACCTATCTTTCGCACAGCGTTATCCCCAGGTCGCAGGCAAGCGAAAGAGCGTGCAGATGATGCTACAAGAGTGGTCGGAAATTATATTATCCGATGGCAAGCAGAGCGGCTGTTCCAAGATACTTACGATCTAGACCATGATGAATTTTAAGGAGCCAAGGATGTCGATATTTTTCAGAAAAGTAGCGCTGATTGCGTTGCTAGTTTCGCCTTCGGTTTATTCGAGCGAGTTAGTCTATACGCCCGTAAACCCAAGTTTTGGAGGGAATGCTTTAAACAGTTCTCACCTTTTTAACCACGCTAATGCCATTAATGATTATGATGATCCGAGTGCAAGGGATATTTTTGGTGAGCGTGAGTCCGCTTTAGATCGGCTGGCTTCAAGCTTGGAATCACGTTTGATCAGCCAGTTACTTGCGGATGTAGGGAGTGGGAATACAGGGCAATTAGAAACGGATGACTTTTTCCTTAATATTGTTGATGACTCAGGCACCTTGCTAGTTCAAATCGTCGATAAAGCGACAGGAGAATCAACAGAAATCAGTGTTTCGGGACTAAACCCAGACCTCTAATCACAAGGATTGTGTTATGAAATCGATAGCCATCGTCTTTCTGGCCTTTGTGTTGGGGGGATGTACTTACTCTATGCAAATTCCAGAGACTTCTGAAACGCCCAAGCTTATGCCGAGAGGTTCAACTTATACTGACCTCATTTCTTTACCTCAACCACGAGGCAAAATATTGGTGTCTGTTTACGATTTCAGAGACCAAACTGGGCAATATAAGCCACAACCAAATAGTAATTTTTCAACCGCAGTGCCGCAGGGGGGCACATCGTTGTTAACGACATCATTGATCGATTCTCAATGGTTTGTACCTTTAGAGCGTGAAGGCTTACAAAACCTACTGACGGAACGTAAGATTATTCGTGCAGCTCAAAAGAAAGACAAGGTAGTGAACAATCACGGAGCCGATTTAACCTCGTTGAGTTCCGCTAATATTGTCATTGAAGGTGGCATTGTGGCTTACGACTCCAACATCGTTACCGGAGGAGCGGGGGCCAAGTATTTAGGCATTGGTGGTTCCGGGCAGTACAGAACAGACCAAGTGACCGTCAACTTAAGAGCGGTTGATGTGAGAACGGGTCAGGTTTTACTGAGTGTGACAACGACCAAAACCATCTCCTCTCATGAGATAGGCTTCGGTGCATTTCGATTTGTTGATTACAAAGAATTGTTAGAAGTTGAAATGGGCTATAGCCAGAACGAACCCGTAAATATTGCTGTGATGTCGGCGATTGATGCGGCTGTCATACATCTGATTGTAAAAGGCATGAAGCGCGGAATGTGGTCACCAGGTGACCCGAATGCGCTTGAAAACCCAATTATTGCTCGTTATTCAGAAGCGAGCACTGACATACTTTAAATAACCAAGTAAGTAGCAAAATAGGGTTATGCGGAAAACGGATCTTTCCCTTAGCCCTATTTTTTTTCGACTCATAAAACGTTCAGTTCAAGAGCGAAAGGGAAGAAAAAGTACGGGTTCTGTTATTTAGGTAATGGTTATATTCCGTCAAGACTATGATATCGAATTGAGCTAGCCGTCGACACTAACCTCAAATTGACACTGGGCCTTTTGGCTTTGTGATTGTTGAGTGACACTGAACCCCTTATCTTCTAATAACTGTAAAAGGTTGCCTTCGCCAATCAGGTGTAAAGTGCCGACGACCAGCACGTAGTGTCCTTTCGAATCGAGTTTCCAGTCATTGGCAGATAGTTTGTTTGCCCAATCAACGTTGCGATCCGTTAGAAATGCTTTCTCAAGCTCGGTGGGCATTTCAGAAAGCTCTGCAAAGTCCTCAAGCTTGGTGATATCACCGGCTTTCCAACTTTCAATTAGGCAGTGAACCACAGCATCAGTTTGGTCAAATTCTTCAAGGCTACTGACTAGCCACTCTTTACCGGAATCTTTCTGCCCTGCGATGAGGTCTATTTGAAATTGTAGAGCCTCTAAGCTGATGACGGGAACATCCGCGATTGCTGCTTTATAGGCGAGTGTGGCATCAACACCGTCAGCCGAACCATAACCAAGATTCTTCAACTGCTGCATCTGTATGGAGAGAGAGGTTGCCCAAGGGGGGGAACTAAGTAGCTGCTGGGTTGGTATATCCAATGATTTTGAGATGCTCGTTAATAATTGTTTTTGTTGTTTGTTTAATACATCACCCGTGGTCACTGTGGTCGTGGGATATACCACGCCTTTTGTCTTTCTTATATCCGTCTCGACAATTAATCCGTCGCTCTCTTTTAACGTGTCAGTGATCTGTATGGGAAGCGGGTACATGCTCTCATCCCCAACGTGCACAGAACCTAAGATAGTGAGGGTCAGATCATCCTTTTTGGTTTGCCAATAAAGAGGTTCGGCGACAGCTTGCTTTGCTGAAAAGGCAAGTGTGAGTAGCGTAAGGTACAAGAATGTGCGCAAAGAAAGCTCCTTTAGAAAGACATAAACTCGTTAAAAAAGATTTTGACGGCGTTTTTTAACGGTTTTTTTTGAGAACAATGTCACGTTGTTTGTACAAAAAGTATAACAATACGAGCAAACTCTAAAACTTTTCTCTCTACGAACGACACGATTTTATGAAATCCTGTGAAAAGATTGTGATTTAATTCTCAGTTATTACGTCAAAACAAAAGTGACGGAAGTGTCGTTAAGTATAACCTTATGATTTTATTTAGATTAAATTTATCAGTATTTTTGAGATTTGAAGCCGATCACTGAATTGGCTTGATTTAATTCACGCCAAAAAATAAGGCCATATAGTTTATCTAACTTTCAGAAGCGCTCCACTTTGCTTCTTACTCAATTTTTTAAATTTATGGGTGAATACGATGTTGAAGAGAAACTTACTATCTGTAGCGGTATTAGCTGGCCTGACAGGTTGTGCAGTAACACAAGCACCAGAACAACTGGTGGTTAATGCACTGGCTGATAACCTTGATGTGCAATATGAAATTCTAACCAATCATGGTGCGAATGAGGGTATGGCTTGTCAGGATCTCGGCGCTGAATGGGCATCATGTAACAAAGTGAACATGACCCTGACTAATGATGGTGAAGCGATTGATTCTAAAGATTGGACTATCTACTTCCACAGTATTCGCCTTATCTTAGATGTTGATAATGAACAATTTAAAATTACTCGTGTAACGGGTGACCTACACAAACTAGAGCCTACAGATAAGTTCGATGGCTTTGCGGCTGGTGAAGAAGTGATCCTTCCACTGACGAGTGAATACTGGCAACTGTTTGAAACCGACTTTATGCCAGGTGCATTTGTTACTGCGCCAAACGCAGAACCGAAGATGATTGCTTCATTGAATACGGAAGATATCGCATCGTTCGTAACCGGTCTAGAGGGTAACAACCTTAAACGTACACCTGATGACAATAACGTAATGGCTACAGCGGTGACGCGTTTCGAAAAGAATGCTGATCTCGCAACTCAAGATGTATCAACAACACTACTACCAACGCCAATGTCGGTAGAAGCGGGTGAAGGATCTGTGAGCATTGCTGGTGGTATTGCCCTACCAAAAGACGCATTCGATGCTGATCAGTTCGCTGCAATTGAAGAACGTGCAGATGTGGTAAACGTAGATGTGAGTGGCGACCTACCTGTTAGTGTTGCTGTTGTTCCTACTCAGTTTACGGGTGATTTGGCGAAATCTGGCGCTTATGAACTAAGCATCTCGGAAGAGGGGATTGCGATTAAAGCGTTTGATAAAACCGGTGCTTTCTACGCAGTTCAGTCTATTTTTGGCCTAATAGACAGTCAGAACGCTGAATCATTACCACAACTGTCGATCAAAGATGCACCGCGCTTTGATTACCGTGGTGTGATGGTGGATGTTGCTCGAAACTTCCACTCAAAAGATGCCATCCTCGCAACGCTAGATCAAATGGCGGCATACAAGATGAATAAACTTCACCTTCACTTAACAGATGATGAAGGCTGGCGTTTAGAAATCCCAGGTTTACCAGAGCTAACGGATGTAGGGTCTAATCGTTGTTTTGATTTGGAAGAGCAAAGCTGTTTACTGCCTCAGCTAGGTTCAGGTCCAACAACAGACAACTTTGGCTCTGGTTTCTTTAGTAAAGCGGATTACGTCGAGATCTTAAGCTACGCAAAAGCGCGCAGCATCGAAGTCATTCCAGAAATTGATATGCCAGCACACGCTCGTTCTGCTGTGGTATCAATGGAAGCGCGTTACACTCGCCTAATGGCGGAAGGTAAAGAAGCGGAAGCGAACGAATACCGTCTGATGGATCCACAAGATACATCGAACGTAACCACGGTTCAGTTCTATGATAAGCAAAGCTTCATTAATCCATGTATGGAATCTTCTACTCACTTTGTCGATAAAGTTATCTCTGAAGTGGCGGCAATGCACCAAGAAGCGGGCGTTCCATTAACGACTTGGCACTTTGGCGGCGATGAAGCGAAAAACATCAAGTTAGGCGCTGGCTTACAAGATATTAATGCAGAAGATAAAGTGGCTTGGAAAGGTAACATCGATTTGTCTAAGCAAGATAAGCCATTCCAACAGTCTCCACAGTGTCAGTCTTTGATCGCTGATGGAACGGTAAGCGACTTCGGTCATTTGCCAAGTCACTTTGCAGAGCAGGTATCTAAGATTGTTGCTGACAAAGGCATCCCTCACTTCCAAGCATGGCAAGATGGCCTGAAATACAGCGAAGGCGAGAAAGCATTTGCAACCGAAAGCACTCGCGTCAACTTCTGGGACGTTCTTTACTGGGGCGGTACTTCATCAGTATACGACTGGTCAGCAAAAGGCTATGACGTCATTGTTTCTAACCCAGACTACGTATACATGGATATGCCATACGAAGTAGATGCAGCAGAACGCGGTTACTACTGGGCAACGCGTGCAACCGATACTCGTAAGATGTTTGGCTTTGCACCAGAAAACATGCCACAAAATGCGGAAACATCATTAGACCGTGACGGCAATGGTTTCTCTGGTAAAGGCGAGATTGAAGCGAAACCTTTCTACGGTTTGTCAGCGCAACTTTGGTCTGAAACGGTACGTACTGACGAGCAATATGAATACATGGTATTCCCTCGCGTACTGGCAGCTGCAGAGCGTGCATGGCACCGAGCGGATTGGGAAAACGACTACAAAGTGGGCGTTGAGTATTCTCAAGAAACTAACCTAGTAAATAAGCAGATTCTAAACAGCGACTTTAATCGCTTTGCCAATATTGTTGGTCAACGTGAGCTGGCTAAGCTTGAGAAAGCAGGCATTGATTACCGACTACCAGTACCGGGCGCTCAGGTTGTGGATGGCAAGTTAGCGATGAACGTTCAATTCCCAGGCGTAGAGCTGCAATACTCTGCTGATGGCGAAAACTGGCTAACGTATGATGAGCAACAACGTCCATCGGTTTCTGGTGAAACTTACATCCGCTCTATCTCTGAAAGCGGTGAGAAAGTAAGTCGAGTCACCTCGGTTAAATAATCGATAAGCAACCTTAATAGAAGGGCTCCCCCGTAATTTGAGTAAACAGTAGAAAAAGTATCTATTCGGGGAGGTGTGAGTTATAGCCTTTTATTCGTGATGTCTCTATATAAATGAAAAGCGTACACACTCTATAATGGTATGTACGCTTTTTTGTTCCCGAAGCTTCAAGGTGTGAACTCAGAAGTGGCGTTGTCTAAAATTAATCGGCCAGCTTGTCAGGTATTACAGAGTAAGATTAGAGCTCTGTCATGAATGTGCCAGCCGGTTTTATTGGTAGATACTTAGCATAAAATGCTTCGTACTCTGCTTCTGGGTTTAGGTCACTGAATACGTCTGGGTACATGATTTTTGCATAAAATTGAATCAAGGATCCATCAATGATGGTACGGCAAGCACCGT
Organism: Vibrio toranzoniae; assembly: GCF_024347655.1. Taxonomy (NCBI): domain Bacteria; kingdom Pseudomonadati; phylum Pseudomonadota; class Gammaproteobacteria; order Vibrionales; family Vibrionaceae; genus Vibrio; species Vibrio toranzoniae. Next base: position 2,342,752 of record NZ_AP025514.1, on the reverse strand, counting down.
GGTAAGCTGCGTACATACGATTATTTTTTACTGCAGAAATTGAAGACCAACCGATACGGTTTTTAAATCCTGCTAATCGTTCTTTTGCCAATGCAGACTTCACGCCTTCCCCCATGAGCATTGCGTCATCTGCACTGCCAGATTCATAGCCCGTCATTACAATCACATCTGGGTTAGCAGCGATGATTTGTTCTGGGTTTAATTTGCCCCACCACTCCACAAATGGAGAGGAGATGTTGTCACCCCCTGCCATTGTTGCGATAGCGCCCCACATGTTTTTACCAAATGTATAACCAACTTCATCAACACCAGAAGCGCCGTACTCGGTGTAAATTTTGGGCTTATCTAGGTTTGCTTTCGCTAATCGCTCGCCGATCATCTCAACATTCTTTTGATATTCATTGGCAATGATCTTTGCACGCTCTTGCTGACCAGTGATTTCACCAATTAGCTTCGTAGTCTGAACGTGGCGTTCAACGGTTTGCGCATTGTAATCTACGACAACAACGGCAATACCGGCATTCTTCATACGTTCAACGTCTGATGTCAGAGCTTTGAACTGCCAATCCGCAAGCATGACAACGTCTGGATTCAGGCTGATTACCTTCTCCATAGAAAAAGCGTTGGTATCTACGCGACCAATTTCTGGTATATCATCAAGCGATGGTCGATGTGTCACATACGCTTTCCAGCTCGCTGAGCGTGCCTGCCAAATGTACTTTGACATACCTACCACGTTGTCATAGGACGCTTCTGTGCCGATGGCCATGTAGTCTTCAGGGTAGAACCCCACAACAACTCGCTGAGCTGGCGAATCAAACGTCACCTCACGTCCAAGTACATCGGTTACGGTTGTTACTTCGGCAAATGACAGTGTGCTAATACATGTAGCAGCAAGTGTCAGTAAATATTTCAGCATCAACAAGGTTCCTTTTAGATTCAATGTGTGAGACGGCTCCAGATCCGTCTGTGGGAAGGTATATTAATTGTTTTGTTAATGATAATGCAACTAACTATCATTAATGATAATATCGCGTCCCTACCGCGAGTCCTTAGCCCGCCGTGTATCAACAATAAACAAAAACAAACTAGGTAATATGGCGTGCAATCCGAAGTATTAGAACAGCTCATCCAGCAACAGAGAAAAAGTGAAAAACGTCGATTTTGGGTTATCGGTGCTTTCTGTGTACTTATTCTGGCCACCTTTATTCTGGACATTATGACAGGTCCGTCTTTGCTCGATGCGACGAAAGTACTTCACTCTCTGTTCGAGTTCATCGGTTTGCCATACCAAGTCGAGCCGTCTACACAAATTATTGTGACCGAACTAAGACTGCCAATTGCAATAATGGCTATTGTTGTTGGTGGTGCTCTTGGTATGGGAGGAGCAGAGATGCAAACTTTGCTCAATAATACAATGGCGAGCCCTTATACGTTAGGTATGGCGGCAGCGGCTGGTTTTGGCGCCGCAATCACGTTGTATATGGGTTCATTCGGGTTAAGCAGCTACTACGCTGTTCCGCTGGGCGCATTTTTATGTTGTATGTTGTCTGCATGCTTTCTATTCTCGTTAGCGTCTACTCGTCATATTAGTTCCGGACAGCTAATTCTGGCTGGTATTGCCCTTTTGTTCTTGTTTCAATCGCTATTATCTCTGGTTCAGTTTGTTTCTTCGCCTGAACTTAGCCAACAGATTCTGTTCTGGTTGTTCGGTAGTCTGACAAAAGCAACTTGGAACACCGTCGCGGTTACGGCTGCTGTTGTTCTTATTGGCGGCGTGTTGTTGCTGAAAGATGCATGGAAGCTGACTGCACTTCGTTTGGGTGAAGAGCGTGCCAAAAGTGTGGGCGTAAACATCACTCGCTTGCGCTTCAAAACTTTATTTATTGTCGCGCTTATCACAGCCACGGTGACTAGTTTTGTAGGAATCATCGGCTTTGTTGGCATTGTTGCACCAAATATGGCGAAATCTATGGTGGGCGAAGATCAGCGATTCTATTTACCACTTTCTTTCTTGATTGGAGCTTTCCTGCTTTCTAGCGCATCTGTACTGTCAAAAACCATTGTTCCGGGCGCACTGTTTCCTATTGGTATCGTAACGGCAATCATTGGTGTGCCGTTCTTCTTCTGGCTGATCTTGGCGAAGAGAGGTTAATCATGTTAGTCGCGAACAAAGTAAACATTAAAATTGACACATTGACGCTTGCTAATAACTTTAGCTTTACGCTGGAGCCTGGTCAGGTTACTGCTGTTTTAGGGCCAAATGGCGCTGGTAAAAGCACCTTACTTAAGGCCATTTTTGGTGATGTGAATATGACAAGTGGATCGGTTTCTCATTACGATGACGAACTCGATACTAAGTTTCTATCATCATGGCGCGCCAAGTTGGGTTACATGCCTCAAGATATTGGTTTACAAGTGAGTTTGAGTGTCATCGAAGTCGTGCTAATGGGGCGATTAGATAGCTTAAGTTTACGCATCGATGACAAGCTTCTTGGTGAAGGGTTACAGATACTCAACAGTATTGGCATGGCGGATTTGGCAAACCGTAATGTGAGCTCTCTCAGCGGCGGTCAACGCCAAATGATCCTTTTCGCTCAAGCGATTATGCGCAACCCTCAGATTATGCTGCTAGATGAACCTGTTAGTGCTTTAGACTTACATCATCAACATGTATTACTCAATCACCTTGTTACCCAAACTCGCGCGAAAAATTATGTGAGTATAATGGTATTGCATGATCTCAACCTTGCAGCTCAATATGCCGATAACCTATTAGTGATAAAAAAGGGTGAATTAGTTAGTGTTGGCTCACCAAAAGACATCTTAACGACAGAGTTAGTCAAAGAGATTTATCAAGTTGAAGCGAAAGTCCATCACGACGAAGACGGTGTCCCATTCATAAGAACCATGAAAGCCAGTTAGTAAAACTCAGTACTCTGAAATTGATTAAATTTCACTAGATAGACGCTTCTCAAAAGTTATCTAGTCATACTTATGAATATGCGGTGTGTGCAATATACAGCAACGGATTAGCGTCCTAGCCTATCCGTTAACTCCGCATTACCATACAGCTGATGACTCTTTATTTTTATAACGTAACCTTGGTTAACCTACTCTCTGTTTCCATCGTAGTGACGGTATTCAAACACCTGACCTTTCTCGTTAAACGCATACACAGAATACTCGTCTTTCTTATCGCCATACTCCATGCCCGGCGAGCCCATTGGCATGCCTGGAACTGCCAAGCCAATCGCATTGCGTGGTGGATTTTCTAAAAAGGCTTTCACGTCTTCTGCTGGAATGTGCCCTTCAAATACGTAACCGTCGATCTCTGCCGTATGGCAAGAAGCCAACTCTGGCGTTACACCTAGCTTATGCTTGATAGGGTTCATGTCATCGTGGAGCTTCTCTGTAACATCGAACCCGGCATCACGCATATGCTCTGTCCATTCTGTGCAGCAGCCGCAGTATGGAGATTTGTGGTTTAGAACATCAGTAGCCAAAGCCTGTCCTGACATTGCAGCAAGTGCTGTAAGAGTCATTAATTTACGAATCATGGTTAACCTCGTGAATCTGGTTTTTTGTTGATATTAGAATGTGTGGGTTTGAACAATCTCAGCCTGTTGGCATTGCTCACTACCGTAATTGACGACATTGCCATCGCTGCGCCTGCAACGACTGGGCTTAGTAGAAATCCGAAAAATGGGTAGAGCACACCGGCCGCGATAGGAATACCAAGTGAGTTATAGATGAAGGCGCCAAACAGATTTTGCTTCATGTTTCTCACGGTCGCTTGAGACAGCTCGATAGCATTGCTCACAGAGAGTGGCGATGAGTTGAGGAGTGTCATTTGCGCACTTTCGATTGCCACGTCACTGCCGCTACCCATTGCGATGCCTATATCCGCCTGAGCAAGTGCTGGTGCATCGTTAATGCCATCTCCGACCATGGCAACACTCTTATATTGCTGTTGCAGTTGAACAATGTGTTGAGCTTTCTGCTCTGGAAGCACTTCTGAAATCACTTCGTCGATACCGACGTTTTTACCAATCGCTTGAGCAACTGAATCGTTGTCGCCCGTTAATAGCACGGTGTGAATTCCGGCAGATTTCAGTTGAGCTATAGCCTGTTTGCTATCCATTTTTAATGCGTCTGAAATGCCTAAGATGCCTTCCAGTTTTTGATCAATGACTACGAAGATTGGCGTCCACGCTTGTGTACGACAAAGCTCGATAAAGTCTGCGCCAATTTCAGTGTCAACATTGAGTTGGGCTAGATATTTAAGCGAGCCGACTTGAACGTGTTTGCCGTTAATGTTGGCTTGTACTCCAAGGCCTCGGTGGTTTTCGAAGTCGCTGTGTGGGAGTGCTGACACTTGCAAGTTCTCGGCATATTGGCAAACGGCTTTGGCAAGCGGGTGTTCTGAACCGACTTCAACGGAATAGGCGTAAGCCAGCAACTCTTGTTCTGATAGGTTGTGATAAAACGCCTGCTGAACGCTTGGTTTGCCTTGGGTTAACGTACCTGTTTTATCAAACACGACAGCATCGATTTTGCTGGCTGATTGCAACACATCAGCGTCTTTGATCAGAACGCCAAATTCAGCGGCTTTACCTACGCCGACAGTAATAGAGAGCGGAGTCGCTAGGCCTAAGGCACACGGACAAGCGATGATAAGCACGGTCGTCGATATCACAAGCATGTAACTGGCACTTGGTTGTGGGCCAACAAAAAACCAAATTAGGGCGGCAACCGCTGCGATCGCGACTACAACGGGTACGAACACGGCAGAAATAGAGTCGGCTAGTTTCGCAATCGCAGGTTTGCTGCTTTGTGCTTGGCGAACCATCTGGATGATGCGAGCCAACATGGTGCTTGAGCCAATACCTGTCGCTTCAATGATCAAGCTGCCATCACCATTAATGGTGCCTGCAGAAACGCCATCACTCACCGATTTAACGTTGGGAAGCGGTTCACCAGTCAACATCGATTCATCGATGTAAGACTCACCAGATACCACAACACCGTCAACAGGCACTTTTTCACCGGGTTTTACTCGTACTTGCATGCCGACCTGAATAGCTTCTACGGCAATGGTTTGTTCTTTGCCATCGACAATGACCACCGCTTTTTGAGGCTGTAAATTAATCAGTGCTTGTAGCGATTTTGTAGTGCGAGCTTTGGCTTTGGCTTCGATGTAGTGACCCAAAGATATAAGGCCAACAATCATGGCGCTGGCTTCAAAATAGACATGACGAGAGGCTTCAGGAAACCACGATGGAATAAGCACAACTAACATTGAGTAGAACCATGCGGCGCCAGTACCTAAAGCAACTAACGTATCCATGGTTGCACGTTTATGCATCAGAGATTGCCAAGCATTGGTGAAGAAGCTGCGACCTGAAGTGGCTAGCAGTACCAAACAGAGCACACCGACTAATCCCCAAGCCAGTTGATCGTTAAAAGTGGCAATGGTCATGCTGCCACCAAACAGACCCCACGCCATCAGCGGAGCACCGATAACCAGCGCGCTGACTGAGTTTCTAAGGAAGGATCGTTGAGTGCGAAGTTGTTGCTCTTGCTGTTTTTGTTGTTGTGTTGCCGCATCATCAACAAATTCGGCGCCATAACCTGCGGCTTTAACGGACGCTATTAGATCATTTTCGATGATGTCACGTGTCTTAGAGGTGAAAACTAAAACCGTTTGCTCGGCGAGGTTGATTTGAGCTTGGTCGACGAACTCATTCTTTTTTAGCGCTTTTTCGACTGAAGAAACACAACTCGCACACGTCATCCCCTCAAGAACAAGGTGATAAGTATATTGACTCGTAACGGGTTCAGTTGGCGTCGACTCTGCAGGCGTTGGTTTTGTATCTTCTTCTGAGCCTGAAGTCGATAAAAGCTCATTAGCTTCAGAGTAGGGAGTCGCGTGATAACCCACGTTTTCGATCAGCGCAATAACCTCGGATTCAGAAAGCAGAGTAACTAACGACAATTCATGCTTGCTGACTTCTAGGTTTGAGGCTTGCTCAGTGTGTTCAAGCGCTTGAGTCAGTTTGTTCACGCACTTACCGCAGCTAAGGCCAGATAGCGAAAGGTGCAGTTCATTGCCCATGCTATAACCAAGCGTCGCAAGTTGTTCGTTGAGTTGAATGTAACTAGAAGGAGTCGAAATATCGATGTATGACGGCGATATATCATTGATCGTCGTATTGTCGAGAACGCCAAACAGTGTGCGAACTTTCTTCGCACAACCCATGCAATTTAAGCCGTTGAGCGCGGTTGTGTAGTGGTTCATATCGATACTCCAATTCTCATCTACGCCTAACATAAACCTTCCCGTAAGGGTAAGGTCAAACATAAATTCAAGAATTTGATCTTAGTGGTGCATTAGCTGGTGGATTCAATTTTGGAATGGGAGAGGGGAATAAAGGATCCGTAGCTATAATCTACTGGTTAAGACAATAGTTTTGCTACTTTGAAGGCAGAATTCGGCTTTCTATAATCGCTTTCGTACAACAACAGCACATTAATCATTCACTACTGATTGTAGATTTAAGCGGTGGTGATAAAATAGCGCCCAAAATTTAGTGATATTTGGCCATTACAGGCTTTGTAATTGGCGCCACTAAAAGAATCACCTACATAATCAAGGTATTTAAATGACGGTTAAAACTCGTTTTGCTCCTAGCCCAACTGGCTATCTTCACGTTGGTGGTGCACGTACTGCACTTTACTCTTGGCTATTCGCTAAAAACCAAGGCGGTGAATTCGTTCTACGTATCGAAGACACAGACCTTGAGCGTAACTCTCAAGAAGCGGTTGATGCAATTCTAGAAGGCATGCAATGGATGGGTATGGAATGGGATGAAGGTCCTTACTACCAATCTAAGCGTTTTGACCGTTATAACGAAATGGTTGATAAGCTACTTGCTGAAGACAAAGCATTCAAATGTTATGCATCTAAAGAGACACTAGACGAAATTCGTGCAGAGCAAGAAGAAAACAAAGAAATGGCTCGTTACGATGCGAACCACCCTAAAATTGTTGCAGCAAACGAAGCAGCAAAAGAAGGCGATGCGTGCGTTATCCGTTTCCGTAATCCTAAAGAGGGTAGCGTCGTATTTGATGATCAAATCCGTGGTCGCATTGAAATCGCTAACAGCCAACTTGATGACCTAATCATTCGTCGTACAGACGGCGCTCCTACTTATAACTTCGTCGTGGTAGTGGATGACTGGGATATGGGGATTACACACGTTGTTCGTGGTGAAGACCACATCAACAACACACCTCGTCAAATCAACATCTATGAAGCACTAGGCGCGCCAGTTCCAACGTTCGCTCACTGTGCAATGATTCTAGGTGATGACGGTGCGAAACTTTCTAAGCGTCACGGTGCTGTATCTGTAATGCAATACCGCGACGAAGGTTACCTACCAAATGCGCTGAACAACTACCTAGTTCGTTTAGGTTGGTCTCACGGTGACCAAGAGATCTTCTCTCAAGAAGAGATGATTGAGTTCTTCAGCCTAAAAGCAATCAGCAAGTCTGCATCTGCATTCAACACTGACAAGCTACTTTGGTTGAACAACCACTACATTAAGACTTCTGAGCCTGAGTACGTTGCAAAATACCTGCAATGGCACCTAGACGCACAGAAGATCGATACAACAAACGGCCCAGCGATCACTGAAGTGATCAAGCTAGTTGGCGAGCGTTGTAACACACTTATCGAACTTGCTGAGCAATCTCGTTACTTCTACGAAGATTTCTCTGAGTTTGAAGCTGGCGCAGCTAAGAAGCACCTACGTGGTGTTGCTAAAGGTCCACTAGAGCTTGCTCTTGCTAAGGTTGAAGCTCTTGAAGATTTCACTACAGCAAACATCAAAGACGGTGTGATTGCTGCTGTATGTGAAGAGCTAGAGATCGGCATGGGTAAAATCGGTATGCCACTTCGCGTAGCAGTAACAGGCGGCGGTCAGTCTCCTTCTGTTGATGCAGTGATGGAGCTTGTTGGTAAAGAGCGCGTAATCGCTCGCATCAAGATGGCTCTTGAGTTCATCGCTGAGCGTGAAGCTAACGCATAATTTAATAAGCGTTTGCTAGATTAGAAAAGGGTCAGTAACTTGGTTACTGACCCTTTTTATTTGTTTGGAGTTTTATCTAGCTAAGCCCAAATTCTCTTGAAGATGATCGAAGTGTTGATTCCGCCAAAAGCAAAGTTGTTACTCATCAGATATTCAACATCCAATTCACGACCTGAACCTGTGATGTAATCAAGCTTACCGCAGCGTTCGTCGATATTCTCAAGGTTTAAGGTAGGGTTGAACCAACCTGAATGCATCATTTCTAGGCTTAACCAAGCTTCAATCGCCCCACACGCACCAAGCGTATGACCAAAGTAGCTTTTCAATGAGCTGATTGGCACTTCGCCAAAAATGTTCGCGGTGGCATTACTTTCTGCAATATCACCTTTCTCAGTCGCAGTGCCGTGCGCAGAAACATAACCGATTTTTTCTGCCGGAAGCTGCGCATCTTTCAGTGCATTTTCCATACAGATTTGCATGGTTTCCATCTGAGGTTGGGTCACATGAGCGGCATCGCAGTTGCTGGCAAAACCGATGATCTCAGCGTAGATCTTTGCGCCACGATCAACGGCATGTTCATACTCTTCAAGAACAAGCGTGCCGGCACCTTCACCAATAACTAAGCCATCACGCTCGCTGTCGTAAGGGCTAGGGGATTTTTCTGGCGTGTCGTTTTTTAGACTGGTAGCAAAAAGGGTATCGAAAACGGCAGACTCAGTTGGGCATAGCTCTTCACCGCCACCAGCAACCATCACGGTTTGGTAGCCGTGTTTGATTGCTTCATAGGCGTAACCAATTGCTTGGCTTCCTGAAGTACAGGCACTGCTGGTGGGAATCACGCGGCCGCGTAGGCCAAAGAACAGTCCTACGTTTACCGCAGCGGTGTGTGGCATCATTTGAACATAGGTGGTTGCTGTGATTGCTCGTGTCGATTTCTCATTCAGCATCACACCGAACGCGCCAACGGCATCAGTACTGCCAGTGGAAGAACCGTAAGCAATACCTGTTTCGCCATTGGTTAAGATGTCGTGACCAATCAGCCCTGCTTGCTCTAGTGCATTTTCTGACGCAACGGTGGCTAGGCGAGATACACGACCCATGCCACGTACTTGCTTACGTTTATAGTGTTTAGGAAGTTGGAAGTCATCAATAGGCGCGGCGAGTTTAGTGTTGAGGCCATCATACTGCTCGAAGCTTGGCATATATTGAGTCGCATTTTTACACGCTTTCAATTTTGGTTCGATGTGCTGCCAATCATTACCAAAGGCAGTAACACCAGACATGCCTGTTACAACAACGCGGCGGGTCATACTAAGCCTCCATTCACTGAAATCACTTGGCGAGTAACATAGCCCGCAATATCTGACATTAGGTAACTGACTAGGCCTGCCACTTCTTCTGGTTCACCCATACGGCGCAGTGGTACTTGAGGAAGCGCGTGATCTTTCACGTGCTCATCAACCATGCCGGTATCAATTAAGCCTGGAGCGACACAGTTTACCGTGATCTTACGTTTTGCTAGCTCTAAAGCCAGAGACTTAGTCGCGCCAATCACGCCCGCTTTTGCTGCGGCATAGTTGGTTTGACCGCGATTACCCATGATGCCGGATACCGACGCCAGAGTAACGATTCGACCGCCTTTGCGTTTTTGAACCATTGGCATCACGCACGGGTGAAGTACGTTGTAGAAGCTGTCGAGGTTGGTATGGATAACGCCATCCCACTCTTCTTCCGTCATGGCTGGGAATGCTGTATCACGAGTAATTCCGGCATTATTTACAACACCATAGTAAGCGCCATGCTCGGCAATATCAGACTCAAGTTTTTCGCGACACTCGCTGCGGTTGCTGATATCAAATTGGATAAGACGTCCAGCGCCACCCAATTCGGTAATCGACTTTAATGTGTCTTCAGCACCTTGCTTGTCACCCATGAAATGAACGGCGATTTCAAATCCGTCTTTCGCGAGTTGAATAGCGATCGCTTTACCAATGCCTTTGCTGGCTCCGGTGACTAAAACCTGACGGGTCATGATGGGCTCCTAGTTTTCATTTCTTGTAATTTTTGTTCGGTTGGCACGTAGACGTTGAGTTGGCATTGAGCCACTAACTCGCCTTGGTCTTCGACTCTGGCGGTAAACACGGCCATACCGCTGTCTTCCATAAGCTGTTCAGCGTAGATATCAAGGGTCTGACCTTGAATAAACTCATCACACAGTGATTTATAACGACGAGAGCCGAGTAAGAATCCGATTGGAGGAGTGGTACCGTTTTTAAGTGCGTGATATCCAGACCATGCCGCGACAGACTGCGCCATAAATTCGATGCCAACATAAGCTGGTACCGTTTGAGATTCGGCGTCAAAGAACAGATTATGGTCATCAATATCGACCTGACAGTGGATCGACAACGCCTCTATGCTAATCGCACGATCGATTAAAATCATCGGATCATCGTGTGGGAGAAGTTGCTCTATAGAAGGGAGTTCAGTCATTTACTACACCAAAAATCAGGCTAATGTTGTTGCCACCAAAAGCAAACGAGTTGCTTAAGATGTTCTTTACTTTAAGTTTCTGCGAACAGTTTACCAAATCAATCTCAATATCTTCAGCTTTATCCTGACATTTTTGTAAGGGAAGCGGTAAGTCATATTTCAAAATATGCCATGCAATTGCAGCCTCAATCGCACTTGCCGCTCCTAGAGTATGCCCGGTGAGCGGCTTGGTTGAGCTAACGGGAACCTTGTTTGCAAAAATACGATGAATGGCTTTGCTTTCCATTGAATCATTAAGTGGTGTCGCAGTGCCGTGAGCATTAATGTAACCGATGTCTTCTGCTTGTAAGTTAGCAGAATTTAACGCTTTTCTAATGGCTTGCTCAGCGCCATTCCCTTCAGGGTGAGGTGCTGAAATATGGTGTGCATCAGAGCTATCCCCACAGCCTAATAGAGCAATGCTTGATGTGTTTGGGGTTGTATTGGTAGCATTCAGTTTTGCTTTGCTGAGCAACATAAACGCCGCTGCTTCACCTATGTTGATGCCATCTCTAGTGGCACTAAATGGCTGACAATGTGTGGTCGAAAGGGCTTCAAGACCATGAAAACCATTGAGCGTCAGCCTACACAGTGTATCCACACCACCCACTAACACAGCATCAGCCATGCCTGAATCTAGCAAACGTTGGGCAGTGAGAAATACACGGCCACTTGATGAGCAGGCGGTAGATATCACATAGCTTGGTCCTGTTAATGCACAATGTTGGCTAACAAATTCAGAGGTATTGCCTAACTCTTGTTTCGAGTAGTGGTAATGCTCAGGAAATTCACCGTGTGCCAGTTTATGTTTGAATGCTGCCTCACCGTCCGAAATCCCCGAAGTGCTGGTGCCGATAACCACTGCAATTCTATCTGCGCCAAATTGTGACTTTGCCTGCTCGATAGAGTCTTCAATTTGATTAAGAGCCGACAGTGCCAGCTGATTGTTGCGAGTGGTATATTGCGCTTGAGCTGGTGGTATGTCTGGTAGCTCACTTGCGATTTTGCCAACGACAGTGTGCTTGCCGTCGTTCAGCATATCGCTCACTTCAACCATGTTTGATTCACGTTCGTCTTTGAGGCAGCCATGAATGTCAGCAATACTTGAGCCTAACGCTGAGTGGAAACCACAGTCTTGGATATAAATAGGCATAGTGTTTAGCTCTTACTTGGGTTATCGACAATCGTTGAGTTCAACGTTTGTATGGTGATGTTGTAGCCTTGGGTCAAATGTTTGAAGACAATATTGCCTGCCGTTTTGTGTGCACCGGGGGCGGCTTGATAATCAATTCGAATGATTGCCTGTTGGTTGTCATCAAACACGGTGCGACTGTTGTCTGTGTCGACCAAGTGCCAGCCGATACTTTGCAGAGGCTGAGCCCACGCTTCGACCGGCCATAGAGTCAGCATTAAATTAAATAGCACCTGTTCGGGCTGCGGTAATGTTGCCCCAAGGCCAGATAGCACTTGCGTATCAATCGCTTGGTTTTGGTATTGCAGCGATAGGATGCGCGTTCCCCAAGAAGAGAAACCCGCTAAAACGACCTTCTCGGGGGTGACTTCAACTTGAACAGGCAGTTGCTGGGTATCGTCTTGCCATGTTGCGCTGATCAACTGGCTCGCGGTAAATGAGTATCCCAGTTCAGCAGGCAGCGGCAAGGCTAGCTCTGTGTCTTTGTCGATTGCGACACTTGCGCCTGTTGGCTGTTGAGACACCATCGAACAAGCGCTGAGTAGTAAGCCCAATCCAACGGCGAGCGCTATCTTGATTGTTTTGTTCATCTAAAAGCCTCGCGAGGTTTAGTTTTTTCTGTGGCTTGTTCGCTGTTGATTGCGAGTGGGGAAAGCAGCCACGCTACAAAAATACCAGTTAGCACGGTAATACCGAAGCTATGAATAGCATGAGTCTGACTCAACGACAGTAAGCCGAATGAAAGCAATGTTGTGAGACCAGATAAGGTGATCGCCAATAAGGTGCTTAGTGACTTCTTCTGTTCAGCAAAGAACAGGGTGTAGTCGATACCAATCCCTAAAATCAGAATCAAACCAAGCAGATTAAACAGGTTCAGTGTTGAGCCTAAAGCCCCAGTCACCGCTAAACCCGCTACGCCTGCAATCAATGACGGCAGCAGCATCAACAGACTTTGTTTCACGCCATAGCGCCAAACTAACACCATGCCAATAGCCGCAAACGCTATCAATAATAGCTCGGTAATCTTAACTCGGTATTCAGCAAACAGAGATGAGATCTCATCGGCTTTATTGAGGTACTTCACGCCTTGTTGTTGAGCAAAGCTTGAATCGAGCCATTGAGAGAACAGCTCTGAATTGGTGACATCCTTGATCATGATAACCGACGCTGCTTGGTTATTGATTGGTTTTAACCAAAGAGGGCGAATCGGCTCGGATACCGGAGATGCCAAAAACTCATCCAGTGTGATGGGGTGGTATTTTGGTAGCTCTGGGAAGCTCGACCAACCGAGTGTGGTTTGTAAGGTCGCGCTTTGGTTAGCGTAGAGCTGCTTAACCAACTGATAGTTTTCGTGTTGCTCTTGCTCACTTGGCAGATGCTGATTGACGCTGCGATAGCCAGAGATGCCCTGCTGATCGACCAACGAATCTAATTCCGAGCTGATCAACGCTAATTTGTTCAGTAACGTCTGATTGCTGTTCGCCGTCACCAATAGCATGTTCTGAGCACTACCTAGTCCTGAGATCTCAGAGATGGCTTGCTCTTGTTGTTTAAGCTCGTCAGGCATCGCTTGTAGCTGGCGGATATCGTCGTCATAACGAACTTGGCTGATTGACGCCAAACTCACCACGGTCACTACTAAAGGTAAGCCGATTTTAAACTTGGGTTTACTCCACAAGTTTAGCCATGTGCACCAAAGGCTAGCCAACGGAAGTGCACGCTCTTGGCTTGGCTTGAAGGCTAATACTGGATACCAACACACCACACTGGCATACGCGGCAATAAGCCCGATCGATGAAAACAGAGCGAGTTGCTGTAGACCTGGGAAGGGTGCAACCAGCAACCCTAGGTAGCCGATCAGGCTGGTGATTAAACCTAGAGTGATCGCAATGAAGATATGTTTTAGGCCTTTATCGCTCTGCCACTCGCTTCCTGCTGCCAAACGGTCAGTGAGGTAATGAAAGGAGTAATCGATGGATACACCAATTAAGCTTGCGCCAAACACCAAGCTAAATAGGTGGACTTTACCGAAGATGGCGACGGTGCTCGCCAGTGCGACTAATAATCCCGTGCTGATTGAGAGTAAAGACAAAGCAAGTGGCAGCGCGCTACGAAACGTCAGCCATACCAATAAAATTACGCCAGCCAATGAGCCTAAGCCAATGGTGCTGATTTCAGACTTCGCACTTTGAGTACCGTAATTGGCATAGAAAACCACGCCAGTATGCTGAACTTTGACGTCAAATTGCTTCTCAATTTTTCGCTCTAAAGCGTCTAATACAGGAAGTTGTTCTTGAATCGCTAAGCTATAAGGAGAGCCAGCTAACGTCGCGGTAACAAGAATGTGTGATTGATCTTGTGATTGTGCGGTTAGATAACCTTCATTAATCCCAAAGTTACTAGAACGGGTGCCAACCTCGCTTATATAGTCACGAAATAACAGGAACGGGTCTAAGGTTAACTCGGTCGCTGTCACGCCTGAAAAAGGGTTGTACAAGGATTGAATCACATATTGAGCACGTGATTCTGGTGCATGAGTTAATGTTTCTTTCTGTTGTTCGGTCAGCAATTGAGCGCGATGACGAAAATAGAAGTCACTCCATTGGCTTTGTGTGCTGGCGTTGATCTTGCCTTGAACATGCTTGAAGAGTACTGAATTGTCAGAAAAGGCATCTTGATTGAGTGATGTCTCAAAGGCTTGGGTTGCCGCCATGGTGCTCTTGATATCGGAGCCACTCAAGATGAATACTACTTGCTCACTCATCGAGTTGGAAATCTGCTGAAAAGCTTGTTCAACCATAGGATCTTGCTGATTCTCAGGTAGCAATTTCATGATGTTGCTTTCGATAGGCACTGAAGAAGAAAAAGCGAACTGTTTGATCAACAGTCCGCTAAACAGCACCACGACAATTAGCCAGACAAGGGCAAGCTTAGAGTTGAAATTGTTGCGCTTCGGCATCTGATAATACTTCCGGTTGATTGCTTAGCTGGCTGAATTCGATCACCGTGCTGTCTCCACGAATCTCTTTTAGCTCGATTCGCTCAATATCACTGTTGCCTTGTAGCGTGATGGCTTCAAATACCGCATTCATTGGTGCACTTTTTGGCGTTAGGATAAGCGTCCATGAATTGTTGCCTGTTTTCTCGTCTGGGCTTTGTATTGTTGCAGCCTCGAACGACAGAGAGAATTGTTCTTGAAGTTTTTGTGTATCACCGTGGAACACTGATAGGAAAATATGGCTGAAATAAAACGCCATTGGGTTTTCTTTATCGGTGATGATTTTAGCGGGTTGGTCGGCAAACCTTTGGCTCAATTTGTTGTCGGTGAGCACCAAGTTCACCGGAAACGGTGACGTTTGCGTCCAAAGTAGGCCACTTGATTTGTCTAACAGGAATGTACCTTGTGACGTCAAAGGTTGGGCAAACATTTCCATATTGCGTGTTTGAGTAAACTCGCCACGAACAATGTTATTTTCGCTGAGCACCGTTTGCAGCTCTGAAATAAAACCGACGGGAGCGGTGTTCTGATTCGCGGTAGCAAGGTCACTCGACATCATCGCAGCGAGTCCTAACAGCAAGACGCTGATGTGTTTACGACTGCGTTTAAACAGACTCATGATTCACCTGTTGTGGGTTAGAGGCTTGGGATTGATGTTCAGTTAGGGGCAAGCACCCGAATTGGTGCCAATGCTCGACTTTATCAGTAAACACTTTCGGTGAAGCGAAGCACATCTCTTGCTCTTCAATGGTCACTGCAACCTGCATGGTGTGTGCTCGTGTCATGCGAGCGCCTGTGTTGGCATCGTGAATTTCGTAATCAACGCGCAGACGGTTTTCCCATTCAGTCAACTTAGCCGATACCTTGATCTGATGATTAAACGGTATCGCTTTGATGTATTTCACGCGGGTATCGATGATAGGCCACATGTAGCCAGAATCCTTCATCTCATGATAGTTGTACTCAATCTTATCCATCATGATGCGTCTTACTTCTTCAAAAAATCGGAAGTAGTTGCCGTGATAGATCACGCCCATCGGGTCGGCATCTTGGAATGAGGTGATAAGTGTCACCTCAGATTGTAACGGATGAAGGATTTCAGACATAAATCGCTCTCAACAATATTGCGTAAAGGGTTGGTTACTATATGAACTTAGCTACTTTATGAGGTTAACTACTCCATGAGTAAAGTTCTTTTAATAAAGTGACCAATGCTGACTTTGAATACGAGAAATAAAGTGGCGTAGATCGCCTTCCAGCGGACGGTCCTCGACTATAAACTCAAACTCTTTCAGTACTTCGTCGCGAATGTGCTTGAGGTTTTCACTCATGTGGTGCTCATCAAGCTCATTGTGGCGTTTACGAAGCTCAAGCGCTTGCGTACCAGCCAGTAGTGACGCTGCTGCTACTTGTTCGGTTAGCTCTAGAACACGTAAACAGTCGCGAGCAGCAATGGTGCCCATGCTCACTTTGTCTTGGTTGTGACACTCAGTTGAGCGAGAGAATACGCTTGCAGGCATAGTATGTTTCAATGCTTCTGCTGTCCAAGCTGACACGCCGATTTGTACTGCCTTGAAGCCGTGGTTGATTGGCTTACGTTCGCCTTCTGCACCCGTTAGGTTAAATGGCAAACCGTTGTTGAATTTGTAATCCATCAGCTGTGCCATTTGGCGATCAAGCAGGTCAGCAAGGTTGGCTACGGCTGTTTTTAGCGTATCCATCGCCATGGCGATATGGCCACCGTAGAAGTGTCCACCGTGCAGTACTCGCTCATTGTCGCCATCGATAATTGGGTTATCGTTGGCGCTGTTTAGCTCGTTCTCGATCATCTGGCGAAGCCAAGGCAGAGAGTCTTGAACCACACCGATAACATGTGGCGCACAGCGCAGAGAGTATCGATCTTGTAGGCGATCACTGTTACGTGGCGGGCGATCCGCTTGTAGATCATCACGTAGCCATGCCGCAACTTGTTGTTGACCTGGATGAGGTTTCACTGCGAATAGCGCTTCATCGAAGTGGAAGTCATTGCCGTGCATACCAACAGATACCATAGCGGTGATCTTGGTCGATAGTTGAGCTAGATATTCCGCGCGCTTGTAAGCGATACAAGCTAATGCCGTCATCACAGATGTACCATTCATCAATGCCAAGCCTTCTTTCGGCTTAAGCTTGATAGGGCTAATGCCTAGCTCTTTGTAGACATCGCTGGTTGGGCGCACTTCACCTTTGTAGATGACATCACGCTCACCAATCAGTGCAGCTGCTAAGTAAGATAGAGGTGTCAAGTCGCCACTGGCACCTACCGATCCTTCTTGAGGAATACGCGGTGAGATGTCTTGGTTGATCAGGGTTACGATCTGGTTAAGTAGATCGTGAGTCACACCAGAAACGCCTTGTGATAGCGAACAGAGACGAGTTGCAAGTACTGCGCGCGCTTGCTCGTGAGACAGTATTTCACCCAAGCCACAACCGTGGAAGCGAGTTAGGTGAAGAGGCAGTTCATCGACAAGGCTTGGCGGAATCGCAACCGTACAAGAGTCACCGTAACCTGTCGTTACGCCGTAAATTACGCCTTCTTCTTTGAGTAGGCGTTCTAAGAAAGCGACACCACGGTCGATCTTAGATGTGAATGCTTCACTTGAGTTCATCGAGGCTTTTGCGCCTTGTGAGATAGCGACAACATCCTCAATCGTGAGGCGTTCGGCACCAAAGGTGATGCTATTTGGATTCTTTTTCGTCATGGTGCTTGCTCAATGTCCAAAAATTAAAAAAGTTGTACCACTGAAGCGGTGCTTTCAGTGTGTAGTGCTGAAGTCGGTCTGCGTATTGTTGAACGACTTGCTTCAAAGATTGTTCGCGTGTCTTTCTAGGTAGTTCGATTCTGTCGCTAAAATGCTCGAAATAGACATTAAAGTGCGGCTTTGCTTGTGAGTTGTCACGTAAGCCAAACAGCAAAAATACGGGTGCTTTGAGAACCGAGGCTAACATAAATGGTCCTTGAGGGAACGGCGCTTCCTTACCCAAGAACTCTGCCCATACCGAGCGGCTCTCTTTGCTGGTGGAAGTTCTATCACCAACAATCACGATCCACTCACCTTGCTCCAACTTTTGCTGCAATAAGATAGCCGTATCAGGCCCCATCGAGGTCACTTGAATCAAGTTTAAGTCAGACTGCGGGTTCACGGCTTTCATAACCGAGTTAAAACGCTCAGCGTGTTCTGTAAAAACCAAAGCATTGATTTTGATGTTCGAGTGTCTGCGACCTAAAGCGCGGCACAGTTCGATATTGCCAAGATGAGAACCCAGAATCAGCACACCTTGTTGGTTGGCTACCATGCTTTCGAATTGGTCTTGGCCATGAATCGTCAGGTTATCTGCCGAGAAGTCACCTTTCCATGCGGCTAACTTATCTAGCATAGTATGGCCAAACGAAAGCAGATGGTTATAACTGGTTAACTCAGCGGGTAACTCGATATTCTGTTGCT
Source organism: Vibrio toranzoniae (assembly GCF_024347655.1). Classification (NCBI taxonomy): domain Bacteria; kingdom Pseudomonadati; phylum Pseudomonadota; class Gammaproteobacteria; order Vibrionales; family Vibrionaceae; genus Vibrio; species Vibrio toranzoniae. The sequence goes on along the minus strand of NZ_AP025514.1, from coordinate 2,324,452 downwards.
CTGCGTACGCCTTTAGCTGGAACAAGTATTGCTCAGAAGCGTTTCGTGCGCGTTTGCCCGTTAAGTGGTAGTAACGCATCACACCGCGTAAAATGAGGTTAAAGACACCGCGACCTAATAGGGTATACACGGCCAATAGTAGCTTGATGCCGAGTACGGTGCCGCGTTCTTGAGTGCGAGACCAATGGGGTTGTTCTGAAGCTTGTGGTTCTGAATCAATCGATAAACTTTGGTTATTATCAGCTGAATCGGATTTGAAATGGCGAGCAATCAATTTTGGTGCTCTTGGCAGCATGCCGAAAAACAGTCGTGTGTGCATCCAGCTGATTTTTACGTTATCCCACAGCGCATCGAAATGAGAGACGCCATTTTCTGGGTAGATGACGCGTGTTTTAACGAAATCAATGTCACAACCTTCCCAATATAAGCGAACCAGAATCTCGATATCGAAGTCCATTCTAGAGCCAACATCGTATTTGTTGAGTACCGCTTGTGTTTGATTGATCGGGTACGCTCTAAAGCCACACATGCTGTCTTTAATTGATAAAGAAAGGGTTTCTATCCATACCCAAATGTGTGTCGCGTAGCGCCCGTAAAGCCTTGCCTTAGGCACACTCTCGTCGTAGATAGGTCGGCCTGATATCAGGTGTCGTGGCTTAGCTTGTGAGGCCTCAATCAATGTCGGCAAGGCTTCAAGGTCGTGTTGTCCATCAGCATCTATCTGAATGGTGTGGCTAAAGCCGATCTCTTGTGCTTTTTTGATCCCCGCTTTTACTGCGCCGCCTTTGCCTTGGTTCTGTTCAAGTGTCACCAAGGTTACGTTTGAATTCTCTGCTAGGGGAGCCAGAAACTGTTTGGTCGCGAGTTCACTGCCATCATCAACAATAATAATTGGTAGTTCAAATTCAAGGAGTGATGAGACGACTTCGGGCATGGTTGCACCATGGTTAAAGCACGGTATAAGGAAGCAAGCCTTGTAGCTGCTTTCTTTTGTTTGGTCTTGAGTAGCCTCGACGGGAGCGCTATTCACTTTTCTCTCCCAGCTTCATTTTGCCTGAAGAGTGGGTCTGTTCACCGTTGTTTGAGGTGTAACTGAAGCTCAGCTTGTTTTTGTCAGTATCCCATTTGAGTGATAGCTGAATTGTTGCATCAGGCAGGATAGGCTCTTGGAACTTGATGACTTCCATGCCTTTAAAGAAACCAGGGACGTTTAGCTCTTGGACAGCGTAGTGAAGTGCCCAATCAATTTGCGTGACGCCGGGGAGAATAGGAAAGCGTTTGAAGTGTCCCTTAAAATCGGTGATGTCTGCGCTAACATTGAGTGTCAGGGTCGATTCATTCTCTACCGTGTCTACAGCAATGATGTTTGGTTTTCTTTTATCCATAGGGCGTGCTTAGAATCCTTGGGCAAATATTGGTTCTTTGACAAAAATATAAAAAGATAATCTCAGTGTAAAATACGATCAGCGGTTTCTATGATTTTATTAGCTGTTCTATGTGAGATGTTAATCGCTTACCTTGGCTGTTGAGGGGGATCTCATCGACAACACGGTATTTTCTTGGGATAGCGATCGGTTCTAACCACTTTCTGAGTTCAGAACGCAGCATCAACCAGAACTTACCTCTGCTCATGGTGGCGAGAGTTGCTTGGCCTTCCTCTGATAATACTAAAACAGAGGCTAAGATTAAGCGATCAGGCTCTTCAAACGGAATCACCACACACTCGCTTATCCAAGGCTGTTGTTCTAATCGTTTTTCTACTTCTACCAGTGATACTCGTTTTTCTTCAATCTTAATGACTCGATCGGTGCGGCCTTTCAATATGAATTGATTCTCCGAGACCATTTCACACTCATCAGCGGTCTGATACCAGTTGTTTTTATCGATGTAGGGCGACAATAACTTAATGCAATTCTCACTGTTGAGACTAGCCTCAATGCAGTCAAAAAGTTGCCAAGGCGTTTGAGCGCTTTCTTGTTGGCGAAAGGCGATGCCTCCGGTCTCTGTGCTGCCAAACACCTCGATAGGTAAATGACCAAGTAGATCTCGTGACTGGTGAGCCGACTCGGTAGGCAGTGGACCACCCGAAGAGAAAACACCAGCAAGTTGCGCGGTTTTGCTCTCGTGTTTTAATCGTTTGAGCAAAGCAGGGCTACTGATCAGTACACAATTTTTATTGGCGTGGGACAGAATCTGTTCTGGGTATTCAAGATTATTTCTCGCGAATGGAATGCCAGAACAGAGCGGCCATAAGATGCGAAACAACAAACCATAGATATGTTGATGAGAAACTGTACTTTGGATTCGGTTACCCTTGAGTAACTCTCCCCAGTTTTTAGCTAGCTGAGCCGTCTCAATGTCTAGGTGCTCTAAGGTTTTATCTATAGCTTTGGGCGTACCACTCGAACCTGAAGTAAACAAGGTCAAGTGGGTTGATGCCAAATCCATGGTCGTCAGATTATCGGTTAGAGGCTTTTGTACTTCGGTGTTGGAGTTTAATAAGGTTTGGATATTGCGAACGTCACTCACCTCAACTTCGCCAATCGAGTTATCAACTAGCAGGCAATCAAACTGTTCACTTAACTCAGCAAGCGCACAAGGCTGGTAGTTGCCCGGTAAGATGATGTGTTTGCTGGCTGCTGCACACGCCAGAAATGCCACCGAAAATAGGTAGCTGTCCTGGGTACAAATCGCAACTCGTTGAAAAGGGGATGAAGATAAAAGGTGTACGAGTTGAGATAAGTCGTCGTTAAAGGTTTGCCACGTAATCTTGCTATTGTCGTCAAAGCAGACAATAGATTCAGGGGCTCTTTTTTGACTGAGAAGGTCAGACAACGAGATGTAAGGTACGGTTTGGGTCATAACAATTTAACTCTGACGAATACGCTGTCTTACCACCCATTCTCCTGCAAAGAGTAACCCTGCGAACATATAGCTGAGTAAGCCGTTGTATAGGGTCCATATTTCAAGAGGTTGGAAGCAGGTATAAAGGGCAATAGAGCCATTGATAACAAAGAATAAGCACCAAATCTTAGTGACTTTTCGTGTGTAATCAATCCCACTTTGCGGAAGTTCAGGCTCTTGAAGTCGAGCAAGGCGTTCGATAATCGTTTGAGGTTGCCATAGGCTTGAAGCAAATACAGCCAACATACAAACATTAACGATAACGGGATAATAGGTTAACCAACCATGCTGTTTAAAGGTTAAACCTAAGGCCAACAGAACAATTCCAGCACTTCCGCTGATCCAAGCTAGGTGTTTTAGCTCTTTGATTTTAGCCTGACCAGCAGAGAAAATGCGGACAGCAAAAATAGCGGCTAAGACGATACCAACGGTTTGTAGGCCAAACTTGTTGAGTCCAAAGTAAACCGCTATTGGATAAGTGAAAAGTATGATTGCCGACAGTAAAGTCAGCAGAGAACGCATTACGCGTCCTTCAATAGTTCAATCACAGACTCAACAACGTCATTAACGGTGCGTACTGCTTTGAACTCTTCAGGTTTGATCTTCTTACCGGTAACATTTTGTAGGTGAACGACCAAATCAACCGCATCAATGCTGTCTAGGTCGAGATCTAGATAAAGATGAGCTTCAGGCGTGATATCTTCAGCATCAAGCTCGAACAGCTCAATAAGCGCATCTTTAACCTGGTTGTATACTTCTTGTTGGTTAGCTTGTGTCATAAAGATCTGTCTAGTTGTTCGTTTGAGATGAGATGTAGTTTGCTAGGTTTTCTACCGATGCAAAATGCTGGCGAGTGTTTGAGTCGTCGGCATCAATAACAATGTTGTACTTCTTCTTGATAGCAAGGCCAAGTTCAAGTGCATCGATAGAGTCTAGTCCCAGTCCATCACCAAATAGTGGAGCTTCTGTTTCAATCTCATCAATGCTCATGTCTTCAAGGTTCAATGCGTCGATGATCAGTTGTTTCAGTTCGTTGTGTAATGTTTCCACTTTGGCCTACTTAGTACTTTATCTAAATGCTGCTTTAAGGGAGGCGATTCTACATTATGCGAGGTATTTTCCAAATGCTGATATCGCCAGTTGTCTTATTGATGAGCTAAATGTTGTCTTCGGAAGGGAAAATAGTCTCTGCAAGGTGGTGATTAAGGCGTCTTGCTGCCGAAGTTAAGTTATTTGCATTCTCAATAAAGGGTGCGACTTCTATTTTACCTTTCACCGCAATATGAAAAAAGGGTTTCGTAGCAGGAACTTGATACCATTTTTTCTCTTTCGTTAAGAATGTCGGAGAAACTGTAATATGAATAATGCGTAAATCGGTTTGTGTTCGAGTCGCTATTTGCGCCGCACCACGTTGTAAGGATGGTTCAATTCCTGGCGTTGTGCGAGTTCCCTCTGGAAAAACGAGCAGTACATTGCCACGTGAAAAACGCTCTTCACAGCGCTCTAAAAGATCGTCAGGTGTTTGGTTGGGGATATAACCTGCCGCTCTAACAATCTTCTTCATAAATGGGTTTTCCCATATTGCCGCTTTGACGAGGCAATCACATTGAGGAAGTTGAGAGGCGATCAGTACATAATCAATCAAACTTGGGTGATTGGCGACGATGATGCAGTTACGATCTTTGCGTAGCAGTTCGGCGCCATCAATTCGGTAATCAATCGCGCCCGTGAACTTCATGATTTGGCAAAAAGCATTGAAGGAGAAACGAATCAGTCGTTGAGTTTTAAGCTCTCTTTGAATGGTGTTTGATGTGGTGATCGCGATCGAAGGCAAGATCAAGAAGCTAAGCACTAACCCTCCTAAACCGAAGATGGTGAAGCAAAGCCCTGTCGCGAATACTCGCCAATATTGGTCGATCTTACTCATTCTTGAGTTCCAGGTTTCGTGTTGTTTACCCATGACCAAGTTTGGTGTTTTCCGGCAATAGTCCAACGTTGTGCATTTTGTAGGATGCTTTGCAGTGTTTGTAGGCCTTGCGGTAAATCAGTCGCTGGTCTATCACTGGTTACTGCCCTTGAAACAGAGTAGTCACGGCCTGCGGTTAGCACTAAGCCCAGAGCATAATCAGCATAGTTCTGAGTTTCGTACTCTTGGTAGAGGTCAGGCAGAGGCTGATCGAAGTCGATGACTAACACACGATGCGATGGGTATTGGTCAAGGTAAAGGTAAGCTTCAATTAGAGCGTTATGGAAAGTATCTTGCCCAGCGGCGATTGAGGACAGTGGAATTGGTGCTTTCGCGGCAATAGTGGTTAGCCCGGCTGCGGTATTGTGTACCGACTGCGAGAACGCCATTGGAGAAGCATCGTCACCTTCCAGTACTGACTGAATTAATGTGGCAGTTCGGTGTAGTTCACCATGTCGGCTGGCAAAAACCAGATAATCAATCGTGGTGTCTTTTAATAAGGTTAATGCAGTTTGGACGGCAAGTTTGCTTTGCACACTCATGCGACGGCGCATCATCGGAGGAATAGCTTTAAACTCAGTTGAGCCATTTTTCGGCCAATCTAAATTAGAGCTCCACGTTTTCCATTCAACAATAGAATTGAGGCCAGCCGAATTTGCAGACCACTTCTCGATATTAAATGACATTAATTGTGCTTGATTTGACATAGAGTATTGATTTGCTTTGGGTCTAACTGAATACTATGCGTGCTTATAAATAAACACAGATAAGGAATTTAAATGAAATTATTAAAAATAGCCGTTTCAATGTTATTCATACTCGTTCTTGCAGGGTGTGGACGTGTCCAGCCTGTAATGAATGTTGAGGATACTCCAGTTGCACTGAATCTTCAAAGTAAACAGGTGAAATCAGCTATTTATGAGTCCGCTGAGAATCGAGGCTGGTTGGTTTCAGAAATAAAGCCAGGCTTGATTCGTGCCGAGCTGTATGTTCGTTCACACCATGCGGTGGTTGAAATTCCTTATAGTGACAAGTTTTACTCTATTCTTTACGTTGAATCAGAGAATTTGAAATATGACGATGGTGAAATACACCGAAATTACAACCGCTGGGTTAATAACTTAAACGTTGATATTAAACGCAAGCTTGCACAAATGGCTGCAGAGTAATCCCTCCTATTATTTGAAAGTTAGGTTTTTCGTGTCGGAATATAAATTAGATCCATTCAACGCATTAGAAGCAAAAACAGAAGCGCAAAAATTATCTTTTGCTCCTATTGTTTTTCATACAGCTCGTACACTTCGTGATTTAGGTATTTTAAAGGCCCTAGATGAGGTGGGTAATGATGGTTTACCCGCCGAGAAGCTTTCGGAAATAACCGGTGTATCCGAGTACGGCGTGAAAGTTCTACTCGATATGGCGCTAAGTGCTTATATTGTTACTTGGGACAAACCTAACTATAAAATAGCCAACCTTGGTTTTTACCTTCTGCACGATGGCATGACTAATGCCAACTTGGATTTCACTGCCGATGTTTGTTACGCCGCGATGATGCATTTAACGGAAGCGATTGAAGAAGGAACACCTGCGGGCTTGAAAGAGCTAGGTGATTGGGAAACCATTTACCAAGGTTTATCTCAATTGCCAGAAAAAGCAAAAGAGAGCTGGTTCAAGTTTGATCATTTCTATTCAGACCGCTCGTTCCCAGTGTTGCTTGAGAAAGTCTTCAGTAAGAAGCCGAAATCGCTGGTGGATATTGGTGGTAACACGGGGAAGTGGGCAATGCAGTGCTGCAACCACGATGCAGACGTTGAAGTCACGATTGTTGATCTTCCGCAGCAGTTAGAAATGGCCATGGCAAACGCGACACAACATGGCCATCAAGGTAGAGTGACGCCATTCCCTGCAAACATGCTCGATAAACAACAAGCATTGCCGACAGGTGCGGAAGTTTGGTGGATGAGCCAGTTCCTTGATTGCTTCTCGCCCATGGAGATTTTGAGCATATTAAAGCGTGTACGCTCTCATATGTCAGAAGAAGCGACGGTCTATATTCTTGAGCTGTTTTGGGATGCACAGAAATACGATGCGGCTTCTTATAGTTTAAATGCGACTTCTCTTTACTTCACTTGTTTGGCCAATGGCAACAGCCGTTTTTACCGCAGTGAAGATTTCTTAGAGATCGTTGAAGAAGCAGGCCTTGAGGTAGTGACCCGTACCGATGATATCGGCCTTGGTCATACGCTGCTTGAATTGAAAGCTAGCGCGCAATAAAAAATAACAAACATGGCTTAAATGAATGAAAAAATTGTCAACTCAAGTAGTGATCATCGGAGCTGGGCCATCAGGGTCTATTGCCGCGTCTTTATTGCACAAAAAAGGCATAGATGTTCGAGTGATTGAAAAGAGTGTTTTCCCGCGCTTTTCTATTGGTGAAAGCCTGTTACCGGCTTGCATGGAAGTGATTGAACAAGCTGGCATGAGCGAAGCGGTGGCTGACGCTAACTTCCAATTCAAAGATGGTGCCGCTTTTCGTAAAAATGGCGTGTACACCGCGTTTAATTTTGAAGATAAGTTCTCTGCAGGGCCGGGAACCACGTTTCAGGTTCAGCGAGGGGCCTTTGATAAGGTGTTAGCAGACACAGCCGAAGCACAAGGCGTTACTATTGATTATCAACATGAGTTGATGGGTATTAACTTCACTGAAGACAGTACCATTTTAGACGTACAAGTGCTTGATGGAGAGCGCTATCAGCTAGAGGCGCAATACGTTCTAGATGGCAGTGGTTTTGGTCGCGTGCTACCAAAGATGTTGAACTTGGAAGAGCCATCATCGCTTCCTCCACGCAAAGCTATTTTCACGCACATTAACGATTATATTCCAGAGGCCGATACCGACCTTGAATATGACCGAAATAAAATTCTGATCTCGGTGCATCCAACCAACCCTGATGTTTGGTATTGGTTGATCCCATTTAGCAACGGTGTCTCTTCGTTTGGTGTCGTCGGGGAGCCGAAGTTCTTTGAATCCTACCCACAAGACAAGATTGCCGCGATTAAGCAATTGGCAATGGAAGAGCCGGGTTTAGCTGAGATACTGGCACGCGCAGAGTATCCGAACCCTGCGGGTGAAATCGGTGGCTATTCTGCTAACGTAAAACATCTTGCCACAGACAAATATGCACTGCTCGGTAATGCTGGTGAGTTTCTTGATCCTGTATTCTCGTCGGGCGTGACGATTGCGATGAAGTCGGCTCAGTTTGCGGTTGAGTGTGTGGAAAAGCAACTTAACGGTGAGAAGGTTGATTGGGAGCGCGATTATGCAGATCCGTTGATGGTTGGCGTAAGCACCTTTAGAACTTATGTTGAAGGTTGGTACTCAGGTACGCTGCAGGATGTGATTTTCTATCAAGATCCAAACCCAAAGATTAAGCAAATGGTGTGCTCGATCTTAGCGGGTTACGCATGGGATCAAACCAATCCTTATGTAAAAGATTCAAAACGTCGATTGACGACACTGGCAGAGATCTGCCGAAGCTAAGTGGTCGATTCAGTGTGATTGAATATCTTCAATCATTAGGGCGACTAACCTAAAAATAAAAACAGCCGCAAATGCGGCTGTTTTTGTATCTGAACATATGGGAATTCAATTCAATCGAGTGAAGTTTACTTCAAGTCGATGCTGTTCAATCGTCCCATAAAAATAAGCAAATCAATCACATCTCTGTGAGCATCAAGCAGTGCACGTTTGGTTTGGCTATAAGCGGCAAGTCGACCGTGTTTTCTGATTGAGCACACCTTAGTTTTGTATTTGTAATCGCCATTCTCAGAGAATACACGCCATTTAGCGATATAACATTCGTCACGGTGTTCAGGGTCACTCTGAGTTGGGTTTGGCTTGAATACAATTTTGGGCTCTAAACTATGGGGTAGGCGCGTCATCAAGTAGGGCTCTTTGAGGACTTTGGGCCAAAACTTACCCCAAAGCTTTCTGCCTAGCTCATCTCTCAATTTTATAGTTTTCTTCAGTGCCTTATTTTCACCCATACGAACAAAGCCGACAGAGCGATGCAGCACCGTATCTTCGGGAGTATGAATATGGATTTTAAAAGCGGTTTGACCTTTCGAAATAAAGCGGTAACCGGTCGCACCAATTAGATTATTCTGACTCATAGCTTACTAAATGATGATTATGTTATTAATAAGGTTACGACAAATACGTCTAAACCGAAACCAATCATCAGAAAAAAATAAAGCCTTAGTACTTTTGCTAAGGCTTTATGAAAAACGATGAAGCGAACGTTTCGCTAACTACATGATTTTTTGCATCACATCACCAATCTGAATGCTTCCTGCAAGGCTTGGCTGATCAATAGTGAGTTCCGCTTCATTTTCGTAGACGCGAGAAACTGTCAGAGTGATATCACTTTGAGATACTTTATTACGTGGTAAGCCTCGTTGGTCGATAAACGAACCTGTATGCCACAGTTGTAGTTTGTCACCTCGTTGTACGCCATGCAGTCGACCTAAATCGATGGTCACGGTGTTACCAAATACAGCGGCAACTTCTGGAAGGGTGATCTTGCATGATACTTCAGACTCCAAGTCCAACATAATGTTGCGGCTGACACGAAGCATCATAGTGCCGTAGGTGGATGCCCAGAAACGCGCACTACGGGTATCGACTTCACTGGTCTTAGCGAATGGCCACTTTGCTACTTCACGATAGCTACGGTTATATACTTGATGGCCTGTTTTGCCATCGAATACCTGCATTTCTAATGCAAACTGGCGATTGATAACGTCATCTTTCAATAACTTAGATTCGACGGTTGCGGTTAAGTCGGTAATATCGCCGCCAATAATGTATTGTGCGCCAGTGTCTTGAGCGATCATCTTAATGACTTCAGGTCGACGTTTATCGATGTCGTAGTCGGTCGTGCCTACAGAAACAAAGCTGCGAGACTCTTGCGCGAGTTGACGGTCAACGACATGGCCGAAATCATCTCCGAGGTTATAGATCCTGCCCATCACGGCCTGTTGAGGGGAAGTCACATCTATATTACCGACCAAGAATGTCTTCTTATATTGGCTCTCATGGCAAGCATTTGCCGAAGGGTAGATGTCGATCTTTGCAGTGATCATTAAATTGCCACCGCGTGATTTCTCTTTTTCAACCAAGATGTAGCGTACTTCGTGATTGGTAAACTGGAACTCTTTTTTCTTTGCGTCTAAGTAGGGAGTGAGGTTGGAAATGCTGCCTATATCGGCTCCTGAGAACTGCACGGCTTTATAGACCGCGTCTTCCAGAGCGTGAATCCTTGCGGTCTCTTCTGACGATACGATGGCGGCAGTACCGGTAACTTCATACCAAGAGGCATGAACATTGAAGTTTATTGTGACTAATAAACTTATTGAAAATAAGTAAGAAATTATTTTTTTCATCTATTCGTTACCAGTTGGGTATAAATATTGCTTAACAAATAACTATAAGCTTGAAGCTGACTTAAGTGTGTTTTTCTTAATCTGAACCATTACTGAAAAGCAAAGACTGTTCCAACATTGTAATCCATTGAAAAAATAATGGTGAGAAGATATTGGCACAGTAAGCACTATAAACATCTGGAGATAAGAGAATGAAAAAATGGCTCGTAGTAATGAGTGTCATGTTGATGACATCATGCGCTTATTCGCCTATATATAACGGCAAGTCTGAGTATTCAGGCAGTCAGTTTATGTTGATGGCTAGCCCTCGTCATACCATGGATTTCTTCGTAGAAAGTATGACTGAAGATTTGATCATTTCGAATACGAGTATTTCAGCAAGAACACCGATTGCCATTACGTCGTTTGTTGACCTACAACATATGGACACAACAAACTGGTTAGGTAACTCAGTTTCAGAAGGCTTTATTCATCAATTTCAGCGTCGTGGCTTCAAAGTCGTTGATTTCAAAACCACAGGCTCAATTCAGGTGACTCAGCAGGGCGACTTCTCTTTAAGTCGTGACTGGAAAGACCTAGCTCAAGAGCAAGATGTCCAGTACGTTTTGACGGGTACTATGCTTCGCCAAGAAGGCGGTGTGCTTGTGAATGCTCGTGTGGTTGGCATGCAAACTCGTATCGTTGTTGCTTCTGCTCAAGGTTTCTTACCAGCGGATCGTATCGGTCGTGACCTAGATACTCTGAATAGTATTCGAACTCAAGATGGTGTCATCATTCGTTCTGATCCAACGATGACTCAGCCTTATACTGTTATTCTTCGCCCTTAGGAGTTCGTGATGAAGAAGTTAATATTTGTTGTCGTCGCTTTATTGCTTGTTGGTTGTCAACCATTACAAAACATGAGGCCAAATGATTTTCTAGTTGCTGTTGGCTACGCTAGTATCAGTGAGCAAAAAGGACGTAATGACGAAGAAAAACGTATCCGAGCGATGAGAGCTTCTAAAATTGATGCTTACCGTGAGCTTGCTGAACAAGTCTATGGTATGCGGGTGAGTGGTAGAGCTGAGCTTGAAGATCAACGTCTTGGCACCGAGAGAACTTCTGGTGCTGTTGATGGTGTAATCCGTGGCGCAGAAGTGGTCCGCAGTTACCCAGTCGGTGATAGTTATGTTACTGAGCTTCAGCTAGATATCCGAAAGATGGAACAGTTACGTAATTACGGTGAAGTTCAAGCAGTGCCTCAGAAAAGACAACAAACGTTGTTCTAACTCAAGCATCATCTAGTTATAAGATTATCCAGTTGTATTGGCTGTCACTCGCTTTCCAGATGGCGTAACGGCAACCAGTAACAGGTACGAAAACAGGGCGGCAAGTATGAAAATACTTGCCGCTTTTTTGTTTGTAGATTTATTGGACGCATTTACAGGTTCTATGAAAGCTTGACGGGTCGAGCGAGAAGAATAGGCTGAGATACAGATACAGATACAGATACAGATACAGATACAGATACAGATACAGATACAGATACAGATACAGATACAAGCAAGAAGGGGGGTTGTTACGAAGAGGGTTAGCCTAACTAAGCTTTTATGTTGGTTCCCAGGGTAGAGATGGTGTGAGTTTGGCCACCAGCGTTGTACGTCATGCCAACCTTTCCGTGGCTTTGTTGCATCATATTGCTGAGTTTTTTAAAGCTAAGCTGTGCTCGGTTCAGGGCTTCGCCATTAACCAGGTTTGCTTGATGGCAGTCGTGCACTATGGACTTGATGGTTGCGACTATTTGAGCAAGTTCAGGATTCTCGGTCAGTTCTGAGACATTAGTATGGGCAGAGATTCGTTGATCGGTTGATCTTAGTTGTTCGACAAGGACAACTTTTTCTTGAGCTATTCGTTCAATATCATTTGATTTTCTGCTGGTGATAGCAGTTTTTTCCGAACTTAAAAGATCAGATAAGGCTTTGGCATTTTGAAGTTGGAAATTAACTAAGTCTGCGAGTGCCGCCATAATTTAAACCTGCTGAACTTCTTTGGTAAAAAGTAAAATCTTTAAGTAAAGATGACTTCGTATGGAGTCATCTATCAAAGGTCTTTTAATTCGTTCTCAAACTTGATCATATTATCAGCCAACTTCTCTGGATCGACCGTATATGAACCGTTTGTAATCGCTTCTTTAATCGCTGCTACTTTTGCTGTATCAAAGCTAGGCTGTGTGGCCATGTCTTGGTGCAGTTGACCCATCGCTTTGCTTTGTTGGCTCAGAGAAACCGCGTCTTTGCTTGCTGGAGATTTAGCTGCAACATCAGAATGAGATGTTTGAGGGCTAGAATCAGAGCGCGCTGCTGATCGGTTAGTGGTCGTTAGGGTATGCCCTGAACGTATATTATCAATACCTGCCATCGTTAAGCCTTTTTCTTCAAAAATGGGAACCTGTACAGTCAATATCGACCAAGGGTTCGAATACTTTAGCAAATTTTTAGCTCAATAGTCGAAAAGGGACGTCACACCACAGCCGTTATATTTGGCGTTAAGTGTTGAGAGTAAAATTAGCTAACGATACCGTCACTTTAGAAGTAAAGAGTTAAAAATAAACTGTGACTTCAGACATGCTGGTAACAATACCTTCAATTATACGCTGTGATTTATCATTTTTCACTCTTACTTGATCGCCCATCGAACCATCGGTCAATGCTGTACCTTTGGTGGTAATGGTCATGCCACCTTTTACTGCCTGTATGATAACCTTCTCGTTTCGGCAGACGACACAGACATCGCCTCTTTCGACAACATCGCCTGGGCGTAAGTTCTTTTTCACTTTCGCCCCGATGACTTGCTCTGGAAGTGTAAAGCCTTGACGACGAAATTTGTTTAGGGAAATCATGGCTGTGGTGACATCGTATTGGCCGACGATTTCACCTCTTGCGATTAAACGAGTAGTGGTGACGAGTGGTACTGACATCGAAATACGTACCGGGACATAAACTCGCCACTCATCAGGGATGCATTGCACTAAAACCGTAATACTGCTGCGGGTATTGGTTGTCGTCGAGGCGCTGGTTTCAAGTGGGATAGGGCAGTCTGTTGCTTTGATTCTTGAGTCAACATTTGCTGAATTTACAAAGAGTTCGCCACCTTGTGGTTGCTCAACGGTATCAAGGATGTGTTGCTCTGCCGCAGACTGAATCATTTCAATTTGTTCTGGAGTCGCAGCTTGTATAAAAAAACTAAACAATATTGATAAAATGCCGATAAACTTAACGACAGTTTTAAAAGTAGCTCTACACATTGCTATGGAAAAAGCAGGCAGATTTGTTTTACGATTCGTCATTCTGTTTCTCTAGTAGTTCGTAGCTTGCAGTAGACTAACACTTTTTTATCCAAAAAAGTTTGATATGGAGATGAGCTCATGACGGGTATTCTTGATTCAGTGAATCAGCGTACGCAACTCGTCGGTCAAAACCGATTAGAATTACTAACCTTTCGCCTAATGGGGCGTCAGCGTTACGGCATTAATGTCTTTAAAGTAAAAGAAGTGCTTCAATGCCCTAAGCTGACAAAGATGCCAAACTTAAACCCACTAGTTAAAGGTGTAGCGCACATTCGTGGCCAGACGATCTCTGTTATCGATTTGAGCTTAGCGACTGGTGGCCGTCCTACAACGGATGTTGAAAAGTGTTTTGTGGTTATCTCTGAGTTTAACCGAACCATTCAGGGTTTCTTGGTCAGCTCAGTAGAGCGCATTATTAATATGCATTGGGAATCAATTCTTCCGCCGCCGGATGGGGCGGGTAGAGCAAACTACTTGACCGCGGTAACCAATATTGATAATGAATTGGTAGAGATTCTTGATGTTGAAAAGATCCTTGCGGAAATTTCGCCTGTTGATGAAACAATGGACAGTAAAATTGCTGAAGATATTGCGAAAGTAGAGCAAGAGAAACCATTAGTTCGCCGTATCTTGATTGCTGATGATTCAACGGTGGCTCGTAAGCAAGTTCAACGTGCGATTGAGTCGATTGGCTTTGAAGTTGTCTCAGTGAAAGATGGTAAAGAAGCCTATGAGAAGCTGGTACAGATGTCATCAGAAGGCAGTATTTACGATCAAATCTCATTGGTTATTTCTGATATTGAAATGCCAGAGATGGATGGCTATACGCTAACCGCCGAGATTCGACGTCACGCTGAACTTAAAGATCTATACGTAATTTTACACTCTTCATTGAGTGGTGTATTTAACCAAGCTATGGTTGAGCGCGTGGGGGCTAACTCTTTCATCGCTAAATTCAATCCTGATGAGCTTGGTGCAGCAGTTAAAGCTGCGTTAACTAACTAAAAGAGACATTAATGACTGCTATAACAATAAGTGATCAAGAGTATCGCGATTTCAGCCGTTTCTTAGAATCTCAATGTGGCATTGTATTAGGTGACAGCAAACAGTATTTGGTGCGCAGTCGTCTAAGCCCATTAGTAGCGAAGTTTAATTTGGCTTCGTTATCTGATTTATTGAAGGACGTAGTAACAGGTCGAAACCGTGAACTGCGTGTGGCTGCAGTTGATGCCATGACGACAAACGAGACACTTTGGTTCCGTGATACTTACCCGTTTGCTGTGCTTGCGGATAAACTTCTACCGGAAATAGCGGCAAATAAACGTCCTATTAAGATTTGGTCAGCGGCCAGTTCTTCAGGCCAAGAAGCATACTCAATGGCTATGACGATTCTTGAAACTCAAGCTCGTAGGCCAGGTATGCTGCCGAACGTATCGATCACGGGAACGGATATATCAGCAAGTATGTTGGATATGTGTCGTACAGGCGCATATGACAATTTGGCGTTAGGTCGGGGCCTTTCTCCTGAACGTCGCCGTACCTTCTTTGAAGATGCGGGCGATGGCCGTATGAAAGTGAAAGATAACGTAAAGCGTATGGTGAACTTCCGTCCTCAAAATTTAATGGAAAGCTATGCATTGTTAGGCAAGTTCGACATTATTTTTTGTCGTAACGTGTTGATTTACTTCTCGCCTGAAATGAAGTCAAAGGTACTTAACCAGATGGCAAACAGCCTGAACCCTGGTGGTTACCTGTTATTGGGGGCGTCTGAATCGTTAACAGGCTTAACGGATCGTTTTGAAATGGTTCGTTGTAATCCAGGCATCATCTACAAATTAAAGTAATGGTTGGCACCAGAATAAGGTGCGGCGTTACTGTTTAATTTCAAAACCCAGCCAAGTGCTGGGTTTTCTTTTTCCTGCTTAACCTATATCTTTAAGTCAGAGTGACATTCCAATTTACTCTATTTTTTGGCTTGTATATTGCAGGTTCACCCACGAGTAATCGGTAAAAGTATTGATAGACCACTTTGTTTTAAAAGTTGGTATATATATTGCTTTGGTTACTTCATAACAGTCAGTTCTTGAGTTGAGGTTTACATGGCTATTTCTTTTGACAATGCTTTAGGCATTCACCAGCATACAGTTGGTGTACGTGAGCGTAACGCTGAGGTGCTTTCCACCAATATCGCGCAAGCCAACACGCCTGGGTATAAGGCAAAGGGATTAGACTTTGAGAAATCACTGCAAGCGGCAAGTTCTGGGGCAAGCATTGGTCTTAGCCGCACAGATGGTCGGCACATTTCTGCCTCAACAACGGTGAACGGGGAAACGAAGTATCGAATTCCTACCCAACCTGATACAGGAGATGGCAATACGGTTGATTTGGATTTGGAAAGAAACCTTTTCATGCAAAACCAAATTAGGCATCAAGCCTCTCTCGACTTCCTAGGAAGTAAGTTCAAGAATTTAACGAAAGCGATTAAAGGGGAATAATTAGATGAGCTTATTTAATGTATTCAATGTGACTGGTTCTGCGATGAGTGCTGAATCTGTTCGTCTAAATACGACCTCGAGCAACCTGGCGAACGCAGATAGTGTAAGTAGTTCTGCTAAAGAAACTTACAAAGCTCGTCACGCCGTGTTCGGCGCTGAGTTAAATAAAGCACGTAACAGTGGTCATACTGTGCCTGTGAAAGTATTAGGTATTGTGGAAAGCGATAAGCCGCTGAGCGCGGAGTACAACCCGGATCACCCATTAGCGAATAACGAGGGCTATATTTACAAGCCTAACGTGAACGTTATGGAAGAAATGGCGAACATGATTTCGGCATCACGTGCGTACCAAACAAACGTACAGGTTGCTGACTCGAGTAAACAAATGCTGCTGCGTACGCTGCAGATGGGTCAATAAGGATAAGGAGGTAGCACATGGCTGGAATCAACAACAATGTTGGTCAAAGCGGCTTGTCCTATGTTGACCAGCTGAAGAGTCTTCAAGATGGCGCTAAGAAGCCCGATGAAACAACAGGTAAGCAGGATCTTAAACAAGAAGATTTCTTATCTTTGTTGACTAAGCAACTAGCACAACAAGACCCTTTCAAGCCGGTTAGCAATGACCAGATGATTGCGCAAATGGCTTCATTTGCGACCGTAGATGGCATTGGCAAAATGAATACACAGTTTGAAAGCTTGAATTCATCAATGACCTCTAACCAAGCACTGCAGGCATCCTCTTTGGTTGGCCGTGATGTATTGGTTCCTGGTGCGGCAGGTGTGAAACCCGGTGATGGCGGTATGGCGGCAATGGTTAAACTTCCTCAGGCAATGGACAATGTAATGGTCCGTGTTGAGAACGAAGTAGGCCAATTGGTTCGCACTTTTGATATCGGCTCTAAACCATCAGGTGATACACGTGTTGAATGGGACGGAAAAGACGAAGACGGTAACCCATTGCCGGCCGGTAAGTACAACGTGAAAGCGTCGGGTTTATTGGATGGCGAGAGTACAGAGTTCCAAGTGTCGAGTTATGCGAACGTGAACAGTGTGCTTCTTGGTAAGGGTGATGGCAACGTACTACTCAATCTGGCTGGTTTCACATCGCCAGTACGACTTGCTGAAGTACTAGAAGTTGGTAAAGCGTAGCTTTTTGCAAAGTGACTATGCTAGCTAGATAGATTAGGAGAATATTGGAATGTCATATGTAGCTTTAAGCGGTCTGTCCGCTGCACAATTAGACCTGAATACAACCAGTAACAACATTGCGAACTCAAACACATTTGGCTTTAAAGAGTCTCGTGCTGAGTTTGGTGATGTATATTCAAACTCGTTGTTCACTAACGCAAAAACGGCGGCAGGCGGTGGTGCGCAAGCTAACCAAGTGGCGCAACAGTTCCATGAAGGTTCAAGTATTTATACGAATAACCCAATGGATTTGCGTATCAGTGGTACAGGTTTCTTTGCCGTATCGAAAGACCGCATGGTACCAGAGATCAATGAACTAACGCGTAATGGTGCATTTCACCTAAACAAAGACAACTACATGGTCACAGCTAATGATGAGTTTCTTTTGGGTTATGATGTCGATCCTAATTCGGGTGAAGTTCTTTCTTACGCGCCAAAGCCTCTCGACATTCCTGCTGAGTTTGGTAAGCCAAAACAGACAGAAAACATTGAAGTAGGGGTTAACCTGCCTGCAAATGGTGATCTTAAAGATCCGGCTGCATTTAACTTCGAAGATGCGGACACCTATAACCGTGCGACATCTTCGACGGTATACGATTCTATGGGTCAGTCTTACAAGTTAACGACTTACTACCTCAAAGATCAGACTCAACCAAACACTTGGCAGACGTACTACACCATGTCAGATGAGAACGGCGAAAAGCCGGTGAACATTACAGGTGGTGATGCGACGAATGCACAAGGTCATGTTGGCCATACAATGAAGTTCAACAATGACGGTACGTTAGCAAGCCTGAACAATGGTCAGCCAATTAATTCTGATCCATTAGGTGCTGGTGCGAACCCTGTTGATTTAAACGGTGCCGATCCAACGCAAGTACTTAAGTTCGGTCTCGATTCTTCAACTCAGTTTGCTGCACCGTTTGAATTGACTAAGTTTGATGAAGATGGCGCGACAACAGGTTTCTTAACCAAAATCGATTTCGATGAGTACGGCAGTGTTTTAGGTACTTACTCAAATGGTGAAAACGTGATGCTTGGCCGTGTAGGTCTGGTTCGTGTACCTAATGAGCAAGGTCTAGATAAGAAAGGCGGTACTCAGTGGGATTCTACTAACAACTCTGGTGATAAAATCTGGGGTGAATCGAATAAAGGTTCATTTGGTGGGATTAACAACGGCTCGCTAGAGCAATCGAATATCGACATGACGCAAGAGTTAGTTGACCTGATTTCTGCTCAACGTAACTTCCAAGCGAACTCTCGTTCTCTAGAAGTACATAACCAACTACAGCAAAATATTCTGCAAATTCGTTAATCGTTTTTTATAGAGTCTAAGTTATCTGAGAATACCCAATTTAATGTTATTAAATTGGGTATTGTTGCTTGCCTTACTATTTGCCACTCCTATTGCCGCCCGGTAGTGCCACTGGCAACAATTCTTCCTGAGTGGCCCTTTAACACTCACCTTCTTTGTTTGTTTTATTTCTAAATTGCTGATAAATAACAAGTAAAAATACTGGCACAGAGTTTGCTTTATTAGTCCCAGAAGATGATTTTTGGAGCAAAATTATGGATCGTGCCCTGTTTCTTGCCATGAGTGGCGCCAAGCAAAATATGCAAGCTTTGCAGTTGCGTTCAAACAACCTTGCCAACGTAAGTACCACGGGTTTCCGTGCTGATTTAGCACAAGCTCGTTCAATGCAAGCGTATGGCGAAGGCATGCCTACTCGTGTTTTCAGCATGACAGAGCGCCCGGGTCATAATTTCGCGCAAGGTAGCGTGGTCACCACTGGCCGAGATCTAGACGTCACCATTCAAGGTGATGGTTGGATTTCAGTGATGGACAACACTGGCCGTGAAGGTTTAACACGTAACGGTAACCTACGGGTTGACCAAAACGGTTTGCTAACCAACGCAAGTGGCCATTTAGTGCTTGGTGAAAACGACGCACCAATCACGCTGCCCATCCCAATCAGTAAAGTAGAAATTGGTACAGATGGTACGATCTCAGTCATTCCTCAAGGCGCTCCAGCTGAAGAATTGGCCGTAGTTGATCGTATTAAACTTGTACGTCCAGATAACCAAAGTTTGTTTAAAGATACGAATGGTCTATTCCGTTCGAAAAACCCAGATCAGGCATACGAAGCGGATGCAGCGGTAACGTTGCTAAAAGGTGCTATCGAAGGCAGTAACGTAAATGCTGTCGGTGAAATGACCAGTTTGATTGACTTACAGCGTCAGTTTGAAATGCAGGTCAAGATGATGAGTACGGCAGAGGAAATGGACAAGTCGTCTGATTCACTGCTTCGTATGAGCTAATAGAATTTAAAGGAATTTGCTATGCATCCAGCATTATGGGTAAGTAAAACAGGTTTAGACGCCCAACAAACCAATATCTCAACGATTTCGAACAACCTTGCCAACGCCTCGACCATTGGTTTTAAAAAGAGCCGCGCGGTATTTGAAGATCTGTTTTATCAGAACATCAACCAACCGGGTGGCCAATCGTCACAGAACACTGAGCTGCCAAGTGGTTTGATGTTGGGTGCCGGTTCTAAGGTAGTAGCAACTCAAAAAGTTCACACTCACGGTAATGCGCAAACGACATCGAACAGCCTAGATATGATGATTGAAGGCGACGGCTTCTTCCAAGTTGAAATGCCAGACGGTGAGACAGGTTACAGCCGTAATGGTCAGTTCACACTGAACGGTGACGGCGCAATCGTGACATCGGGTCAAGGCTACCCGCTGCAACCAGAAATCGTGATTCCTGAAGACGCGATCTCGGTGACAGTTGGCAACGATGGTGAAGTGTCGGTTCGTTTACGTGGTGAGCAAAACAACGTCGTAGTTGGCCAAATCACCATTACTGACTTCGTAAACCCCGGTGGTTTAGAGCCAGTCGGTCAAAACCTTTACTTACCAACGGGCGCAAGTGGCGACCCACAAGAAGGTGTTCCGGGCTTTGATGGCCTAGGTAATATCCGCCAGTCGATGCTAGAAACATCGAACGTAAACGTAACCGAAGAGCTAGTGAATATGATCGAAGCTCAACGTGTTTACGAAATGAACTCGAAAGTTATCTCGTCGGTAGACAAGATGATGAGCTTTGTTAACCAACAGCTGTAATTGGTTATTTGTCGCTGACTTGTTTCGCACTCATTGACGTGTGTCACGACCTACTATTTACAACGGCCAACAATTTACAGCGGCCAACTAAGAGTATATCGCCATGAAACGTATTTTTTGTTTAGCTCTGTTTGTATCCATGACGGGCTGTACCATGCTGGCTCCAATTGAAACACCGGCAGAAGAAAACGCGACCACTGTAGTTGATGCGGTGGAAGGCGATAAGTCGACTCAAGAGAGTTCAGGCATTATCGATACGCTTCGTGGTCGAACCGATCCTGTTGCTGGTGACCCTGCATGGGCACCGATTAATCCAAAGCAAAAACCAGAACATTACGCAGCGGCAACGGGATCTTTGTTCAATATTAACCATATTGGCAGCATGTATGATGATTCAAAGCCTCGTGGTATTGGCGATATTATTACTGTGGCGTTAGATGAAAATACGCGAGCGACCAAAAAAGCCAATGCTGACATGTCTAAGTCGAACGATGCATCGATGGAACCTCTGGCTGTTGGCGGCCAAGAGTTAGCTATCGATAAGTACAATTTTTCTTACGATTTGAGTAACACCAACACCTTTGCAGGTGATGCATCAGCCAACCAAAGTAACAGCATCAGCGGTTACATTACCGTTGAAGTTATCGAAGTATTAGCCAATGGCAACCTAGTGGTTCGTGGCGAAAAGTGGATGACACTGAACACGGGTGATGAGTACATTCGCTTAAGCGGCACCATCCGTCCTGATGATATTGACTTCGAAAATACCATCGCTTCAAACCGGGTTTCTAACGCACGAATTCAGTACTCAGGGACCGGCGTACAAAAAGATATGCAAGAGCCTGGATTCTTGGCACGATTCTTTAATGTATCACTGTAGAGCTTGAGAGGATGTCGGCTTACTGACAGCCTCTATCACTGAGCCATATTTAGCTAAGCTATTCTAAATTAAAGCAATACAGACAGGTTACTCAATGAAAAAACTAACGCTCGTACTATTCGGCATGCTATTTCTTGCCACCAGTGCCCATGCTGCGCGTATTAAAGACGTGGCAAAAGTGGCGGGTGTTCGTAGTAACCAACTTGTCGGTTATGGTCTGGTCACGGGTTTGCCGGGTACAGGTGAGACAACTCCCTTTACCGATCAAACGTTTAACGCGATGCTGCAAAATTTTGGCATCCAATTGCCGCCCGGCACTAAGCCAAAAACCAAAAACGTAGCGGCTGTTATTGTTACTGCTGAACTGCCAGCCTTCTCTAAGCAAGGTCAGGAAGTTGACGTAACGGTTTCTTCTATCGGTTCGGCAAAAAGCTTACGTGGCGGTACCTTGCTACAAACCTTCCTAAAAGGTCTTGATGGCCAAGTGTATGCGGTAGCGCAAGGTAACTTGGTGGTCAGTGGCTTCAGTGCACAAGGTAACGACGGTTCAAAGCTTGTCGGTAACAATCCTAACGTTGGTATTATCTCTAGCGGTGCGACAGTTGAGCAAGAGATCCCAACACCATTTGGCCGTGGCGACTACATCACTTTTAATCTAATCCAATCCGATTTCACAACGGCTCAGCGTTTAGCTGATGCGGTTAATAATTTCTTAGGTCCACAAATGGCTTCAGCGGTAGACGCGACTTCAGTAAAAGTTCGCGCACCACGTGAAATCAGCCAACGTGTGGCGTTCTTATCGGCTATCGAAAACATCGAATTCGACCCTGCAGAAGGCTCTGCAAAAATCATCGTTAACTCTCGCACCGGTACCATTGTGGTTGGTAAGCACGTTCGTCTAAGAGCGGCGGCGGTCACACACGGTGGTATGACGGTTGCAATCAAAGAAAATCTCAACGTAAGCCAACCGAATGCATTCTCTGGTGGCCAAACGGTAGTGGTTCCTGATTCTGATATCGAAGTCACCGAAGCCGATGGCAAGATGTTCAAGTTTGAACCGGGTCTAACGCTGGATGATTTGGTTCGAGCCGTCAACGAAGTGGGCGCAGCGCCTTCTGATTTAATGGCAATCCTTCAAGCACTGAAACAAGCCGGTGCAATTGAAGGCCAATTGATCATTATCTAAGGAATAAAGCATGATTAAGAATAACAATGACATCGGCTTTATTCACGACATCGGTAGCTTAGACCGCCTTCGTCAACAAGCGGTAAATGGTGAAGAAGGCAGCGAAAAAGAAGCACTGACGGCTGCGGCAAAACAGTTTGAATCGATTTTTACCTCGATGTTGTTTAAGTCGATGCGCGACGCGAACTCAAGCTTTGAGTCGGATATGTTGAACAGCCAGAACGAACAGTTCTATCGTCAGATGCAAGACGACCAAATGGCGAGTGAATTGAGCGCTTCGGGTTCGCTAGGCCTAGCGGATATGATTGTGGCTCAATTAAGTGCTGGTCAAGCAAGCGATGCGGCAGAAGATAAGGTTCGTAGTGAAGGCTTTGATACTTCACTGCAAAGACCTCAGTACTCAGGCCGTTCAGAAGATAGAGTATCTGAAGTTCAATCTGCATCAGCGGCTAAACAACCCGTCTCTTTCGATTCTCCAGAATCGTTTGTTACCTCTATGAAGCCTTATGCTGAAAAAGCAGCAAGCGCGCTTGGTGTCGATTCATCGTTGCTATTAGCACAAGCCGCTCTTGAAACAGGTTGGGGTTCTAAAATGGTTAAAAACTCTTTGGGTAATAGTAATAACCTATTCAACATCAAAGCCGATAGAAGTTGGAAGGGCGATAAGGTTGCTACGCAGACTCTTGAGTTCCATGGTAAAACAGCAGTCAAAGAGTCAGCGTCTTTCCGTTCTTACTCAAACTTCGAAGACAGCTTTAATGACTATGTGAAGTTCTTGAACGAAAATCCAAGATACGAAACGGCATTGAAGCATCAGGGTAACTCAGAGAACTTCATCAAAGGTATCCACCAAGCGGGTTACGCAACTGACCCTAACTATGCCGATAAGGTATTGCGCGTTAAAGCTAAGATTGATGAGATGAATTAGCGCAATCAACTAGCATTGAGAGCTTGCCATTGGCAGGCTTTTTTCTTATCCGCCACCTCAAACCTGGCCCCGTTGTCCATAGTTATCTCCTTACACTTCAATAAATTATTGTCTTTTAACTCTCTGCTAATTCTATTGGCACATATATTGCTAATTATCTTAGTAATATACGGTTGTAGTTAATCAGTTCATTCTGATTTTGTTAAGTTTTTTGGGGGCATTATGGCGTCGGATCTTCTGAATGTAGGGGCACAAAGTGTTCTTACTGCTCAGAGACAGTTAAACACCACAGGTCATAACATTTCTAATGCCAACACAGAGGGCTTTAGCCGCCAATCTGTAATTCAAGGTGTGAATGACCCGCGTCAGTACGGTGGCCAGTCCTATGGTATGGGTGTGCATGTGGAAAATGTTCGCCGCTCTTGGGATCAGTTTGCCGTTAAAGAACTTAACTTATCGACAACCAATGCCGCCAACAAAGGCGATACTGAAGCTAACCTCGACATGCTGTCGAGTATGTTGTCATCGGTTGCTTCAAAGAAGATTCCAGAAAACCTCAATGAATGGTTTGATTCGGTTAAGACACTCGCTGATACACCTAATGATGTAGGTGCGCGAAAAGTGGTGTTAGAAAAAGCCGAGCTGTTAAGCAAAACACTGAATGAATTTCATGAAACGGTGCGCCAACAATCTGATTCTACGAATAAAAAATTAGATATGGGTATAGAGCGAGTTAACCAACTCGCTTACGAGATCCGTGACGTACAACGCTTAATGATGCGAACTCCTGGGCCTCATAACGACCTACGAGATCAGCATGAGAAACTGATTAATGAGCTGTCTGGTTACACCAAAGTAACGGTGACGCCGCGCTCGAATGCCGAAGGTTTTAATGTCCATATCGGTAATGGCCATACCTTAGTTTCTGGTAGTGAAGCGAGCCAATTAAAAATGGTCGATGGCCTACCAGATGTCCATCAACGTCGCTTAGCGATTGTTGAAGGAAAGTCTCTAAAACCGATAACTAGCAGTGATATCGATGGAAAAATCGGTGCCATGTTAGACATGCGAGATGACCACATTCCAGAAGTCATGGATGAACTGGGTCGTTTGGCGACGGCGTTTTCACACAAAGTCAATGAGTTGCAATCGCAAGGTTTAGATCTTAATGGCAACGTGGGTAAAAATCTGTTTACCGATGTGAACTCTGAGCGGGTGGCAAAATCACGCGTGACGGCGAGCAGCCAGTCAAAGGCTGATGTTGCGGTTTATATAGATGACACCTCTGCTTTAAAAGGCGGAGAGTATGGCCTTAAGTATGATGGCAGTGACTTTGTCGTGACCAAGCCTGACGGTGAAACGGTAAAAGTCAGCACTAATTCAAGTGGCAACGCTTTTAATCTTGATGGTATGCGAGTGGAAGTTCGCAACCCTCCTGAGCTTGGAGAGAAATTGCTGTTGCGTCCAACTCGCAATTTTGCCGCACAGATTCAGATGGAAACCAAAGATCCAAAAGACATTACTGCGCAAAGTTATGAAGCATCGACCACGTTTGCTAAAGGCACGGCTGGTTTCAAAATTTTACAAGCGGGTCAATTGCGCGAGTTCGAAGTCATTGTGTCACCCAAGGGTGAGCAGTTTGCGGTAACGGACCCGAAAGGCAACATTTTAATGCAGCCGCAACCGTATCCGCCTGAAGGGCCGGTCACTATTAATGGCACCACGTTTGAGTTAACACCGGGAGCGTTGGCAAACGACAAATTTACGGCAAACCTTGTCCCATCAGAAGGTGACAACGGTAATCTACGTAAGATGCAGAATCTACAAACCGGAAAAATTTTGAACGATGGTGAGTCTACGATTTTAGACCTTTACCATAACTTGAATACCAATATGGGGTTGAAGTCTTCAACGGCCAATCGCTTGAGTGATATTGCGACCTTAGAAAAACAGTCAGCTCAAGAGCGTATTGCTTCGGTATCCGGGGTCAATCTCGATGAAGAAGCAGCCAATATGATGAAGTTTCAGCAAGCGTATATGGCTTCCTCACGCATCATGCAAGCAGCCAATGACACGTTTAACACTATTTTAGCTCTGAGATAGGAAGTGTAAATGTTGAATCGTATTTCTAGCTTCCATAACTATCAGTCAGTACAAAATGACTTGCGCCGCCAAGAGAACAAGGTGCATCACAACCAAGCGCAACTCGCTTCTGGTAAGCAGCTGCAGTCGCCAAGTGATGACCCGTTGGCGACCCACTACCTACAAAATATTGGTCAGCAATCTGAGCAACTGAAACAATATGTTGATGCTATTACGTTGGTTCGAAATCGTTTAGAGCATCATGAAGTTATGATGTCTAACTCGGAAGGGTTTGCTGATGAAGCCAAACGAACCGTAATGGAAATGATCAACGGCGCGCTTTCACCGGAAGGCCGTTTAGCTAAGCAGCGTGAAATTAAAGAACTGGCGAATAACTTTTTGTACTTGGCCAACTCTCAAGATGAGTCGGGTAACTATACATTTGCGGGCACTAAGCCGAAGAACCAGCCTTTCTTTCGAGATAACGAAGGGAACGTGACGTATCAAGGTGATGATTACCAACGCAAGATGCGTGTGGCAAGTAGCTTTGAGATGGCAATGAATGATCCGGGCAGCAAGTTATTTATGGAAATAGATAACCCTTTCGGTGATTACGAGCCCCAATATGAGCTTGAGCCTGCCTCTGAGTTATTACTCGAGCGTGCGACTAACAGCGCAGAAGATGGTTCTACCTATAAAGTGACTTTCGTCGACATGCAGACGGGTAAGTTCGCTTATCAACTTGAAAAAGATGGTGCAGTGGTTGCGGCAGAAGATTTTGATCCTTCGACAGGCATTGTTTACGAAGGGCTGAATATTCAAATCAAAGGCCAGATCACTAAGGGCGACTCAATCACCTTAGAGCCGAGAGAGACATTCTCTATTTTTGATACATTCAAAGAAGCGGCAGAGCAAGCAGAACATCCGGTTTCAGATGCGTCGGCGACCGCGAAACTGCATCAAGTGACCGAAGAGTTCCATGCTGCGTTTATTCATTTGACGAAGGCAAGAACCGATGTCGGTGCGCGTTTGAATACCTTGGATATTCAAGAGCAACAACATGAAGATTTTAAGTTGTCTTTAGCAAAAGCAAAAAGCAACTTTGAAGATTTGGATTATTCGAAAGCAATCATTGAATTCAATGAAAACTCTCGGGCACTGCAAGCTTCTCAACAAGCGTTTGGCAAAACCAAAGACCTGACCTTGTTTAACTATATTTAATAATTAATCGGTATTTAGTGGCGACTTGTCGATCACCATGGCGTTGATTCCTTGCCGTATGTGCTATGCCATACGTGCGAATGACGCCATAGTTTGCCGCTTTTTCGTACGAGACATGACGTTTCTAAGATAGCGGCAAAAAACGGCAATCAGGAGGGTGTACGTTGTTTCACCCTCAAAGAACAAACAATCATAATCGCGTTTGATTTTGTGTAAGTTTTTGATTTTTATTTAATTAAAAAATTATTTATACAAAATTAAACTTGGCATACAACTTGTATCTGTGTTGGTTGTAAATGATTAATACAGATCTTAAATCCTGTACAGGGTTTATCGAGTAATACACGGTCAGTGCTTATCCATATGAGAGTAAAGCTGGCCGCTTCGCAGAAAGTTTGCGGACTCATAAGGAGAGCAAAATGGCAGTTAATGTAAGTACTAACGTTTCCGCAATGACAGCGCAGCGTTACCTGAATAAAGCGTCTAATGACTTAGCGACTTCTATGGAGCGTTTGTCATCGGGTCACAAGATCAACAGTGCGAAAGACGATGCAGCGGGTCTACAAATCTCGAACCGCTTAACGGCGCAATCTCGTGGTCTTGATGTGGCAATGCGTAATGCCAACGACGGTATTTCGATTGCTCAAACGGCAGAAGGCGCGATGAACGAATCAACCAACGTACTACAACGTATGCGTGACCTAGCGATTCAATCATCAAACGGCACTAACTCGCCGGCAGAGCGTACTGCACTGAATGAAGAGTCAATGGCACTTCAAGATGAGCTTAACCGTATCGCTGAAACAACCTCTTTTGGTGGCCGCCGCCTATTGAACGGTTCATTTGGTGAAGCCTCATTCCAGATCGGTGCTAGCTCCGGTGAAGCCATGATCATGGGATTAACGAGTATCCGTGCTGATGACTTTCGTATGGGGGGCACTACATTTGATTCTGAAAACGCTAAAGATAAGAACTGGGAAGTGCCTGCACAAGCTCGCGACCTTAAGTTCGAATTCAAGACTAAAGCGGGTGAAGACATCATTTTAGATATCAATACCAAAGCGGGTGATGATATAGAAGAGCTAGCGACTTACATTAATGGTCAGTCTGATTTAGTGAACGCATCGGTGACTGATGAAGGTCGTTTACAACTATTCGTTGCTGAACCTGATCTCGAAGGTGCAATGTCGATCTCTGGTGGTCTAGCCTCTGAGCTAGGTATTAAGAGCGAAGGTCGCCCTACGTCAGTGCAAGACGTTAGCTTAACTAGTGTTGCAGGCTCACAGAACGCGATCAGCGTGATTGACTCTGCAATGAAATATGTAGATTCACAGCGTGCTGATTTAGGTGCGAAACAGAACCGTCTAAGCCACAGTATTAATAACTTGGCAAACGTACAAGAGAACGTAGACGCTTCTAACAGCCGAATCAAAGATACGGACTTTGCGAAAGAGACGACGCAAATGACCAAATCACAAATTCTGCAACAAGCAGGTACTTCGATACTTGCTCAAGCAAAACAGTTGCCTAACTCTGCAATGTCACTATTGCAATAGTTATTGGTTGAACTTGCTGCTCGTGTTCAGACGTGAGCCATGCAGCAAGGGAAACTGGCAAGCATACTTACTATTGAATGTTTAGCTCTCTCATCTCTCACCTGCTATCCATTTTTACAGTAAGAATGCAACGGCAAGTCGGAAATGTGTTCATTTCTCGATGATCTCCACACAGGCTCTGACGCGCCAACTAGCCCCGGTTCTCTCAAAGGAAAAGGGGCTTTTTCCTTTCTGCTTTCTGCCTCTTTGGGGCTCCCACTAGCTTTTTTCCTTATTCTTTTTCCGATCTACTTTACGGCCAATCATTCGCCTGAATCTCCCGGTTCACGCCAGTATGAAATGTTGGGGGATGGATCATTTCTATGCGTTGATTCATTTGAAGAACGTTTCGTACGTTTTATGAACACATTGAAATCTTTTGTTCGTCGATATTAGTGGTTGTTTTAGAAAAACATAAAAAATAAGACGCTGAAAAATAAAGATTTATTATTTTGTTTATAGTTTTTCAAAAGTTTTTCTAAAGCTTCGTGTTTTCGAGCCGTTACTAAAAGTAACTTTGAGAGAACTACTTGGTTTTCCGAGACGTCGGAAACCGCTATACCGGAAAATCAATTGGAGAAATCACCATGGCAGTGAATGTAAATACCAACGTTTCAGCGATGACAGCGCAACGTTACCTAAATAATGCAAACAACGCACAACAAACATCAATGGAGCGCCTATCTTCAGGCTCTAAAATCAACAGCGCAAAAGATGATGCTGCAGGCCTACAAATCTCGAACCGTTTGAACGTTCAGAGTCGTGGTCTTGATGTTGCTGTACGTAACGCAAACGACGGTATCTCTATTGCACAAACGGCTGAAGGTGCGATGAACGAGACAACGAACATCCTGCAACGTATGCGTGATTTGTCTCTACAATCTTCAAACGGCTCAAACTCAAAATCTGAGCGTGTAGCGATTCAAGAAGAAGTAACTGCACTGAACGATGAACTGAACCGTATCGCGGAAACGACGTCTTTTGGTGGTAACAAGCTGCTTAACGGTACTCACGGGACTAAATCATTCCAAATCGGTGCGGATAACGGTGAAGCGGTAATGCTTCAACTGAAAGACATGCGCTCTGATAACGCTCAGATGGGTGGTAAGAGCTACCAAACTGAGAATGCAAAAGACAAAGATTGGAACGTTCAAGCAGGCTCTAACGACCTGAAACTGTCGTTCACGGATAACTTCGGTCAAGCACAAGAAATCGACATCAACGCAAAAGCGGGTGACGACATCGAAGAGTTAGCAACGTACATCAACGGTCAACAAGATTCTGTTAAAGCGTCTGTGACTGAAGACGGCAAGCTACAAATGTTCACTGGTAACAACAAAGTGAGCGGCGATGTGTCTTTCTCTGGCGGTCTTGCTGGTGAGCTAGGCATTCAAGCGGGCAAAGAAGTTACGGTTGATACTATCGACGTAACGTCTGTTGGCGGTGCACAAGAGTCTGTAGCAGTCATCGATGCGGCACTTAAGTACGTAGACAGCCACCGCGCTGAACTGGGTGCTTTCCAAAACCGTTTCGACCACGCTATCAGCAACTTAGACAACATTAACGAGAACGTTAATGCCTCTAAGAGCCGTATTAAAGATACCGACTTCGCGAAAGAAACGACTCAGATGACTAAGTCTCAGATCCTTTCTCAAGCTTCAAGCTCGATTCTTGCTCAAGCGAAGCAAGCACCGAACTCGGCACTTAGCCTACTAGGTTAATCGATTGAAAAGCCACGTTGACTATAAGCGTTGTTGAGCAAAAGCGTTAACGTAAGGCTTCCACAAATTAGCTCGTGGTGAGAGATGAGCGCTAAACAGACCCAGCTTCGGCTGGGTTTTTTATTGCCTGCTGTTTGGTAACAGAGGGTTTGGGAAATTACGGAGCTGAGGAGTAGGAGTAAAAGCGAGTCCCTATCACTCTCGTTCCTCGTTGTAGAGAATCACGGGAGCGGGAAATGATGTTTTATTAGTTGAAGTTCGGTCACACTTTTCTTTGTTGTTGAAAAGAATACGAAAAAAAGCACATTTTTTATTAAAGCTTCTAACTAAGGGGCCGTTAAAGGGATTGAGAGAAATGATATGTACCAATGTAAGGTGAGAGAGACAGTGGTACATAAAACAATTTGATATGTATTTGTGTGAGGTGAGAGTCACATAGGTGCATTAAAAAATGCCTAAAGGAGATCAACTATGGCGATTAATGTAAGCACTAACGTGTCTGCAATGACGGCTCAGCGCTACCTAAATAGCGCGGCTGAAGGTACTCAAAAATCAATGGAGCGTTTGTCTTCTGGCTATAAAATCAATAGCGCAAAAGATGATGCTGCGGGCCTACAAATCTCTAACCGCTTAACGTCGCAAAGCCGTGGCCTAGATATGGCTGTGAAAAATGCGAATGACGGGATCTCTATTGCACAAACAGCTGAAGGTGCAATGAATGAGTCAACCAACATTCTGCAACGTATGCGTGACCTTTCTCTTCAATCTTCAAACGGTTCGAACAGCAAATCTGAACGTGTTGCGATCCAAGAAGAAGTTTCTGCTCTAAATACAGAACTTAACCGTATCGCTGAAACGACCTCTTTTGGTGGTAACAAGCTTCTTAACGGTACTTACGGCAGTCAATCTTTCCAAATCGGTGCAGATTCTGGTGAAGCCGTAATGCTCACAATGAATAACATGCGTACTGACACTCAAGATATGGGTGGTAAGAGCTACAGCGTAGAAGAAGGCAAAGATGCTTCTTGGCGTGTAGGTGCTGGTGCTGACTTAACGATCAAATACAACGATAAGTTTGGTGAAGCACAAGAATTGTCTATTTCTGCGAAGGAAGGCAACGACATCGAAGAGCTAGCAACTTACATCAATGGTCAAAGCCAAGACGTTAAAGCATCTGTAGGTGAAGGCGGCAAACTGCAACTTTTCGCTTCAAGCCAAAAAGTTGAAGGCGATGTTGAATTCGGTGGCAGCCTTGCTGGTGAATTAGGTATTGGTGCTGGTAAAGACGTTACTGTTAACGATATCGACGTAACATCGGTTGCGGGTGCAAACGAAGCAGTCTCTATTATTGATGGCGCACTAAAATCTGTTGATAGTAACCGTGCTTCTCTTGGTGCTTTCCAAAACCGTTTTGACCACGCAATCAGCAACTTAGACAACATCAACGAAAACGTTAATGCATCTAAGAGCCGTATCAAAGATACCGATTACGCGAAAGAAACAACGGCAATGACGAAGTCTCAAATTCTGCAACAGGCGAGTACTTCTATCTTAGCGCAAGCGAAGCAGTCACCGTCAGCAGCTCTAAGCTTATTGGGCTAAACTTACTTTGGTAAGTAGCAGTAAACTCTACTCTGGTAGAGTTTTACTGTATGGCTCATAAAGGAGGGAGGGAGAGTGTTATGGAAATACCATCCAACGCATCGAACATCCAGCCTTATGGCTCACCCAATGGCATTAAATTTGCAAGCGATGAAGGTAGTAGTGCGTCGAGCACTTCGCGACTGAAAGAAGCAACATCTTATGACAAGGTAGATAAATCAAAAGAAGAGGCTACCGCAGCAGTGATTCAATTAGCTCAAGATAGACAAGAGCTAAATGATGAAGAGCGGGTCAAGATGGTGGAGAAGGTAAATGAGTTTATCTCCTCTCTCAATAAGGGTGTTGCTTTTAAAGTCGATGAAGAGTCAGGTCGGGATGTGGTGACCATTTATGAGACCACAACCGGTGATATTATTCGCCAAATACCCGATGAAGAAATGCTTGAAATTCTAAGACGCCTAGCAGCCCAAAACTCGAATAGTCGAATATTTGAGGTGAAGGTTTAAGTCGTATTATTGAGGTGATTTAATGAGTTTTGGCCCAATGGGGATTTCGTCTGGCATGGATATCAATTCCATGGTCAGCAAAATTGTTGATTCGGAGCGCGTACCTAAACAGCAACGAATCGACAATGAACGAACGCGAATCGATACCAGCATTAGTGCCTATGGAAGACTCAGAGAATCCCTTGACTCGATGAAAAACCTGATGACAAACTTTCGTCAGGAAAAAGCTTTTGCTGTGCGAACAGTGGAAAGTACTGATGAAGGTCTTGTTTCTGCGACCGCGACTACTGAAGCGATCGCTGGCAAATATGCCATCGATGTGTTGCAGCTTGCCCAGAGCCATAAAGTGGCTTCTGATGTACTATCAGAGGACATGAAGTTTGGCCCAGGTAAGCTGCAGATTTCGCTTGGCGATAATAGCTTTGATGTACAAGTTGGCGATAGATCGAAACTTATCGATATTGTTCGCAGCATAAACGGCGCAGATAGCAACCCAGGCGTTCGCGCATCGGTTATCAATGATGTCGGAGGCCCACGACTTATTGTTGCCTCGAACCAGTCCGGTTCCGATCAGCAGATCAGCATAAATGTTGAATCTGATACTGCCAATCCTCTTAAAAAACTCGAATACAAGACTCTTGAAGAGCGTGTTAAAACGTTGGAGAAAGCTCGTCTTTCTGCTCAAGAGATCCTTTCTAAGCCTGCACCAGGGCAAGAAGTTGCAGCCTTAGACCCCTTTAGTGAGGCTGATAAGTCTTCACTTGATGCTGACGGCAATCAGATTCCGCCACAAGAAGGTGGAAAGGGTAATTCTGCTCAGAGTGTTAGTCTTAGTTACGGCGAGCAGGCCGCAGCCGATGGTCAAGCAGCGCTAGACGCTGCTCAGGCTGCAAAATCGGTGATGCCTGAAGATAATATTCCAGGCTGGACGGAAACGGCCTCTGGTACGTTATTGGACTCTTATTACACACCCGAACTTGAGCTTGATGAAAAGGCGATAGAGAAGGCACCCGATGTGCCGGGGTGGTCCAATGCCGCATCAGGTACGCTGACCGATTCCTACGTGACGCCAAAAGAAGCCCAACAAAAGCTTGAGGCTGAACAAGCGCGTATCGAAGAAAAAATTTCACAAGAAAAAGCGGATCTGGCTGAGAAAGTTCAAAAAGGCGAATTGACGGCTGAACAAGCTAAAAAGATTGAACGTGCCAAATTAGAACCGGAAGAGCGTGAGCATTTAGAGAAGGTCGATAAAGCACAAGCTGACTTGGTTCAGGCTCAACAGGCTTTTGATGCCTACAGTGGTATGGCTGAAGTTCAAGCTGGACAAGACTCAATGGTGGTTTTGGATGGCGTTGCTCAGCTCTCTAGTAACAACAATGTGATTGAAGATGCCGTGGAAGGGATCGATATTACGGTAAAAGGAAAAACACCAAAAGATAAGCCGCCAGCAGAAATTGGTGTGGAGTACGACCGTAATAGTGTTCGCCAAGACATTGAAGCTTTTGTTAATTCTTACAATCAGTTTTACCAAGTGTCTAAAAACTTGGCGGGCGTTGACCCAACGACTGGGCAAAAAGGCCCTCTTTCTGGCGACAGTACGGTTCGTAACGCCGATTCGCGTCTTAAAGGTGTGTTCTCATCAAGTATTGAAGGTGCACCCGATAACCTTAAGTCTTTGACTGAATTTGGTATCACGACTACAAGACAAGGCTCGTTAGAGATCAACTACGACATGCTTGATCGTCAACTTAATAATAATTTTGATAAGTTGGGTGAGTTCTTCGGGGGCAACAACGGTTTCGCTAAAAAGGTCGAAGATGCGATTCAAGGCATCACTGGTGTCACTGGCTCAATTCGTACGAGAGAAAAGAGCTTAGTTGAGCAAAATTACCGCCTAGCGGATGACCAAAGCGCGCTCGACCGTCGCATGGATAGCCTAGAGAACCGCACTCACTCTAAGTTCACTGCGATGCAAGATGCGACCAGTAAAATGCAATCTCAGCTGGGCAGTATGATGAATGCGTTGGGCTAGTAGATGAATGGACAACTTCAAGAGCTTTGTGAACTAGATCAACTAATTATCTCTAAGCTCGAATTAAGTGAAATTAATGCTGAAGAAATAACACAGCTTGTCGATAACAGAGATCAGTTATTGCAAAACGTGTTTCAATTAATCGACTCACACCCCGACGTTAAGCAAAGTTCTGAATGGTTTGAAGCCATTACCAGAACCAGAAAATTGGTCGAATTGATGCAGTCTGAGACGAATCGAATAGGTAAAAACCTACACAAATATCGTCACGGTGCTAAATCAGTTCAACAATACAAAAAGTTTTTATAGAAGAGGTTTACTATGCGCGGTTCTTTACAGGCATATAAAAAGGTATCAGTGGATAGTCAGCTAACGGCTGCTTCACCGCATAAAATTGTGCAAATGTTAATGGCAGGTGCTATTGAGCGCTTGATCCAAGGCAAGGCGGCAATGCAGGCGGGTAATATCCCAGTGAAAGGTGAGCGACTTGGTAAAGCTTTAGATATCATTATTAGCCTACGTAGTTGCCTGTCTATGGATGACGGCGGCGATATAGCGAAAAACCTAGATCAACTTTATGAGTTCATGATCACGCAAATTTCTGCGGCAAATCACAAAAATGATCCACAGCCTATTGATGATGTTGTTGGTATTATCCGTGAAATTAAGAGCGCTTGGGACCAAATTCCGAATGAATATCACAACTTGACCTCTACTGAGGTAGGTATTTAACGAAAAATTGCAGTTTGAACCAATCTCATATCCTTTAATTGGTTGGTTGCCTTATTTTTTTAATCAAATAAAATAGAAGCCATTAGATAGCCTAATGGCTTTTTTCGTTGCTGATTTCCTTAATTTGTTCACGTAAACATAATCATTGATGTTTTTTTCTGTTTTTATCGATTACGTTGCTCACCGTTTTTCCGCATCGCACCAAAATAAAGGCAATAATTCCTACTTATGCAAGGTTTGGCAAAACTGCTTGTCGTCGACGATAACGCTCAAGATCGTCACAATTTAAGCACAATATTAGAGTTTGTAGGAGAGAGCTGCGAAGTTATCAGCTCTGAACAAGCGCGCAAAGTTGACTGGTCATTACCGTGGGCAGGCTGCATTATCGGCTCAATTAAAGGTAAAGGCTTCAACATATTATTGAATGAACAGCTTGTTCACGCCAATCACATTCCTTTACTTGTGATTAGCAAAAACAATTACTCGGTTGATGAGCTAACTAACTTCGTTGGCGAACTCGAGCTTCCTCTCAATTACCCTCAATTAAGTGATGCATTAAGGCACTGTAAAGACTTCTTAGGCCGAAAAGGGGGGCAAGTTGTGTCTTCGGCACGTAAGAACACGCTGTTTCGTAGCCTCGTGGGGCAGAGTTCGGGCATTCAAGAAGTACGTCACTTAATTGAACAAGTCTCTTCTACGGAAGCGAACGTATTGATTCTTGGCGAATCGGGTACGGGCAAAGAAGTGGTCGCGCGTAATATTCACTACCATTCTAAGCGTCGTACTGGACCGTTTGTGCCAGTGAATTGTGGCGCGATTCCAGCAGATTTGCTCGAAAGTGAACTATTTGGCCACGAGAAAGGGGCGTTTACCGGCGCAATTACCGCACGTAAAGGTCGCTTTGAGTTAGCTGAAGGTGGCACGCTGTTCCTTGATGAAATTGGTGATATGCCAATGGCGATGCAAGTTAAACTGCTGCGTGTTTTGCAAGAGCGTTGTTTTGAACGTGTAGGTGGTAACACTACCATTCAAGCTAATGTCCGCGTGATAGCAGCCACACACCGCAACCTCGAAGATATGATCGACGATGAATCTTTCCGTGAGGACCTTTACTACCGCTTAAATGTCTTCCCGATTGAAATGCCGGCACTTCAAGATCGTAAAGAAGATATTCCACTGTTGCTTCAAGAGCTAATGACCAGAATGGAAGCGGAAGGTAGCATGCCTATTTGCTTTACGCCGCGCGCCATCAATTCTTTGATGGAACATGATTGGCCGGGTAATGTTCGTGAACTTGCTAACCTCATTGAACGAATGTTGATCCTCTATCCGAATAGTCTGGTCGACGTTAATCATCTTCCAACGAAGTACAGATACAGCGATATTCCTGAGTTCCAACCTGAATTTAATAGCTTTACCTCTGAAGAAGAACAAGAGCGTGATGCATTGGCGGACTTGTTTTCCGAAGATTTCAGTTTTGATCAGCAAGATGATATTGCCGACAATGCGAATGCGCCCCAAGAGTTACCCGCTGAAGGGGTTAATCTGAAAGAGCTGCTCGCGGATATGGAAGTGAACATGATTAGTCAAGCCTTGGAGGCTCAGGGGGGGATCGTTGCTCGTGCTGCGGACATGCTTGGAATGCGAAGAACCACTCTGGTTGAAAAAATGCGTAAATATAACTTACAGCGTTAGTATTTAGTTTTAGACGAAAATACAAAAAAATAGTACACACTTTTAGCTAAATTTTAACTTTAACTAATTGAATCGATAAAACATAGCCGAGTTGTTGCTTGATTAACTATGTGATAAATATAGCAAATAGCCTGACTCGTATTGTACGTGCCAGGCTGTTTTAGTATTTGAGGCAAATTTTTGATATGCACGTATCTAACGAACCAGAAAATCAGTCACACCTAGACTCTGTTGAGCAGCAAGTTGAGCGCTATAAACAAGTGCTCGATGTGATGCCCGCTGGTGTTATCTTGTTAGATACACATGGTGAAGTGAGAGAAGCTAACCCAGAAGCGCACCGTATTCTCAGTGTTGAGTTAGTTGGTGAGAAGTGGTTTTCGGTGATTCAAAGTGCCTTCGACCCAAAAGACGATGACGGTCATGAGATCTCATTAAAGAACGGACGAAAAGTGCGTTTAGCGATTTCTGCTTCTACGACAGGTCAACTTATCTTGATTACCGACCTGACTGAGACTCGTCTATTGCAATCTCGTGTGAGTGATCTCCAGCGCTTGTCGTCGTTAGGTCGAATGGTCGCTTCGCTGGCGCATCAGGTCCGTACGCCACTTTCTAGCGCGATGCTGTATGCATCCAACCTTGCCGCGCCAAACCTACCGTCGGCAACAAAGACGCGTTTTCAATCTAAGCTTATGGATAGGTTGCATGACTTAGAGAAGCAAGTTAATGATATGCTGTTGTTTGCTAAAGGGGGCGACAACAAAGTAGTTAAGCCATTTACTGTGGCTGAATTGATCAATGAATTCCACCCTATGGTTGAAGCGGCATTAAAAACCAACCAGATTGATTATTGCCAAGAAGTGGAAGGCGAAGAGACTCAAATGTTTGGTAACGCAAATGCGATCGCTTCGGCGTTAAGCAACTTGGTTTTGAATGCGGTTCAAATTGCTGGTAAGGAATCGCAGATTGATGTTTTTTTTAGACCGGTAAACGGTGAACTTAAGATATCAGTACAAGACAGTGGCCCCGGTGTACCCAAGGAGCTTCAAGGTAAAATTATGGAACCCTTCTTTACCACCCGTTCTCAAGGTACAGGTTTAGGCTTAGCGGTTGTACAAATGGTATGTCGAGCCCATGAAGGCCGGCTGGAATTGATCTCAGAAGAAGGTGATGGCGCATGTTTTACCATGTGCTTGCCACTTGAAAGAAGCGCTTCTACTGAAGACTAATAAGTTTAACTGAATTTACACTGGAGAATCCTATGGCTCAAAGCAAAGTGTTAATCGTCGAAGATGATGAAGGTCTACGCGAAGCCCTTGTCGACACTCTCGCGCTTGCTGGTTATGAATGGCTGGAAGCGGATAGTGCGGAAGATGCTCTGGTAAAATTAAAATCCAACTCCGTTGATATTGTTGTATCTGACGTTCAAATGGCGGGCATGGGTGGTTTGGCACTATTGCGAAACATCAAGCAGCATTGGCCAAATTTACCGGTATTGTTGATGACTGCCTATGCCAACATCGAAGATGCAGTGGCGGCAATGAAAGAGGGCGCGATCGACTACATGGCGAAGCCATTTGCGCCAGAAGTATTGCTAAACATGGTGAGCCGCTACGCTCCTGTGAAGTCGGATGATAATGGCGATGCCATCGTTGCCGATGAAAAAAGCATCAAGTTAATGATGCTGGCTGATAAAGTAGCGAAAACTGACGCCAATGTCATGGTGTTGGGGCCTAGTGGTTCCGGTAAAGAGGTGATGTCTCGCTACATTCACAATGCTTCGAGTCGCAAGGATGGACCGTTTGTCGCGATTAACTGCGCTGCGATCCCCGATAATATGTTGGAAGCGACCCTGTTTGGTTATGAAAAAGGCGCTTTTACTGGCGCTATTCAGGCGTGTCCAGGTAAATTCGAACAGGCGCAAGGTGGCACTATTTTGTTGGATGAGATCAGTGAAATGGATCTTAGCCTTCAAGCGAAATTACTACGTGTATTGCAAGAACGTGAGGTTGAACGCCTAGGTAGCCGTAAGAGCATCAAATTAGATGTTCGTGTGTTGGCGACCAGTAACCGAGATCTTAAACAGTATGTTTCTGAAGGGAACTTCCGTGAAGATCTATACTACAGACTGAATGTTTTCCCAATTACTTGGCCAGCTCTGTGTGAACGTAAAGGCGATATTGAGCCGCTTGCGAAGCATTTGATTGAACGCCATTGCACTAAACTTGGAATGCCTGTTCCTGCTCTGTCTGAGCAAGCTATTAGTAAACTCGTCAATTATCCGTGGCCGGGAAATGTGCGTGAATTGGATAATGTAATACAGCGTGCGCTAATATTGAGTGAGAAAGAGCATATATCTGGTGAGCACATCCTTCTTGAAGGTGTTGATTGGCAAGATGCTAGTGGTCTACAACAAATTGTTGAAGGTAACGATGTTGCGGCGCCAGAAATTAAACCTATTTCCGAAGCAAACCCAATCAATAAAGTAGTAGCTAGCAGTGAAGGACTTGGCAATGAGCTTAGAGATCAAGAGTATGCAATAATTCTTGAAACCTTGATCGCGTGTAATGGTCGACGCAAAGATATGGCCGAAAAACTGGGCATTAGTCCTCGTACATTGCGCTATAAGTTGGCGAAAATGCGTGATGCTGGAATAGATATCCCAAACTGAGGATAGATTAGTAGTGCCAGCTTTCTGATTGTTGTAGTACGATGTCTAGTCAAAATGATGTGTGGCACGCTAATTGCTCAGTCAATAATACAGCGAAATAGATAGTCATAATTTTGACTCCTGAGGTAGTAGATGAAAATAGATGGTTTACAAGGCGAAATGCAGGCAATGATGGTTGAAGCTGCTAGCACGCGTCCCGCAGCAACGGGGCAAGCGGTCGGTGCAGATTTTGGCAACATGCTTACGCAAGCCATCAATAATGTGAACTCATTACAAAAGACCTCAGGTAATCTTCAAGCACGTTTTGATAGTGGTGACCAAAGCGTGTCTCTATCCGATGTGATGATTGCTCGTAATAAATCTAGTGTGGCTTTTGAGGCGACGATCCAAATTAGAAATAAATTGGTCGAATCGTACAAAGAGCTGATGAATATGCCGGTATAATTTAGGTAGTTAAATAGTGGCAGATAATAGTCAAACAACAGATTTAGCCGTAAACGACAGTAACGATCACGCACTTATTG
Organism: Vibrio toranzoniae; assembly: GCF_024347655.1. Lineage (NCBI taxonomy): Bacteria > Pseudomonadati > Pseudomonadota > Gammaproteobacteria > Vibrionales > Vibrionaceae > Vibrio > Vibrio toranzoniae. Next base: position 2,284,628 of record NZ_AP025514.1, on the reverse strand, counting down.
CAGGTTCTGAGCTTGACGGAGAAGGGCAAAATCCCGATCTAGGTGAACGCAGTTCATCGAAATTCGATATGGCCGTGGGCGATCTCGATTTACTTCGTCAGGTTGTCTTAGTCCTTTCTATTTCTATTTGTGTAGCGCTTATTGTGATGCTTTTTTTCTGGGTAAAAGAGCCAGAAATGCGTCCATTAGGGGCTTACGAAACAGAAGAGTTGATCCCCGTTCTGGATTACTTAGACCTGCAAAAGATCGAGTACTCTCTTGAAGGCAACACTATCTCTGTTCCTGCCAGCGAGTACAACTCTCTGAAGTTGAATATGGTTCGAGCTGGTTTGAACCAAGAGCGAAACGCGGGTGATGACATTCTCATGCAAGACATGGGTTTTGGTGTGTCACAACGTTTGGAGCAAGAGCGCCTTAAATTAAGCCGTGAAAGACAGCTTGCGAAAGCCATTGAACAGATGAAACAGGTTCGTAAAGCACAGGTTTTACTGGCCTTGCCGAAGCAAAGTGTGTTCGTGCGTCACAATCAAGAAGCCTCTGCTTCTGTATTCCTAACCCTTAAAACGGGCACCAACCTTAAGCAACAAGAAGTGGATTCTGTTGTGGATATGGTGGCGAGTGCCGTTCCGGGCATGAAAACCTCACGTATTACCGTAACCGATCAGCATGGTCGACTTCTGAGTTCAGGCTCTCAAGACCCGATGTCAGCGGCGCGTCGTAAAGAACACGAATTAGAGCGTAACCAAGAGCAAGCGCTGCGTGAGAAAATTGACTCTATTCTGATTCCGATTCTTGGGTTTGGTAACTATACCGCGCAGGTTGATATTCAGCTCGATTTTAGTGCGGTGGAGCAAACGAGAAAACGTTTTGATCCAAATACCCCCGCGACTCGAAGTGAGTACACGCTAGAAGACTATAATAATGGCAATACGGTTGCCGGAATTCCTGGTGCTTTGAGTAATCAGCCACCTGCTGATGCCTCAATTCCGCAAGATGTTGCTCAAATGAAAGATGGTTCTTTGACGGGCCAAGGTTCGGTTCATAAAGAAGCGACCCGAAACTTCGAGTTAGACACAACCATTAGCCATGAACGTAAACAGAGTGGAACGGTTAACCGTCAGACAGTATCTGTCGCAATAAAAGACCGCCAATCATTGAATCCAGATACGGGTGAAGTGGTCCACACGCCAATCCCTGTAAGCGAGATCAACGCGATTCGTCAGGTTTTGATTGGCACTGTGGGTTTTGATGAAACCCGTGGCGATTTACTCAACGTATTAAGCATGCAGTTTGCACCTCAAGTAACCGATGTTGTTGCTGATGTCCCAATTTGGGAGCATCCAAACTTTAATGATTGGGTACGTTGGTTTGCAAGTGCGTTGGTCATCATTGTGGTGGTGTTGGTCCTTGTTCGTCCAGCAATGAAGAAACTGCTTAATCCTGCAGCGGACAACGATGAACAGATGTATGGTCCTGACGGTATGCCAATTGGTGCTGATGGCGAAACCAGCTTAATTGGTGGTGATATCGAAGGTGGCGAACTGTTTGAGTTTGGTTCAAGTATCGACTTACCAAACCTTCATAAAGACGAAGACGTGCTGAAAGCAGTACGTGCACTCGTAGCGAATGAACCAGAGCTAGCAGCTCAAGTAGTTAAAAATTGGATGGTAGATGGCTAACGAAATAGTTCCACAACAAACGGAAGGCGGTGAAGTGCTTGATGTCTCTAGCGTGGATATCGGCTCTATCTCAGGCGATGAGCGCGCGGCGATCTTATTACTAAGTTTAAATGAAGAAGACGCTGCTGGTATTATTCGCCACCTTGAGCCTAAGCAGGTTCAACGTGTAGGTAGTGCGATGGCGCGAGCTGCGGATCTATCTCAAGAAAAAGTGGGTGCGGTTCACCGTGCATTCTTAGATGATATTCAGAAGTACACCAATATTGGTATGGGCAGTGAAGACTTTATGCGTAATGCGCTGGTGGCTGCTCTGGGTGAGGATAAGGCGAATAACCTTGTGGACCAAATACTTCTCGGCACTGGCTCGAAAGGGTTGGATTCGTTGAAGTGGATGGATCCTCGTCAGGTGGCGAGCATCATCATCAACGAACACCCTCAGATACAAACCATTGTGCTGTCGTACCTCGATTCTGACCAATCGGCAGAAATATTGTCTCAGTTCCCAGAGCGTGTTCGTCTGGACCTGATGATGCGTATTGCCAACCTTGAAGAAGTTCAACCTTCCGCTCTTGCTGAACTGAACGAAATCATGGAGAAACAGTTTGCGGGTCAAGCGGGTGCCCAAGCTGCCAAAATCGGTGGCCTGAAAGCTGCGGCTGAGATCATGAACTACATGGACAACAACGTTGAAGGTGTCTTGATGGATCAAATCCGTGACCAAGACGAAGACATGGCGACACAGATTCAAGATCTTATGTTTGTCTTTGAAAACCTTATTGAAGTTGATGATCAAGGTGTCCAGAGATTGCTGCGTGATGTCCCACAAGACGTTCTACAGAAAGCGCTTAAGGGCGCTGATGACGGTTTACGTGAGAAGATCTTTAAGAACATGTCGAAACGTGCAGCGGATATGATGAGAGACGATATTGAGGCGATGCCGCCAGTGAAAGTTTCTGACGTTGAAGCGGCTCAGAAAGAGATTTTGGGGATTGCGAGGAAAATGGCAGACAGTGGCGAGATTATGCTATCTGGTGGCGCCGACGAGTTCCTTTAATACAGAAACCTCAAAGCCCCACACTGCTGGGGCTTTTCTTTATCCAATTTCGAACCATACATTAATTAAGTTTAACTGCTTGAATGTACTAAGCAGTTTGACTCACTCATGATAGGTACTGATATGTCAGGTGATAGAAAACGCGGCTTCCTTCGCCCTGAAGAAGATAATACGGTAGCTCAACCTCAAAAATGGGGGCTGCCTGATTACACCTCTGATGTGAGTCAACAAGCCAAAGAAACGGCCTTTAATTACGATCCTAGTTGGATGCCGACGGTTGAAAAAGCCATCGAAGATGAAGAGTTGGTTCTGACGGAAGAGCAAATCGAACTGATCAAGCAGGGCGCTTATCAGGAAGGGCTTTACCAGGGGCAAGAGGCTGGCTTTAAGCAGGGCTACGAAAAAGGCAAAGAAGAAGGGCTTGCCGCAGGTCATGCAGAAGGCAGTGAAGCCGGTAAGCTTGAAGGCGTAACGGCAGGTCAGGAGTATATTCAACAGCAAGTTGCTATCTTTATGGGGCTCGCTAATCAGTTTGCCCAACCTTTAGAGCTAATGAACGCTCAGGTTGAGAAACAACTGGTAGACATGGTGCTGACCATGGTCAAAGAAGTGGTTCATGTTGAAGTACAAACCAACCCACAGATCATATTAGATACCGTGAAAGAATCGGTAGAGTCATTGCCTATTTCTGGTCACGCGATCACATTGAAGCTTAACCCTGAAGACGTCGCGATTATTCGTTCTGCGTATGGCGAAACGGATCTGGATTGCCGCAATTGGACGCTGGTGGCAGAGCCTGCACTTAATCGTGGTGACGTACAAATCGAAGCGGGTGAGTCGAGTGTTAACTACCGCATGGAAGAGCGTGTGAAGAACGTGCTTCACAGTTTCTGCGGCGCAAACCGTCACCAAGGCCATGAGTAATGCTTGAGTTAGCGAACCGTCTTAGCCAATACAAAGTCGAAGGGCTAAAATCGCGACCCATTGCATCAGGTAAGTTAGTACGCGTAATTGGCTTAACGCTTGAAGCGACGGGCTGTAAAGCACCCATCGGCAGCCTGTGTTTAGTTGAAACCATGTCTGGTCAGATGGAAGCCGAAGTGGTTGGTTTCTCTGGTGATAACCTATTTTTGATGCCGAGTGAGCAAATCACGGGGATATTACCTGGCGCTCGTGTCACGCCAATGACCTCAGAGAGCGGTATCCCGGTTGGGATGGAGTTGCTTGGTCGAGTGATCGATGGTGTCGGTAATCCACTCGACGGGCTAGGTCCAATTTATACCGAGCAACGCGCTTCATTTAATGCTGAGCCAATCAACCCTCTAGCTCGTAAACCGATTTCTGAACCACTTGATGTTGGTTTAAAGGCTATTAATGGTTTGCTCACGGTGGGGAAAGGGCAGCGTATCGGCTTATTTGCGGGTTCTGGTGTAGGTAAGTCGGTTACGCTCGGCATGATGACTCGAGGCACAACGGCACAAGTGGTGGTAGTCGGTCTAATTGGTGAGCGTGGACGAGAAGTTAAAGAATTTATTGAAGAGATTCTTGGCGAAGATGGTCGTAAGCGATCTGTGGTGGTCGCCGCCCCTGCGGATTCATCGCCACTGATGCGATTGAAAGGCTGTCAAACCGCACTGGCTGTCGCAGAGTACTTCCGCGACCAAGGTTTAGATGTTCTGCTATTGATGGATTCATTAACTCGTTTTGCTCAGGCACAGCGTGAAATTGCTCTGTCTGTGGGTGAGCCGCCAGCAACCAAAGGTTATCCGCCATCAGTATTCGCCAAGCTTCCTGCGCTGGTGGAGCGAGCGGGTAACGGCAACGATGAGCAAGGTTCTATCACCGCTTTCTTTACCGTGTTAACCGAAGGCGATGACTTGCAAGACCCAATAGCCGATGCGTCGCGAGCGATTCTTGATGGTCACGTTGTGCTGTCACGTGAGATGGCAGATGCGGGTCATTACCCTGCGATTGATGTCGAGAAATCCGTCAGTCGTGTTATGCCGCAAATCACCACTGAAGAACATGTCTTGATGTCGAAAGCTGTGAGGCAGGTGCTGTCTATCTGCCGTAAGAACCAAGACTTGGTATCGATTGGCGCCTACAAACCGGGTACCGATCCAGCTATTGATAGTGCCTTTACTTTGAAGCCGAAACTGGACGAGTACTTACAGCAGAAGATGAAAGAAACTGTCCCATATGACATGTGCGTTAACATGTTGAAGCATGTGTTGGGTGGCTAATAGTGAATAAGGTCAGTCATGGATAACGCATTAGAGTTTCTTCTTGATCAAGCCAAGGATAAAGAAAATCAAGCCGTACAGGCCTTAAACAAAGCAAGTGCAGAGCTACAGGGCTACTACGAACAGGTCGCGCAGATCGAAAAGTACCGACTGGATTACTGCCAGCAACTTGTTGATCGAGGTAAGGCAGGACTAACCGCCAGTCAGTATGGCCACTTGAATCGCTTCTTAACCCAATTAGATGAAACGCTCTCTAAACAGAGAGAAGCGGAGCATCACTTTAAGAACCAGGTCGATAACTGCCAAGATTACTGGATGGAACTGCGTAAAAAGCGTAAATCTTACGAGTGGTTGATGGAAAAAAAGCAGAAAGAGAATGCTAGGCTGCAAGACCAAAGAGAACAAAAGCAAATGGATGAACTCTCGACTCTGTTGTATAGCCGAAAGAAGATGTGATCCTAAGCCACGAATGACACCAGTGTTGTTCGTCAGATAGTGCAATCAAAGCTTGTAGGCATGTTTCTTGCTCTGTTGTAGATAAAATTGCGCGTTATGCCTCACCAAGGCATGAAAGGTGCCCGACTTTCTTTTTGTTGCCAGATTTGTGGCAACAAAGCTTGTAGATAGAGCATGTATATATGAATGTTAGTCCTTCCTCAAATTCAACGGCCAGCAAAACGTCATCGTTGCTGGACATGGGGTCTGCTGCTTCAAAGGTCGAAGAAACCGGCGATTCAAAAGGTTTCTTTGAATCATTTAAAGAAGCACTTAGCTTTGAAGAAAGCGACAAAAAAGCTGCGCTTAAAGATACAGAAAGTGCCTCCAAACCTGAGGGCAAACAAACCTCAGCTGAAGGTGATGCGTCTTCTGAAAAGGCTAACAGTGAGTCAGCGGGGAAAACGCAAGGCGATTCAGCTGAACCTAAGAGTACAGATGCTACTAGCGACGCTCAAGCCAAACAAGCTGCTACAACTATAGACGCTGAAAAGACGTCTGTTGAAGGTGCGATGATCAATGAATCAGGAGTTGAACAAACGTCTGAATTAGATTCGCAGTCGAAAGGCAAAACCTCATCGAACATGACGGGTGACGATACCTCGGCTGAGACAGTTCAGTCCAAAGGGGAGCAACTTCAGGTTGCTTCAACTGGTCACAACTCAGCGGCTGAATTAAAAGCCAAAGATGCTTATCAAGCCAACGCAGCGATGAGCGAAGGCAATAAATTGCTTGGTCAGTTGGATGAGGCAAATAAAACGTTAAATCAGACATCGAACGGCAAAGGCTTGCCTCAGCAAGCTCAAGGTAATATCGCGGGTGCTCCTATTACAAGTGCCTCCGTTGCGGGTTTGGCGACACAACAAAATAATACTGCAAACCCAGAAAGCGCTCTTGAAGTGGACTCTGAAATTGCAGTGCTTACTGGCGGTAAAGGTGTTTCTCAGCTGACTGATGATGAAATCCGACAGCTAATGGACAAGGGTGTGACCCCCGAGCAGATCGAAGCGAGTATGAACCGAGAGCTGAGCCAAAAAAATGCGGCTAGCGCGGTTGCTACCGCTCAAAGCCAGTCACTCTCACCAGCGGATATCGAGCTAGCAAAACAGGTTGATGCTCATACCAAAGCGCTGAAGCAATTGAACGCGCAAATTGAATCAGAGCAGTCTGTTGTGGACGGTTTGCTTCAAAAACAACAAAGCGGTGCTAAGCTGACGGTTGACGAGCAAGCTGCTTTAGCCAAAGCAACGTCTAATATAGAAGTATTGAATCAACAGCTAGCTAACGTTCAGCAACAAGCGACTGCTTTACTAAGCCAAGCCCCGAACGCGAACGACACCTCAGGAAATCCAACCGCGATTGATTGGGATAACGCAGATTCGAATGAAGCCAAGGCCTTAGCGGCAATGGCATCGACAGCAGCTGTCGCGACCGCGGCTCAGCAAGCAACATCACAGGCCTCATCTCAATCTGTCACGAATGCTCTCGCGGATAAAGCAGCAATGCTACATGCCAATAATGCGCATGCGGCTCAACAGGCAGCTGCTCAACAAGCTAGCCTTGCTTCACCTCAACAACAAGCTGCGTTAGACCCTGCTTTAACTGCGCAAGGGGTGGCGATGAATGCAGCACCTGCCGCGACCAAAGCCGGCTCAACGGACATGTTACTTAAAGCTGGAGCGGGTGCAGCAGCACTGTCTGGTCTTGGAAAAGCGGGTGCTAAAGAAGACTCTAAAGATTCGACATTTGCTCAACAGATCGCTTCTGCTGCGGGTGTTCAAGGCGCTGCAACTGCGGGTTCTGCGCCAACCCGAGCTGAGATTCAAGCCGCTCAACAAGCGCCTTTGCAGCTGACTAAAGAGCTAGCGAATGAACAGGTCGCGGAAAAAGTGCAAATGATGATGTCTAAGAACCTTAAGAACTTAGACATTCGCCTCGACCCACCAGAGTTGGGGCAAATGAAGATTCGAATGACCATGAATAATGACGTGGCGAATGTGCACTTTACGGTGAGTAATCAGCAGGCGAGAGATGTAATTGAACAAACCTTACCTCGCTTGAGAGAGATGTTAGCTCAACAAGGGATGCAGCTTGCTGATTCATCAGTTCAACAACAGAGCTCTGGTCAGGGCCAAGATAGTTACAACAATGGTGAACAGCAATCAGGTCCTAACCGCACAAATGATGGTCAAGGTGATGAAAATCTTGATAGCAGCAGCAATCTTGAATTGAATGTCGCATCAAAGCGTGATGGAATTAGCTATTATGCCTAATATCAGCCCTATCCCAGTTAGTTAGTGGAAACAACAGGAAATTAGAGAGCAGTATGATTGAAGAACAAGATCCAGCTAAAAAGAAAAGTAAGCTCCTTATCATTATTATTGCCGTAATCGTAATATTGCTTGGTGTCGGCGCGGCGCTGTTCTTTTTCTTAGGATCCGATGATGGTGGTTCGGAGTCTCAGTCCCAACCAGCTACTGCAGCGGTCGCTGTAGAACCCGTCATGTATGTTAATATTCCACAGCCTTTCTTGTTCAATGTTTCGGGTGATAAGAAAGATCGTCTTGTCCAGATAAAAGCACAGTTGATGGTACGTGGCAGCAAGAATGAAGATTTAGCTCGTTATCATTCTCCGCTAGTAGAAAGTACGCTATTAGCAACGTTCGCTTCGGCAACGGTCGATCAATTGCGCTCTCCAACGGGGCGGGTTGAACTGCGAAACAAGGCAACTGAAGATATTAAAGCAAGTCTGGCTCAAGCTGTTGGCCAGCCTGTGATTGAAAAAGTGTTATTCACTGATTTCGTAATTCAATAGGTAATTTGTGACCGATTTATTAAGCCAAGACGAAATTGATGCGCTATTGCATGGCGTTGATGATGTTGAAGAAGTTGAAGATGTCTTAGAAACCGAGAATGACAGTGCGGTCAATTTCGACTTCTCATCTCAAGATCGAATCGTTCGTGGTCGAATGCCGACCCTTGAACTTATTAACGAGCGTTTTGCACGCCATATGCGGATCAGCTTATTTAATATGTTGCGAAAAACGGCTGAAGTGTCGATTAACGGCGTACAAATGATGAAGTTTGGTGAGTACCAGAACACATTGTATGTACCCACTAGTTTGAATATGGTTCGTTTCCGCCCATTAAAAGGTACAGCACTGATAACGATGGAAGCGCGCCTTGTTTTCATCTTAGTAGAGAACTTTTTTGGTGGTGATGGTCGTTTCCACGCTAAGATTGAAGGTCGTGAATTTACGCCCACCGAAAGGCGCATTATTCAGCTATTACTTAAAATTGTGTTTGAAGATTACAAAGAAGCTTGGTCTCCAGTGATGGGGGTTGAGTTTGAATATTTGGATTCGGAAGTGAACCCAAGTATGGCCAACATTGTGAGCCCGACAGAAGTAATTGTTGTGAGCTCATTTCACATTGAAGTGGATGGCGGTGGTGGTGACTTCCACGTGGTGATGCCTTATTCGATGGTTGAGCCGATTCGTGAATTGCTGGATGCGGGTGTTCAATCAGACAAAATGGAAACCGACGTTCGTTGGAGCTCAGCCCTGCGTGATGAAATTATGGATGTGCCAGTCAATTTTCGTGTAAACCTACTAGAGCAAGACATTTCTCTGCGTGACTTAATGGAGTTACGTCCTGGTGATGTTATCCCCATAAACATGCCAGAAAATGCGACTATGTTTGTTGAAGATTTGCCTACGTATCGTGTGAAAATGGGGCGTTCGGGTGAAAAGCTCGCGGTACAGATTTCTGAAAAAATTCAAAGACCGCATGTGGTCAAAACTGATCTCGCATTTTTAGGCAAGGATTTAATGTCTGAGCTAGAAAACGACGATGATAACGAATAGTAAAATAGATAAAAGTATAGGAATTGGTAATGGAACCTAGTGAAGATCAAAAGTTAGCAGATGAATGGGCTGCAGCTCTTGGTGAAGACCCTTCTGCACCGTCAATTGATGTTGATGATGTTCTAGCGGCACCACTCGACGAGCTAACCGATTCATCGTCTCCGATTTCTGAAGATGAGCGCCGTAAACTGGATACCATCATGGATATCCCTGTCACCATTTCAATGGAAGTTGGACGCTCTAAGATCAGCATTCGTAACTTACTTCAATTGAATCAGGGGTCAGTGGTGGAGCTAGAGAGAATTGCTGGCGAGTCTCTAGATGTGATGGTTAACGGAACCTTGATTGCTCACGGTGAAGTGGTTGTGGTGAACGATAAATTTGGTATTCGTTTGACTGACGTTATTAGCCAAACAGAACGAATTAAGAAGCTGCGTTAATGGGCCTTCTTTCTCAAAGGGTGACAGGTTTACCTCACGGGTTCACAGGTGTCGTTCGTGGGCTAATAGGAGTAGGGCTATTCTCTATTCCTTCCATAGCCTTTGCTGCGGCACCTCCCTCTCTCGATTTAGCGACCACCTTTGGGTCGCTAATTTTCGTTATAGCCTTCATTTTATTTATTGCTTGGCTACTGAAGCGAATGCAAGTTCCGGCGATGTCGAATCAACAAGGTTTGGCGATTGTTAGGCAAATACCTGTTGGTACCAAAGAGCGTATTGCTATTGTTCAAGCCGGTGATGAGCAGTTCTTAGTGGGCATTACCACGCAGTCAATTCAGCTGATCTCTAAGCTCGATAAACCTCTTACTCAGGAGATGCTGGAAAAAAGTACATTTTCAAGTCAGCTTTCCCAGCTAATAAAAAAAGATGCAAACAAGTAACGGATTTTTGGAATCTTCTTACTTTTTCCAAACCGGATCTTTCCGACTGGTGAAAGTGTGCTTGGTTCAGCTCATTTTACTCTACTCTCTCGTGTTCAGTGTGTCGGTATTTGCACAAGCTGAAGACGACACTGTGATTCCTGCGAATACCGCTGGCTCAGAGTCGGTCACCATTAGCACGATGGAACAAGATCAAGCCAAATCGCAAACCATGACTACGGGCAGCTTGACGGGTAATGGCGGAGGGATTCCTGCCTTCACCATGACAACCAACGCCAATGGCGGTGAAGATTACTCTATTAACCTGCAAATTCTGGCGTTAATGACCATGCTTGGCTTCTTGCCGGCAATGGTGATTTTGATGACTTCGTTCACTCGTATTGTGGTGGTGATGTCTATCTTGCGTCAGGCGATGGGTTTACAACAAACCCCTTCAAACCAAGTGATCATTGGTATCGCGATATTTTTGACCTTCTTCATCATGTCACCGGTGATCAATCAGGTTAACGAACAAGCGGTTCAGCCCTATTTGAATGAACAGATATCGGCGCGACAGGCGTTTGATGTTGCCCAAGGCCCAATTAAATCATTCATGTTGAAACAGACTCGAATTAAAGATCTCGAGACTTTTGTTGAGATCTCTGGAGCGGAAGTAACCAATCCTGAAGATGTTTCTATGGCTGTTCTGATTCCAGCGTTTATCACATCAGAGCTAAAAACGGCTTTCCAGATTGGTTTTATGCTGTTTTTACCGTTTTTGATTATCGACTTGGTGGTAGCTTCGGTGTTGATGGCGATGGGTATGATGATGTTATCTCCGATGATTGTATCGTTGCCGTTTAAGTTGATGCTGTTTGTCCTGGTTGATGGTTGGAATTTGATACTCTCCACACTCGCCGGCAGTTTTGCCTTGTAGCTGGGGGAATAATGAATCTTGAAATATTCGTAGAGTTGTTCCGAGACGCACTTTGGATGGTTCTCATCATGGTGTGTGCCATTATTATTCCTAGCCTGTTAATCGGTTTAGTCGTCGCCATTTTCCAAGCTGCGACGTCTATCAACGAACAAACCTTGAGTTTTCTACCACGTTTAATCGTGACCTTACTAGCGTTGATGATGTTTGCTCACTGGATGACTCAGATGATGATGGAGTTCTTTTTTGAACTCATCGAACGCTTGCCTCAAGTATTGTACTAGACCAAATGGAATACCCAACGAGCCTTGTACTAGAGTGGTTAGCCAATTATTTTTGGCCATACACTCGCATCTCAGCCATGCTGATGGTGATGACGGTAACCGGTGCACGCTTTGTGTCGCCGCGTATTCGTCTGTATTTAGGCTTGGCGATTACTTTGGCTGTGATGCCTGCGATTCCTGCGGTCCCCAAAGAGATCGAACTGCTGTCGTTTCAAGGGTTCTTGACGGTCTTTGAACAAATTGTGATTGGCGTTTCAATGGGGTTTGTTACCCAATTCATGATCCAAACCTTCGTTATGCTCGGCCAAATTCTAGGTATGCAATCAAGCTTGGGTTTCGCTTCTATGGTGGATCCAGCGAACGGTCAAAACACGCCAGTACTTGGTCAACTTTTCATGCTGTTGGCGACCATGTTTTTCTTGGCGACCGATGGTCACTTGAAAATGTTGCAACTGGTGGTGTTCAGCTTTAAAACCTTGCCGATTGGCAGTGGGTCTTTAACCGCCGTCGATTTCAGAGAGCTGGCACTGTGGTTGGGTATCATGTTTAAAACGGCATTGGCAATGTCGTTGTCGGGTATTATTGCGCTGTTAACGATCAACCTTTCTTTTGGTGTAATGACGCGTGCCGCTCCTCAGCTAAACATATTTTCTTTGGGTTTTGCATTTGCGCTACTTGTAGGTCTGTTACTTTGTTGGTATATCCTTGGCAGCTTGTATAGCCACTATGAGCTATTCTGGTTGCAAAGTGAGCAACAGATATGTCGTCTAATCCGGTTAGATTGCTAGGAGACTGAAATGGCAGAGTCAGACGGTCAAGAACGCACAGAAGACGCCACGCCCAAACGCTTGCAACAGGCCAAAGAGAAAGGGCAGGTTGCAAGGTCAAAAGAACTGGCATCAGCGTCGGTACTGATAGTTGGTGCGATTGCCTTAATGTGGTTTGGCGAATCGATGGCGAAGGCTTTATTCGAGGCCATGCAACGCCTGTTTTCGCTCAGTCGTGACGAAATCTTTGACACCAATAAACTCCTTGAAATCGCCGGTGGTGCACTGGTGAACTTGTTGTTTCCGTTATTCTTGATTCTGATAACTTTGTTCGTAGCGGCAGTCATTGGTGCGGCGGGTGTCGGTGGTATTAATTTCTCGATGCAAGCGGCGATGCCAAAAGCGTCTAAGTTAAACCCACTGAGCGGCATCAAGCGTATGTTTGGTCTACAAAGTTGGGTTGAGCTGCTGAAGTCTATTCTGAAGGTGGCACTCGTGTCGGGCATGGCCATCTATCTTATCCAAGCCTCTCAGCATGATTTGATGCAGTTGAGCATGGATGTGTACCCACAGAATATCTTCCACGCTTTGGATATCTTGCTTAACTTTATTCTCCTGATCAGTTGTTCCTTGCTGATCGTGGTCGCCATTGATATCCCATTTCAGATTTGGCAACACGCCGATCAGTTGAAGATGACTAAGCAAGAAGTGAAAGACGAGTTCAAAGACACCGAAGGTAAACCGGAAGTTAAGGGACGAATTCGCATGCTGCAAAGAGAAGCGGCTCAGCGTCGAATGATGGCAGACGTGCCTCAAGCGGATGTGATTGTGACCAACCCAGAGCACTTTTCGGTGGCTCTGCGCTATAAGCAGAATCAAGATAAGGCACCGATTGTGGTCGCTAAAGGTGTTGATCATATGGCGATGAAGATTCGTGAAATTGCCCGTGAAAATGATATCTATATCGTTCCAGCACCACCTTTGGCGAGGGCGCTTTATCACACCACAGAGCTCGAACAACAAATTCCTGACGGTCTGTTTACAGCGGTAGCACAAATACTTGCCTATGTTTTCCAACTGAAACAGTATCGAAAACGCGGGGGAGAAAGGCCAAAACTGCAAGATTCCAATATGCCGATCCCGCCCGATTTACGTCATTAGATCAATTGCTTGAGCTTAGCTTGATGAACCCTGATAATAGGAGGCTGGCTATTACTCTTTTCTACAAAGTAATGGCGATAATTTGACGTAAGATGTTGGTACAGTGTTTGCTATATCAACTCCGAACATAATAAGTCCGTGTATTATAAACCCGTACATTACAAACCATAGAAACATAGCTTAGACCTGAGCCTCAATCCGCTTGGTGAGATAGCTACAACATAGCGAAACTGTCTAGATTTATGAAATTCTCCCTGCCTTTTGCGGACAAGCTACCGAAAATTCCTAACCGTGCTATGCCTGCGATTGGAGCACCAGTTATGGTACTTGCAACGCTTGCTATGGTGGTGTTGCCCATTCCTGCTTTCTTGTTGGATATGTTCTTCACCTTCAATATTGCCTTGTCTATGGTTGTGCTACTGGTTTCGGTTTATACCCGTAGGCCATTAGATTTCGCGGCATTTCCTACCGTTCTTCTGATTGCGACGCTACTTCGATTAGCCTTGAACGTTGCTTCGACACGTGTGGTATTACTCCATGGTCACGAAGGTGGTGACTCCGCTGGTAACGTTATTGAAGCCTTCGGTAACGTCGTTATCGGCGGTAATTATGCGGTTGGTTTAGTGGTGTTTTTGATCCTGATGATCATCAACTTTATGGTTGTCACCAAAGGTGCGGGCCGTATCTCGGAAGTAAGTGCCCGTTTTACGCTAGATGCTTTGCCTGGTAAACAAATGGCAATTGATGCCGACTTAAATGCGGGTTTGATTGACCAAGATCAGGCTCGAACCCGACGTTTTGAAGTGACCAAAGAAGCCGATTTCTATGGTTCGATGGACGGTGCTTCAAAGTTTGTTAAAGGCGATGCTATCGCTGGTATATTGATCTTGTTTATCAACATCATAGGTGGTTTGAGTATCGGTATGGCTCAATTCGACCTTGGTTTCGGTGAAGCTATCGAAATCTATACGCTATTGACCATCGGTGATGGTTTGGTTGCACAAATTCCGTCTCTATTACTGTCTATCGCCGCAGCGATGATGGTAACGCGTCAAAATACCGATGAAGATATGGGGCAGCAGCTCGTCTTCCAAATGTTGGATAACCCAAAGGCTTTGATGATCACCGCCGGTATCCTTGGGGTGATGGGTATTGTTCCTGGTATGCCGCACTTTTCTTTCTTAAGTTTGGCTGCTGTGGCGGGTGCTGGTGCCTACTTTATCGATAAAAAGAATAAGGCAAAGGCTGAAGATACAAACCTGCCAGCCACTGTCGATGCTAATGGTGACACACCCTCATCGCAAAAAGAGCTCTCATGGGACGATGTTCAACCCGTCGATATTATCGGCTTAGAAGTGGGTTACCGCCTGATTCCGTTGGTTGATCGAGATCAAGGTGGTGAACTGCTTGAACGGGTAAAAGGAGTGCGTAAGAAGCTGTCCCAAGACTTCGGTTTTTTGATCCCCGCTGTACATATTCGCGATAACCTAGAACTGACGCCAAACAGCTACCGAATCACTCTGATGGGAGTCGCGGTTGGCGAGGCCGAGATTAAACCTGATATGGAATTGGCGATTAACCCTGGCCAAGTCTATGGAATGATCGAAGGTGAGCCGACCATTGACCCTGCATTTGGTCTCGAGGCCGTGTGGATTCGTGAAGAGCAGCGCGAGCATGCGCAAGCTTTAGGCTACACGGTTGTGGACTCCTCAACTGTACTGGCGACACACCTTAGTCAACTGTTGACTAATAATGCTTCGCAGTTAATTGGCCATGAAGAAGTTCAGAATCTACTGGAAATGCTTGGTCGTTCAACGCCTAAGCTGGTCGAAGGTTTTGTACCGGATCAACTGCCGCTTGGTGTGGTTGTGAAAGTGCTTCAAAACCTACTAAATGAAGCCATTCCAATTCGAGATATTCGAACGATAGTCCAAACTTTGTCGGAGTACTCCGGTAAGAGTCAAGAACCTGACATACTTACAGCGGCTGCTCGTATCTCTCTAAAAAGACTAATTGTCCAAGAAATCAATGGTATAGAGACAGAATTGCCGGTAATAACCTTAATACCAGAGTTGGAACAAATCTTGCACCAAACCATGCAAGCATCTGGCGGAGAATCTGCAGGTATTGAGCCTGGTTTAGCGGAGCGCTTACAGACCTCCCTTAGCCATGCCACACAAGAGCAAGAGTTGAAAGGGGAGCCAGCGGTGTTATTGACCTCTGGGGTGCTTCGTTCGACTCTCGCTAAGTTCGTGAAAAACACGATCCCAAGCTTGAGAGTGTTATCTTACCAAGAGATACCGGACGAAAAGCAGATACGTATAGTACAAGCTGTTGGTAATTAAGCCGCCTAATTAGAACGGACGATCGAATTGAAAATTAAACGATTTTTTGCAAAAGATATGCGAACAGCTCTGCTCCAAGTTAAAGAAGAACTTGGCTCAGAAGCGGTGATCATGTCTAACAAAAAGGTCGCAGGTGGTGTGGAAATTGTTGCCGCTATCGATGGTGAATCAAGCCAGTCGACAGCGAGCCCAAGAATCAATAAACCTCAGCAACCGGCGCAAAGTCAGTATACGCAAATGGCAGCGACCGCGGCGTCAACTGGTTCTCGTCAATTAGATGAAGATAAGGTGAACCTGCAATCGAATGCTGAAGGTGGACGTTCAATGACTAAGCGCTTTGCGAATATGCTTAAGCAATACAGTCATGGGGCCGATGATGAGCCACAACACCGAGCAGAAAATGAAGATTCATTGTCTGCGTTGCTGAATCGTCAATCAGGCAGTAGCCATCACGCTAATAGTCATCAAGATTCTAATCGCCATCAAGGTTCTAATAGTAACCAGCCGCCGCGCAGTAATGTAGATTCAGCATTTGCTCGTGAAACGGGTTTATCCAAACTGATTGCTGAAGATCGCAGAGTCGATCGCCCAGCTCCTCGTCTCGACCCTACGCGTTATGATCGTGGCCGTGAAAGTGCTCCATCCAAAGGCTCTGATACTGAAATGGAAACGATGCGCGACGAGATGACTTCAATTCGTCGTTTACTCGAGCATCAAGTATCTGGCCTGATGTGGCAAGAGGTTGAACGCCGAGAGCCTTTAAGAGCCATGTTGATCAAGCGCCTTGAAAGAATGGGCGTTTCAGCAGAACTGGCTGATCAAATGGCGTGCTATATCCCAGAAGACACCAAGCCAGCTCGAGCGTGGAAGGCATTGCTTGCGTTGGTTGCAGACCAAATCTCAGTCACACAAAAAGATATTCTAAAACGTGGCGGTATAGTGGCCTTATTGGGCCCAACTGGAGTGGGTAAAACCACCACCGTTGCTAAGCTAGCGGCACGCGCAGCCATGGAATATGGCGCCGACAACGTCGCATTAGTAACAACTGACACATATCGTATAGGTGCGCACGAGCAGTTATCTATTTATGGTCGAATTATGGGCTGCCCGGTAAGAGTTGCTAAAGATTCTAGCGAATTGGCCGATGTAATATATCAGTTACGTAATCGTCGCCTAATTCTGGTCGATACTGCAGGTATGGGGCAACGAGATGTTCGCCTATCTGAGCAGTTAGACACATTGATGCAAGAGAGTGGTTCCGTTATCAATAGTTACCTTGTGTTGCCCGCAACCGCGCAACGTAAAGTGCTACAAGAAACAATTGAACACTTTAGAAGAATCCCATTGTCGGGATGCATCATGACTAAGCTTGATGAGTCCCTCAGTCTAGGCGAATTCATCAGTGTAGTGATACAAAATGCATTACCAGTTGCTTACATAGCAAATGGTCAACGAGTTCCTGAAGATATCGTCATAGCTCAGCCAAAGTACATGATGGCTAAGGCCAATGAGCTATTAGAGAAATCTACAGAGAATGAACCTCATTACTGGAATAGCGATTCTGAAGGGCTCTAGGCGGCGGATAAATATGAATGAAAATATGATACATGATCAAGCTAGCGGCCTCCGTCGCTTAACTAAGCCTTCACTTACCAAAGTTATCGCTGTAACGGGTGGTAAAGGTGGGGTCGGTAAATCTAATGTGACGTTAGGTATGGCTATTTGCATGGCACGCCAAGGCAAAAAAGTCATGGTGCTGGACGCCGACTTAGGACTCGCTAACGTTGATATTATGTTAGGTATTCGTTCTAAACGAAACCTTGGCCATGTGTTGGCGGGTGAGTGTGAGTTAAAAGATGCGATTGTTGAAGGGCCACACGGAATTAAAATAATTCCAGCGACTTCGGGTACACAAAGCATGACTGAACTTTCACATGCTCAGCACGCGGGTTTGATTCGAGCATTTGGTTCACTTGAAGATGAGATGGATATCTTATTAGTCGACACTGCTGCGGGTATATCGGATATGGTGATCAGCTTCTCAAGAGCGGCGCAGGATGTTGTTGTCGTCGTTTGTGATGAACCTACCTCGATTACTGATGCATATGCCTTGATCAAATTGTTGAGTAGAGAACATCAAGTTCAGCGATTCAAAGTTGTTGCAAATATGGTCAGAAGTTACCGTGAAGGCCGAGAATTATTTGCAAAGTTGACTTTGGTCACAGAGCGCTTCTTGAATGTGAGCCTCGAACTCGTAGCATGTATTCCTTTAGATGATAAAGTACGTCAATCAGTTAAGAGACAGAAAATCGTAGTTGATGCGTTTCCTCGCTCTCCTGCGGCATTGGCTATCAGCTCATTGGCAAGTAAAGCATTGACCTGGCCAATACCAAAAACACCAAGCGGACACTTGGAGTTCTTTGTTGAAAGGCTACTGAACCGTACTGAATTTGTAGAGGAACCATTTGGTGAATAAAGCGCTTACTTACGACCAACATGCTAATCATAATAGCCAGCAGGCTTTTTTTGAGAAGTACTCTGTGTTGGTAAAACGTATCGCTCATCATTTGTTGGGGCGATTACCGCCTAATGTATTGGTTGATGACTTGATTCAAGCTGGCATGATTGGTTTGATTGAAGCACAACAAAATTATGATGGTACCAAAGGCGCAAGTTTTGAGACGTATGCAGGTATTCGAATTCGTGGGGCGATGTTGGATGATATTCGCCGCGGGGATTGGGTGCCGAGATCGGTTCATAGAAATAATCGAGAAATCAGCAGTGCAATTGCGGATTTAGAGGGTACACTCAACCGCGATCCAAGTGATGCCGAAGTAGCAAAACATATGGGGCTCACTTTAGAGCAGTATCATAGTGCTTTAACTGATATTAATTGCTCAAGATTGGTTGGGATCGAAGATTTGGGGGTCTCAGATGATGTAATATCTCCGAATGAAGACTCTCAAGATAACACACCTTTTCAAGGGGTTGCTGATGAGTCATTCCGCCAAGCTTTGATCGATTCAATAAAACAGCTTCCAGAAAGAGAAGGCCTTGTGCTTTCGCTTTATTACGACGAAGAACTCAATTTAAAAGAGATAGGGGAAGTGCTAGGTGTCAGCGAATCTCGCGTCAGCCAAATACTGAGCCAATCTATGCAGCGTTTACGCACTAAGTTAAGTGCTTGGACACAGAACGACTAACAACACTGATTTTATTCAGTGGAGGCTAATTTGAACAAAAACATGAAAATTCTCATTGTTGATGACTTTTCAACGATGCGCCGAATTGTTAAAAACCTACTTCGTGATTTAGGTTTCAACAACACACAAGAAGCAGATGATGGCTTGACCGCGTTACCTATGCTGAAAAAAGGCGAATTTGATTTCGTGGTAACTGACTGGAATATGCCAGGCATGCAAGGTATCGACCTGCTAAAACACATTCGCTCAGATGCAGAACTTAAGCACCTTCCAGTACTTATGATCACAGCAGAAGCGAAGCGTGAGCAGATCATAGAAGCAGCGCAAGCCGGTGTTAATGGTTACATTGTGAAGCCTTTCACTGCTGCAACGCTGAAAGAGAAACTTGATAAGATTTTTGAGCGCTTATAAGCATTGACAATATAACCTGTTTTAGGCGCTTCTAGAGAGGCATTAACTTTTTAGTTTCCCGTTTATCTCTACAGCTGAAGCGTAACAAATATGCGGAGTAAGGCTGAACTCAGGATGATTTCATTAGAACAAGCAAAAAAATTAGTAGATCTGCTTGAAAACGATGAGCAGCAAAGTGCTGATTCTCTTGTCAGAAGCATTTATGAAGATAATTTTAGTCTTCAAGACAATCCAATGCTTCAAGAAATAGGTAGTCTGACACGCGACCTCCATGACTCTTTGACACAATTCAACTTTGACGAGCGCATTAGCGTTATCGCAAATGATGAAATCCCTGACGCTAGGGATCGCCTTCAGTATGTCATTGATAAAACGGAAGTTGCGGCAAATAAAACGATGGACGCTGTCGATCGCTGTATGCCAATTGCAGATAATCTACACGAGTGTTTACTTCAAGTAAGGCCTCAATGGAATGAACTGATGCATGGCCGCATTGAGCTGACACAATTTAAAGCTTTATGTCACCGCATTGATGGATTACTTGTCCAAGTAGAAGGGGACAGTACTGAACTACGTGGACAACTGACTGAAATCTTGATGGCTCAGGATTTCCAAGATTTAACTGGGCAGATTATTAGCAAAGTTATTACCTTGGTAAATGAGGTTGAAGGGCGTTTGGTAGAGATTCTCACCGTATTCGGAGCTAATCAAATAGAGCCAACTCCTGAGTCAGAGAAGAAAGTATCTATTGCGCCTGAAGGTCCAATTATGAACCCAGAAGAGCGAAAAGACGCCGTTGCATCTCAAGATGAAGTCGACGATTTGTTATCCAGTCTTGGATTTTAAAGGTAACGTATGAGCTACGATTTAGACGAAGATATTCTTCAGGACTTTTTAGTCGAAGCAGGAGAGATCCTTGAACTCCTATCAGAACAACTGGTAGAGCTTGAGAATAATCCTGAAGACAAAGACCTATTAAATGCTATTTTCCGTGGTTTCCATACAGTAAAAGGTGGTGCTGGTTTCCTAGCATTGACTGAGCTGGTGGATACTTGTCATGGTGCTGAGAATGTATTCGACATTCTAAGAAACGGCCAACGCAGCGTAACCTCTGGTTTGATGGATACGATGTTGCAGGCTCTAGATACAATAAATGTACAGTTTCGAGCCGTGCAAGATCAGGAGCCTTTAGTGCGAGCTGATCAAGCTTTATTGGATGAGCTTCACCGCCTTTGTAAACCAGAGTCTGCCGATGAAGTTGCACCAATAGAGGCCCCTGCCCCCGTTATTGCTGAATCAGTTGTTGCAGTGCCAGCGGAACCTGAACCGGTTGTCGAAAACTCAAACATCAATGCATCTTCAGTTGATGATATCTCTGAAGATGAGTTTGAACGCCTGCTTGATGAACTTCATGGTAAAGGTGGTTCACCAACTGCGGCTTCTGCATCAACACCGCCGCCAGCACCAGCAGCACCTCAACCTGCTGCTGACAGTAGTGATATTACTGATGACGAATTTGAAAAGTTGTTAGATGAATTGCACGGTGCGGGTAAGAGCCCAACAGCAACAAATTCAACGGCGCCGCCACCGCCAACACCTCATACAACACCAGCACCTGCGTCGGCGATGTCTGAAGGCGATGATCTGATGACCGACGAAGAGTTCGAGAAGTTACTGGATCAGTTACACGGTTCAGGTAATGGACCAACGATTGAAGAGCTGGATGCGGCAACTAAACCGGCAGCAGTGAAGCCCGAACCAGTTGAACCACAAGCTGCACCTACACCGCAGTCTGAAGCTCCAGTTGCTGTTAAAGAAGAGCCTAAACCGAGTGCTCCAGTAAAATCCGAAGTTAAAGCGCAAGCGAAGAAGCAACAAGCTGAAGCAACAGTTCGTGTCGATACATCAACACTTGATACCATTATGAATATGGTAGGTGAGTTAGTATTGGTTCGTAACCGACTTGTCAGTTTAGGGCTAAACAGCAACGACGAAGAAATGTCGAAAGCTGTCTCTAACTTAGATGTCGTTACCGCAGACCTACAAGGCGCGGTAATGAAGACTCGTATGCAGCCGATTAAGAAAGTATTTGGTCGCTTCCCTCGAGTTGTCCGTGACCTTGCTCGTAGCTTGAAGAAAGACATCGTTCTTGAAATGCGTGGTGAAGAAACAGACCTTGATAAAAACTTAGTAGAAGCACTTGCTGATCCCCTGATTCACTTGGTGAGAAACTCTGTTGACCACGGTATTGAAATGCCGGACGACCGTGTTGCTGCAGGTAAGTCTAGAACGGGTAAAGTGATTCTGTCTGCCTCTCAAGAGGGCGATCATATTGAACTGGCTATCGTTGATGATGGTGGCGGTATGGACCCTGACAAGCTTCGTGGTATTGCGGTTAAACGTGGCTTGATGGATGAAGATGCAGCATCTCGTTTATCTAATAAAGAGTGCTTTAATTTGATTTTTGCGCCTGGCTTCTCAAGCAAAGAGCAGATCTCGGATATCTCTGGCCGTGGTGTGGGTATGGACGTCGTTAAAACAGCGATCAACACACTGAATGGCTCAATTGACATCGACTCAGAAATGGGTAAAGGCACCAAGATCACGATCAAGGTTCCATTGACGCTAGCGATTCTACCAACCTTGATGGTCGGTGTAGCAAGTCACCCATTTGCATTGCCATTAGCTTCTGTAAACGAGATCTTCCACTTAGATTTAAGCCGTACAAATGTGGTTGATGGTCAACTGACTATTATCGTTCGTGATAAGTCTATTCCGTTGTTCTATTTACAAAATTGGCTTACACCTAAAGCGGGAATTGTTGAACAGCGTAATGGCCATGGCCATGTTGTGATTGTGCAGCTTGGCAGTCAACGTGTTGGTTTTGTTGTCGATACGCTTATCGGTCAAGAAGAAGTTGTTATTAAGCCACTTGATAAACTACTGCAGGGCACGCCAGGAATGGCGGGCGCAACAATTACAAGTGACGGACACATTGCATTGATTTTAGATGTGCCTGACTTGTTGAAGCAGTACGCAGCTGCGTCAAGAATTTAATTTAAGGATAAATATGGCGATTAAAGTATTAGTCGTTGATGATTCGAGCTTTTTTCGTCGTCGTGTTAGCGAAATCATTAACTCAGAGGCTCGTCTCGAAGTCATCGATGTAGCGGTAAATGGTAAAGAAGCGGTTGAGAAAACCAAGCAACTGAAGCCTGACGTGATCACGATGGACATTGAGATGCCTGTCATGGATGGTATTACAGCCGTTCGTGAGATTATGGCAGCTTCACCAACGCCAATTTTAATGTTCTCATCATTAACGCATGACGGTGCAAGAGCCACATTAGATGCTTTAGATGCCGGAGCGCTCGACTTCCTACCTAAGAAGTTCGAAGATATTGCGCGTAATCGTGATGATGCTGTAGCTTTGCTTCAGCAACGTGTGATTCAAATTGCCGCTAAGCGTGCATTCATGCGCCGTGTACCTGTTGCTCCTCGAACAACAGCAACGGCGTCGGCACCTTCATTACTGCGTCAAACAACTTCAACAGCCAAGCCTGCTGTTGTATCGACAGCAAAATTTAGAGCTTCGGGTAAGAAATACCAGTTAACTGCAATTGGTACTTCGACTGGCGGCCCTGTTGCACTACAGAAGATTTTGACTCGCATTCCTGCTCATTATCCACATCCGATCGTGTTAGTTCAGCACATGCCAGCAACCTTTACCGCTGCATTTGCAAGCCGACTGAATACCTTGTGTAAGATTGAAGTTCGTGAAGCGCAAGATGGAGATGTGTTGAAACCAGGAGTGGCTTACCTTGCTCCCGGCGGTAAACAGATGATGGTTGATGGTCGTGCAGGATCTGCTCGTTTGAGAATTATCGATGGCGGCGATCGAATGAACTACAAGCCTTGTGTGGATGTCACATTCGGCTCTGCTGCGAAGATTTACGGTGACAAAGTCTTGTCTATGATACTGACCGGTATGGGGGCTGATGGTCGAGAAGGTTCGCGTATGCTAAAAACAGCGGGCTCGACGATTTGGGCGCAAGATGAAGATAGTTGTGTCGTATATGGTATGCCTCAAGCTGTAGCAAAAGCTGGCATTTCTACTGAAGACCTGCCTCTAGACCGTATCGCGGAAAGAATCTTGGTTGA
This sequence comes from Vibrio toranzoniae, assembly GCF_024347655.1. Taxonomy (NCBI): domain Bacteria; kingdom Pseudomonadati; phylum Pseudomonadota; class Gammaproteobacteria; order Vibrionales; family Vibrionaceae; genus Vibrio; species Vibrio toranzoniae. Next base: position 2,261,166 of record NZ_AP025514.1, on the reverse strand, counting down.
AGTTGGGTTAGCTTAGGTAAATCGAAATGATTGTTTGGAGTGTTGCAAACCAAAAAGGTGGTGTTGGTAAAACAACCACGACAGTGACCTTGGCAGGCTTACTTGCCTTAAAGGGGAACCGTGTGTTGTTGGTTGATACTGACCCACATGCATCACTAACCACCTATCTGGGTTATGACTCAGATACGGTGGAATCGAGCTTGTTTGATCTGTTTCAGCTGCGTGAGTTTACCACGCAGACGGTAAAACCTTTGATCTTACAAACAGAGGTCGAAAGTATCGATATTATCCCTGCACATATGTCACTGGCGACACTAGACCGTGTGATGGGTAATCGAAGCGGCATGGGTTTAATTTTAAAGCGTGCCTTAGCGGCGTTGAAAGATGACTATGACTACGTGCTGATCGACTGTCCGCCAATTCTTGGTGTGATGATGGTGAACGCATTGGCGGCCAGCGACCGTATTTTGATTCCGGTACAGACTGAGTTTTTGGCGATGAAAGGTTTAGAGCGCATGATCCGCACTTTGACTATCATGCAGAAGTCTCGTAAAACCCCGTTTAAGGTGACAATTGTCCCGACGATGTACGACAAGCGAACTAAGGCTTCATTGCAAACATTAACGCAACTCAAAGATGACTATCCGAACCAAGTTTGGACGTCAGCTGTGCCGATTGATACTAAATTTCGAGATGCAAGCCTAAAGCGCTTACCAGCATCTCATTTTGCATCGGGTAGTCGTGGTGTATTTGCTTACAAACAGCTGCTTATTTATCTCGAGAGGTTGGCGATAAATGAGCGCGAATAAAGAATTAACAATGGCGCCAACAAGTCTATCGAGTGAACAAGCGCTGGACGACTATTTTACTGCGCTATTAGGTGATGAGAGTTTTGAATCTGATGATTTTTTTGTTGACGAATCTAGCGACGAATCACAATCTGAAGAGCCAGAGCCAGAGCCAGAGCCAGAGCCAGAGCCAGAGCCAGAGCCAGAGCCAGAGCCAGAGCCAGAGCCAGAGCCAGAGCCAGAGCCAGAGCGCCAATTGGCGAGTCATCATTCAAGCTACGCGGAAATTCGCGCGGCTGAGTTTGAGGTTCCGAATCTTGAGGATGTTCAAAAACTCCTGAGTCGTTTAGAGGCAACTAATGTAGTAGAAGATCTGAATCTAGATGAATTGATGGATCAAAATACTCAGAAAATCGCCCAGCAAGAAGACATGCAGGTGTTTGACGTCGCGGTGGCATCTGCTCAATTGTTTGAAGAGCCAGAAATTCAAGATTGGAATCTTCCAGAACCTGAATTATCCATTGCTGTCGAACCTCAAGTTGTATCACAGCAAATTGAACAGCAACAAGTTGAAGCTGAACAACCAGAAATTAAGTCTGAAGAGACTGAGCTTGAATATCCTAAAATTGAGACGGCTGTTGAACTTGAAACTCAAGCCGGAGGTATTGACAAGTTTACCTCGTGGGAAAGCACGGCTCGAACGGAAGATTTTCAAGCCTTGTATTTTGAAGTTAATGGTGTGACCTTCGCCGTGCCGCTTGATGAGCTAGGTGGTATCCATCGCCTTGAAGAGTTAAGTCACATTATTGGTAAGCCTGCCTGGTATCTGGGGTTGCAAACCAACCGTGAAAATCAGCTAGATGTGGTCGATACCGCAAAATGGGTGATGTCTGAGAAACTATCGGGTGACGAATATAAAGAAAACTATCAATATATAGTGATGCTTGGAGATAGCTTATGGGGGCTTGCGAGTACCGAGCTTAAAGGCACAGAGCTGTTGAACGCAGATAAAGTACGTTGGCGAGAAATGGCAGGAAAACGCCCATGGCTCGCCGGTATGGTTAAAGAAAAAATGTGTGCTTTGATCCATGTCGAAGCATTAGTCGCCATGTTAAACGCAGGGCTAGATGTAAAAGCATTGAGCTAGTACTACGATTGGTACAATAAACGCATCAAGTTAATAATAGTGGTCGGTAACGACGACAAGAGGATTATCTATGTCTCATATGAGTGAAGTTGAAGTAAGAAAAGATCCAACCAATGATGAAGTACTTCAATGGGTGACATTCCAGCTGGAAGAAGAAACTTACGGCATTAATGTAATGCAGGTTCGTGAAGTACTACGTTATAGCGAAATTGCCCCAGTACCAGGTGCTCCAGACTATGTTTTAGGTATTATCAACCTACGTGGCAATGTTGTTACCGTGATCGACACTCGTTCTCGCTTTGGTTTGATGCAAGGTGAAATCACAGATAACACTCGTATTATCGTTATTGAATCTGAGCGTCAAGTGATCGGTATTCTAGTGGATAGCGTTGCTGAAGTGGTTTACTTACGTTCTTCTGAGATCGATACGACACCAAGTGTTGGTACCGATGAAAGTGCTAAGTTTATCCAAGGTGTAAGCAACCGTGATGGCAAGCTGCTTATCTTAGTAGATCTGAATAAGCTACTAAGCGAAGATGAATGGGATGAGATGGCTCACCTGTAATGTTTGAAGCGCTTTCTTTAACCCCTGTTGCTCTTTTTTCTGGAGTTGGGGTTTTTACGTTATTTGTCGTGCTTTTGATTAGCAAAGTAAAACGTGCGATTCAAAAACAACTCGAGCAGTCACGTCTGCAAGTTCGTAACTTGGACAAGGAGCTTCAAAAATCGAGTAAGCAGTTACTTGAAGTTCGCTCTGTTGTGGTTGGCTTGGGCCAGAAAGTGACAGAACAGCAAGACCTGATAAAGCACTTGAATGAACGTATTGTTGAGTTGGAGCATGCGGACAACGATGGACGTTTGTACACACGTGCAACGAAAATGGTTCAGCTTGGCGCTGGGATCAACGAACTGATTGAAGAGTGCGAATTACCAAAAGCTGAAGCTGAGCTGATGATGTCTCTGCAAAATAAGCTTGCAGGTAAAGAAAAAATTCCTTCTTTAAGAAGCGATCCTACATCGTTTGATGAAAAACCAGCAGACTCTCGTGATCGTAGAGATAGCCCCCGACGTCGTTAAATTGAGCGCTCATTGTGTGTTTAACACTTGATGTTTACCACGCACTCCTTTTAAAAAGAAGCTTCGGCTTCTTTTTTTACACCTAGCATTTATTTATAGAACGATGTTTATAAGTACTTGTATCTAAGAGGGTATCCGTCTGGTAAATAAAAATGTGTAAATTGTGATGCAGCGGTAACAGTTTCTTACGGAGTTTGTTCTATCGAAAACGCCTAGTCCTATTTTGTCACCATATTGGTGTGCTACTATAGCTCTCTCTTTACTCGACTAAATTTACCTATGCTAGAAGTCTCAAATTTAACTGCTATTCGTGACGACAGGGTTCTGTTTGAATCGTTGTCTTTTCAATTGAAACCAGGTGAACTGGTTCAAGTTGAAGGTCGTAACGGTACCGGGAAAACGACGCTCCTTAGAATTATTACTGGCTTAGGTGACCGCGATGAAGGCACCATCTCTTGGGATGGTGAGTCTATCGAAACGAGTCGAGATACTTACCACCAAAATTTGCTTTTTCTTGGACACCAAACGGGCGTGAAGCGTGAGCTTAGTGCCTATGAGAACCTTAGTTTTTATCAAACGATTCACAGCGGTGGAACGAATAAGGAAGAGCTTTACCATGCGCTGACTCAAGTTGGCCTTGCTGGTCGAGAAGATGTACCTGCAGGGCAACTGTCGGCTGGTCAACAGCGCCGCGTTGCATTGGCTCGTCTTTGGTTGAGTAAGCAAATGTTGTGGATTCTCGATGAACCTCTAACTGCTATTGATAAGCAGGGCGTAAAAGTTCTGGAATCTCTATTTTCTCAGCATGCAGACAACGGTGGCATTGTGCTGTTAACCACACACCAAGATATGTTTGCTGATAGCCCGAAACTAAGAAAAATAAAGTTGGGTGAATAATATGATCTCTTCGATGACCACGATTATCCGACGTGAGCTGCTTATCGCATTCCGACGTCAAGCGGATATCTTCAACCCTCTGTGGTTCTTCATCATTGTTATTACTCTTTTCCCTTTGAGTATTGGTCCTGAGCCAAACCTACTTGCACGTATCGCGGCGGGGATTGTTTGGGTAGCCGCTTTACTCTCTGCATTGCTCTCTTTAGAGCGCCTTTTCCGGGATGATTTTCAAGATGGCGCCCTTGAGCAGATGATGCTGATGCCCATCCCGTTGCAGTTGGTAGTATTGTCCAAGGTCATAGCACACTGGTTATTGACCGGGTTACCATTAATTTTGATCAGTCCGTTATTGGCAGTGCTGCTGTCTTTGGATTTCGATACTTGGTTGTCGGTTGTTTTAACGTTATTGGTTGGTACTCCTGCATTGAGTTTTATTGGTGCTATTGGGGTCGCTTTAACGGTAGGGCTTCAAAAGGGTGGCGTACTTTTAAGTCTGCTTATTTTGCCGTTGTATATCCCAATTCTAATTTTTGCTACATCAGCGATTGATGCGGCAGCGCTGGGCGTTGCGTATAACGGGCAGTTAGCAGTACTAGGGGCAATGCTAATGGGAGCAATGACGCTTACTCCTTTTGCTATTAGTGCCGCACTGAGAGTAAGTGTTAACTAAAGACCACTGCCACTTTGTATATTCAAGGTGAACTATTTCAAACTTTCAAACTCAGAGAGTCACTGGAAGAAGCTCCAAACCTAATAAATTATAATAATTATAGCTGTGATAGCTGTAAGCAATATGAAGTAAGAGTGAGATTACAACATGTGGAAATGGCTCCATCCCTATGCCAAAGCAGAAACCTCATATCAGCTTGCTGGTAAACTTCTGCCATGGTTCTCTATCCTAGCGTTATTGTGTCTATCCGCCGGTACCGTGTGGGGGCTAGCTTTTGCGCCTTCCGACTACCAACAAGGTGATAGCTTCCGGATTATTTACATCCATGTTCCGTCAGCAATTTGGTCTATGGGCGTTTATATGTCTATGGCAATTGCGGCCTTTATTGGCTTGGTATGGCAAGTAAGGTTATCTGACATGGCGGCGTTGGCAATGGCACCTATTGGTGCTGTGTTTACTTTTATCGCTCTTTTGACTGGTGCGGTTTGGGGGAAACCAATGTGGGGTGCTTGGTGGGTTTGGGACGCACGTTTAACCTCGGAGCTTATTTTACTGTTCCTATATTTAGGTGTGATTGCATTGCACCACGCTTTTGATGATCAGAAAACAGCGGCAAAAGCGGCGGGTATTCTGGCTATCGTAGGTGTGATTAACCTACCGATTATTCACTTCTCTGTTGAATGGTGGAATACACTTCACCAAGGTGCCACGATCACCAAGTTCGACAAGCCTTCTATTTCAAGTGACATGCTATGGCCGCTTCTTCTTAACACTTTCGGCTTCGCCTTTTTCTTTGGTGCTGTGACCATGATTCGTTTCCGAAACGAAATTATCAGCAAAGAAAGTCACCGTCCATGGGTTCGCAAGCTTGCGGCCGACAAAGCGTAGTAGGGTAGGTAATTATGTATTTTGAATCTTTGAGTGATTTCCTTGCCATGGGGGGCTACGCCTCATATGTATGGAGTGCATTTGGAATCACATTCCTCGCGATGACCATTTTACTCGTAACAAGTATTCGTCGTGGTAAGCAATTACTAAATGAAGTACAAGCTAAGATTGACCGTCAAGCTCGTATCGATGCAGCAAAAAATATGGAGAACACTCTATGAACCCTAGACGCAAAAAGAGGCTGGGCATTGTTTTAGCGATCTTTTTTGGTATCAGTGCGACTGTTGGATTGATGGTTTACGCACTCAACCAGAACATGGATCTGTTCTACACACCAACTGAGCTGGTTAACGGCAAAGACGGAAAAAAACCTGAAGTTGGTCAACGCCTACGTATTGGAGGCATGGTGGTAGTCGGCTCTGTAAGCCGTGATAATGAATCATTACGTGTAAGCTTCGATTTAGCTGATGTAGGCCCTAAAGTAACAATTCTATACGATGGTATCCTTCCTGATCTTTTTAGAGAAGGTCAAGGGATTGTTGCTCAGGGTGTTTTAAAAGATGCTACGACTATTGAAGCGTTCGAGGTGTTGGCAAAGCACGATGAAGAGTATATGCCTTCAGAGGTTGCTGAAGCCATGAAGAAAACCCATGAGCCTTTGCAATACACAACTGAACAAAAAGAAGGAAGTGTTCAATGATAGCCGAAATCGGCCATTTTGCCATGATCCTGTCCTTGGGGTTGGCATTGCTATTGAGTGTGCTCCCACTGTACGGAGCCTCTCGAAATAACACGTTATTGATGAATAGTGCCCGACCTTTGTCGTGGGGCATGTTCGGATTCCTAGCGATTTCATTCGTTATTTTGTGCTACGCGTTCTATACCAATGATTTTACGATTCAATACGTAGCAAGTAACTCGAATAGCCAACTGCCTTGGTATTACCGAATTACTGCGGTTTGGGGCGCTCATGAAGGCTCATTACTGCTTTGGGTGCTTATCCAAGCGGGTTGGACGGTTGCAGTAGCGACGTTTAGCCGTGGTATGCCTCAAGAATCAGTGGCTCGCGTACTGGCTATCATGGGTTTGATTACTGTCGGCTTCTTGCTGTTCATTATCGTAACGTCTAACCCGTTCCTACGTACATTGCCTTTCTTCCCTGTTGATGGCCGTGACTTGAACCCTCTATTGCAAGACCCGGGCTTGATCATTCACCCGCCAATGCTTTACATGGGTTATGTAGGTTTCTCTGTTGCGTTCTCTTTCGCTATTGCTTCTTTAATGAGTGGTCGTCTTGATACGGCGTGGGCTCGTTGGTCGCGTCCTTGGACTATCGCCGCTTGGTTGTTCCTAACGGTAGGTATCGCACTGGGTTCATGGTGGGCTTACTACGAACTTGGCTGGGGTGGCTGGTGGTTCTGGGATCCAGTAGAAAACGCTTCATTCATGCCTTGGTTGGCTGGTACTGCATTGATGCACTCACTAGCGGTAACCGAAAAGCGTGGCACATTTAAAGCTTGGACAGTATTGCTGGCTATCTCTGCATTTTCGCTAAGCTTACTAGGTACGTTCCTAGTTCGTTCGGGCATCTTGGTATCGGTTCACGCGTTTGCGTCGGATCCTGCTCGCGGTATGTTTATTCTTGGCTTCCTAGTCTTTGTTATCGGTGGTTCACTGCTGTTATTCGCAGTTAAAGGCGCATCGGTTCGTGTTCGCGGTAACTTCGATCTGGTTTCTCGTGAAAACGCACTGCTTGGCAACAACATCTTATTGATCGCGGCACTAGTGGTTGTGTTAGTCGGTACGCTATTACCATTAGTTCACAAACAGCTAGGTCTGGGCTCGGTGTCTATCGGTGCTCCATTCTTTGATATGTTGTTCTTCTGGTTAATGATTCCGTTCTCGTTCTTGCTTGGTATCGGTCCTCTGATTCGCTGGAAACGCGACAATCTATCCAAGCTAGTTAAACCAATGTTGCTTTCAGGTGCATTCTCACTTGGTTTGAGTGCACTAATGGTAGCTCTGTTGGCTGACCGCTTTAGTGGTACTGCGTTTGCTGGTTGGGTAATGGCATTTTGGATCATCTTCATGCACGGCTTTGAACTGCATGAGCGTGCAACTCACCGTCATACATTCCTGAAAGGTTTGACTAAGCTACCTCGTAGCCACTGGGCGATGATGTGTGGTCACATTGGTCTAGCTGTGACAGTGATTGGTATTGCAATGGTGCAAAACTACAGCATCGAACGCGATGTTCGTCTGGCACCCGGCGAAAGCTATCAACTTGAAGAGTATAGCTTCCTGTTTACCGGCGTTCGTGACAAAGATGGTCCAAACTACGATGGTTACATTGCTGACTTTGAAATCACTAAAGAAGGCAAATACATCAACACGCTTCATGCGGAAAAACGTTTTTACACCACAGCTAAGTCTATGATGACAGAAGCGGCGATCGACCGTGGCGTAACACGCGACCTATACATCGCAATGGGTGAGCGTTTAGACGACAACAAATCTTGGGCAGTTCGCATCTACTACAAACCGTTTGTACGTTGGATCTGGGCGGGTTCTTTGATTATGTCGATTGGTGGTGTTATCGCTATTAGTGATCGTCGTTACCGTTTCCGTAAGCCAACCAAAAAGTCGGCTCAAGAGCAGGAGGCCTAATTCGAATGAACAAGAAGATTTTATTCATTCCATTGATTGCGTTCATGGTTCTAGCTGGAGTCTTTGCAACGCAATTAATGCGCAACCAGTCGGGCGATGATCCGACTAAACTGGAATCCGTATTGATTGGCAAAACGGTTCCTGAGTTTCGTCTAGAAGACTTAGAGCAACCGGGCAAACTTCACGACCAAGCTATCTTTAAAGGTGAGCCGCTACTTCTTAATGTGTGGGCGACTTGGTGTCCTACTTGTTATGCAGAGCACTCTTACCTGAACAAGCTCGCTGATCAAGGCGTTAAGATTATTGGTTTGAACTACAAAGATGATCGTAACAAGGCTGTCGGTTGGTTAAACGAGCTAGGCAACCCGTACTTAATCAGTCTGTTTGATGGTAACGGTATGCTAGGTCTAGACCTAGGTGTGTATGGCGCGCCTGAGACCTTCCTGATGGATGCTAACGGCGTGGTTCGTTACCGCCATGTTGGTGATGTGAATCCAACCAACTGGGCGTCGACGCTTGAGCCGATGTATCAAGATTTGTTGGAGGAAGCGAAATGATTAAAAAGACACTGATTGCTCTATTCGCTACGTTTGCAATTTCGGCAACGGCTTTTGCTGCACCTATCGAGTTCCATGAATTTGATAACGTTGACCAAGAGCAGCAGTTCAAAGAGCTGAGCAACACGCTTCGTTGTCCTAAATGCCAGAACAACACCATTGGTGATTCGAACGCTGAACTGGCGGTCGATCTACGCCAAAAAGTGTACGAGATGACAAAAGATGGTAAGTCGAAGCAAGACATCATTGATTACATGATTGCTCGCTATGGTAACTTTGTTACTTACAATCCACCGCTGACACTCGCAACTTCAATCCTTTGGGTTGGTCCGTTTGCAGTGGTTGTTATTGGATTTGGTTTGATCATTTTACGCAGCAGAAAGTCAAAATCGAAAGCGGCAGTAGAGTCAGATAAAGACTGGGATGCAGACAAAGAAGCACGTTTAAAAGCGTTACTCGACGAAGAGAACGACGGAGATAAACAGTAATGACTCTATTTTGGATTTCTACCATTATCCTTTCGCTAGCGGCAATTTTCTTAATTGTTCTGCCCTTCATTAACAAGAAGGCGAACAACGACGAAATGCTTCGCGACGAGTTGAACAAAGCATTCTATAAAGACCGCCTCGTTGAGTTAGAAGTAGAAGCAGAAGAAGGCCTTGTTGATAACCAGCAAGAATTGATCGCTGATTTGAAACAGTCGCTGCTTGATGATGTTCCTGCACAAGAAGAGATGAAGAAGACTCAAATCTCAACGCTTGGTGTTGTTGTGCCGTCGATCATTCTGGTTGTAGTGGTAACGTATGGTATGTACTTTAAGTTTGGTGCGCTAGACAAAGTTCAACACTGGCAAGAAGTGAGTTCGAACCTTCCTGAGTTGTCTAAAAAGCTAATGTCATCGGAAGGTGGTGCGCTAACGGATGATGAACTCGAAGATTTGACGTTAGCGCTTCGTACTCGTCTGCACTATCAACCTAAAGACTCAACGGGTTGGTTGCTTCTTGGTCGCATTGCACTGGCTAATCGCGATGCTGAAACAGCAAAAAATTCTATGGAACGAGCGTACAAGCTTGAGCCTAAGAATGAAGATGTTCAGTTAGGTTTTGCACAAGCACTGATGCTTTCGCCTGATGAAGCCGATCAAAACCAAGCTCGCTTGATTTTGAGCCGTTTGATTCAAAACGATTACGTGGACCTGCGTGTGTTTTCATTGCTGGCGTTCGATGCGTTTGAGCGTCAAGATTACCCAGGTGCTGTGAAGTACTGGAGTATCATGCAGCAGATGATTGGTCCGCAAGACAGTCGCTACGAAATGTTGTCACGCAGTATTGAAAGTGCTCAGAAGAAAATGGGCAATGCCATGGGCGTTGACCAAGGTAAGAGTGTTGCCGTAACGCTTGATATATCTGGTGATGTGAATGCTGATCCGAATTCAGTGTTGGTAGTATCAATACACAGAGCGGATGGCTCGCCAATGCCTGTTGCTGCGGCTCGTTACCCATTGGGGACTTTCCCTCGTACTGTTGTGCTTGATGATGGTAACAGCATGTTGGAAGGCCAAAAGTTGTCTAGCCTTGAAACTCTGATGGTTAGAGCTAGGCTTGATACCGATGGTAATGTTTCAACTCGCGATGGTGATTGGTACGGTGAGAGTGAAGTGGTTGAACTGGGTGCTCCAGTGACCATTGATATCAACAAGCAATATTAATCATCACTTTGCATAGGTGTTAGCTATTCCGATTTGTTGATAAACGGTATAGACTTACGCAAACAATTGAGGCCAGCGATTGCTGGCCTTTTTATTATTATATGAATTCCTTATGGAAAAGGTGATATGTCTAGCAGTGTTTTAAGACTCTCGAGTTTACTTTTTATCGCTAGCTTAACGGTGGGCTGTTCTAGCGCGCCAGATGAAAGCACTTACGATAATAACCTTGAAACTTCTGAATACGTCGTAGAATCCCACTCCAATGATCCTTTTGAAGGGTTCAACAGAGCGATGTGGGATCTCAACTACGAGTACCTGGACCCTTACTTGGTTCGTCCAGTTTCTCTAGCCTATGTTGATTATACTCCTGTGCCAATTCGCTCTGGAATCTCCAATTTTTTAGCCAACTTAGACGAACCATCAAGCATGGTGAATAATCTAATAATGGGTAATGGCGGTGAAGCTCTCGACCATTTCAACCGATTTTGGATTAACTCTACGTTTGGTCTACTTGGTTTAATTGATATCGCTAGTGAAGCGGGGATCACTAAGTTTGATGACAAATCATTCTCTGATGCGATTGGTCATCATGGAGTAGGAAATGGCCCTTACTTTATGGTGCCAGGTTATGGCCCATTAACGACTCGTGAAGTAACAGATACTGTCGATGGTTTGTATGTGCCTCTCTCTTTCTTGAACTTCTGGGCGAGCTTAGGCAAGTGGGCGTTTGAAGGGATGGAGACTCGAGCTAAATTAGTTTCACAAGAAGCCCAATTGGATGACTCTCCGGATCCATACGCATTAACACGTGACGTTTACATTCAACGCCGTGACTTCAAAGCCGAGGTTGAACCTGAAGAGGTCGATCTTGATGAAGAAGACTTCATTGATGGGTATCTAGAAGATTACTAAATATAAAACTTTGAAGAATAAATAAAGGAAAGGCTCGAGGTTGAAAACAACATCGAGCCTTTTTAATGCTTATGACTTTAGATTAAGTCAAACAGATTAGAAGCGGTAGTTGGCTTGGATACCCACTAGCCAAACATTACCAGTTGTTGTACCAACAAATTGACCACCAACGGCTTCAGCAGTATCGTCAGATGTATAGCCACGTGATTCGGTGATTGGAGCATCTTTAGCAATAATGTATGTAAAGCCAGCATCGAATGACAGTTGCTCAGACCATTGGTAACCAGCACCAACACTTAACCAAGTGCGGTCTGTTTCTGGGATAGTAATAGTACGGTTTTTGTCACTTACTGCTGAGGTATCGTAAGCAATACCGGTACGTAGCGCTAGCTTAGGATCAATTTGGTAAGTTGCACCTAAAGCAAAGCGGTAGTTATCCTCCCAATTTTCGACTTTAACTGTATGGCTGCCAGATGTGCCTAGCTCTGCTTGCAGTTTCTCGAAAGAACTCCAATCCGTCCAGTTGAAACTAGCGTGAAGTGCTAAGGCTTTAGTCAGTTGATGGAAACTTGCGAGTTCTGCTGTTGCAGGAAGTGCTAACATCATATGGCCGTTGGCACGTTGACCTTGTGCCATCTTAAATCCGATCCCCTCAGCGTGACCTTCTAATTTCAGTTCAACCTCAGATTTATAGGCAAAACCTATACGGTGGTCTTCGTTGATCTGCCACGCTGTACCTACTTGCCAACCCCAAGCCGTGTCATCACCTTCCATATATTTTAGTGTTGTACCTGCAGGGACTGAGATTGGTGCACCTGTGCTTGGGTTTACTGCAACAGCGTTTTTTTCGGGGGCTGTTGCGCCAAAGCTACCTTCTCCCATAACGTAACGAATACCGCCACCAATGCTAACTTGTTCAACGATTTGATAAGCAAAGTTAAGGTTAGCTTCTTTGGTGATCACGCTTGCTTCGTTGCCGAAGTGAGAGGCGTTAAAGTCATCACCTAAATTAGTTTCCATGCCATAGTTCGTGCCAAATGCAAGACCAATAGCAAACTTTTCGTTGTAACGGTGAGAAATGTAAAGGTTAGGGATAATGGCATCATCTGCGAAATCGTTTGAAGATGCTTGGCTTGTCCCTATCGCAGGGTGAGCGTGGTTTACTTCACCTTTAACATCAATGTTAGGGTTAACGTAGATACCACCAACAGAAACCTGTGTACCTTCTAGGTAAGTCAACATTGCAGGGTTGCGCCATTGTGCGTCCGCACCGTCTGCGATTGCAGCTTCCCCCGCGTATGCACGGCCAAGGCCTGTAGCTGAGTATTCTGCTAATTGAAAACCTGCCGCTTGAGTCACGGTAGAAGTCGAAAGTAGTCCAACTGCCACTGCAGCAGATAGAAGAGTCTTATTCATTTTCATTGTGATGTTCGCTGAATCATAAGTATTTAGTGACATGATTCTACGTTTAGAGTTATTACTTTAAAAATGAAATTCGAATAAAATAGTGTTTTAGGGATTTAATTGTCAAATATGCCGAATTATTAGGTAAATAGCCTGAATGTTTCGGCTGTGTTGCGAAATTTGAGCGTACAGGTGTAGGCATATTTTGCCTCTGCAGCCTACACCTGTAAGCCTAAATCGATGCCAGTCAGTGGTTTAAGTAACAAAAAAGGGTCGCGTGATGCGACCCTTTGGATATTTATAACCTAGCTTATATTAGAAGCTGCGGCTGTACTGCAGACCTAGTAGGATTGCATCAGCGTGTGTTGTCGCGTTGACACCAGTTGAAAGCCCTGTTCCTAACTGTGTGTTTTCTGATACATTTACATCATCACCCATTAAGTATGTGAAACCGAAGTCAACATTAGAAACTGTATCAATGTGGTATGTGAAACCTGCAGAGAACCACTGACGATCAGAGTCTGGTACAGAGATTGAAGTTAGCTTGTCTTGTGCGCTCGTGTCATACATATAACCAGTACGTAGTGTCCAAGTATCGTTTAGGTAGTAAGTACCACCAATTGCGTAGTGCCAACCGTCTTGCCATTGGTATTGTTTTGCATACGTTGAACCAAGTGGTGAACCTTGTAGGTTGTCAAAGTCAATCTGATCGAATGCACCCCAACCAATCCACTGTACAGAATAGTGAACTGCGAATTTAGTATCTTCGATTTTGTGGTAACCAGAGAATTCAGCAATGTCGGGTAGAGGTAGAGTAATTTCCTGCCCTTTGTCATCTTTAGCTGTAATTTCAGGGCTGTAACGGTACGATAGACCAAAACGGTTGTTTTCATCTAGTTCATACACAGTACCCACGTTAAAGCCTACAGCCCAACCATCAGCTTCATCAACATCAACTAACGTTGTTCCAGCTGGGACTAAGCCACCACTAGCGACTCCTAGAGCCGCACTTGTTTCTCTTTTCATCGTGCCTTGGCCGTAAATCAGGTCTAAACCTGCACCGAAACTCCATTGTTCACTTAGGCGATATGACCCAGCAAGACCAAAGTTAATGCTCTTAACATCAGTTAGGCCGCCGTATTCAGCTGCAGTGTAGCTGTCATCAAACTCAGTCTTTGTAGCAAAATTTGAATATGCATTCACACCCCAAGCAAATTTATCATTTACTGGGACGATAAGGTGGATATTGGGTGCAATAGAAGTGTCACCGACATCATCAGTATTGGCAACTGGGATTGGGCTGCCGTTAATATTGTATTCTGCATCTTTAACTTCAATCAGTGAAGTGATGCTTTCAAAACCAAGAGAAAGCTCAGTTTTATCAAACAGTGCCATTGCTGCAGGGTTACGTGCCATTACTGACGCGTTATCTGCGATTACTGCATCACCAGCGAAAGCACGGCCGACGCCGGTTGCTGATTGTGCGTTGATTTGGAAACCTGCTGCCATCGCTTGCGAAGACGCCAGTGTAATTGTTACTGCTAAAAGAGACTTTTTAAACAGACGCGTGTTGTTGGTAGTCATTTATTTATTCCTTTATATCTCCGCCTCTACAGGGCGATTAATTTGAGCAATTGCTCAATGGTGGCTGATCCTATTCGCAAGTATACGATATACAAATCCGACCATTGAAAAATTTGAGTGGAAAATTATGGAAATGACGCCTATCTGGCACGAAAATGGTGAGAAACGCTTATTTTTAGAGTTTTAACTCTAGTGGTATTAGCTTTGTGAATGGTTTAAGGGGTTGTTATAAATAAAGCCCAGCAATATCAAGAGTATAGTTGCTGGGCCTTTTATTACGGGGCTTTGAGAGCGAATTAGCTCATCGGTTTGATCATTTTGGTAAGCTTTTCGGCGATCTTAGAAATGTCTTCACCATTCTCACCTACAAGGATCAAACTGCTGCCATCCACGGGGGTTACCGAACCGGACATGCCTTTTTCATCAAAGTCGATAGGTTTGTCTGTCGGAATACCGGTTAAAAACAACGTTACTTTGCCTTTTGCGCCTTGGAAGACCATATGTACCGCGTTGGATTTACCAAAGCCACAGTGGTTTAGGTAATAGACGTGGTAAGGGAAAGCATCATCAAACTGAAAAGCAAATGGGTTCATTTTTGCGTTGATCTGCTGCGATGTAACCTGTTCATCGATGCTACTAACAAAACTCTTTTCATCAACAACGTGCTTCATTGCTGTATCAGCCAAACTTGCTTGTGCGGGTGAAACGAATGCATTGCCCCAGTTAACCTGGCCAACTAATAAACCAGCAACGAATGCTACTGAGGCTGCCATCGCCATTGCTCGTCGAGCAAAAGTCGGCCTTACTACTTTGCTTTCTTCGCTTGAGGTCTGATTGAACAGTATACGATCAGCAAGATCGTCTGGCACATCCACATTCATTGCTGAATGGATCTGTTTATCAAGCGCTAGTACATCGTCTAAGAAGTTACTATTGGCTTCGCTATTCGCTGCTGCATCAACAATATCTTGTGTACGCTGTTTAGGTTCCGACAATACACGACGACGAAATTCCAAATCATCCATTATGTTGCCCCCTTTCTGCCTCTTCTGTATCCAGCATCTCTTTCAATTGATTTCGAGCTCTGAATAAACGTGTCATCACCGTGTTTTTGTTGAGTTCGAGAATATCTGCGATCTCATCACCAC
This sequence comes from Vibrio toranzoniae, assembly GCF_024347655.1. Classification (NCBI taxonomy): domain Bacteria; kingdom Pseudomonadati; phylum Pseudomonadota; class Gammaproteobacteria; order Vibrionales; family Vibrionaceae; genus Vibrio; species Vibrio toranzoniae. The sequence continues at coordinate 2,245,719 of NZ_AP025514.1, read as the reverse complement.
TAAAACCACCAATCACTTGTAAGAAGAGAGGCTCACGGTAATCAATTTCAAGTTTCATGATCTGAGCTTGTAACCACTGGTGTTGATGGTGCGGGTCATCACTGACACTAGCATCGTTACCATGATCGTCGATATCAACCAGATCAAATTGTTTACGTTCAAAACGTCGAGCGTTCTCGCGTCTCAAGATAGTAATCAGCCAAGATTTAGCGGCTTTTTCATCTTGTAGGCTATCGAGTGACTTCCATGCACGAAGGCAAGTCTCTTGCACTAAATCCTCGGCAATGCTTTTGTCTTTACATAACCAATAGGCATAGCGAAAGAGGTCACGATGATAGGCGCGCACGAGTGCTTCGTATTTTCTTTGTTTGTCCATATCAGAGTTGACCGGACGCTTGGCTGTTTTCTTTCCAAACATTTTTATTATTGACACACGAGCCTCCATAATTGCTCTGCGTATAGCTGTCTCTATACGTTGTGCTTCGTTTTTATATTCTGTTTCGTTTTCAGAGCGAACGATCGGCAGGAATTCGTAAAATCACATTAAAATTGATCTACTTCAAAATCTAAGGCCTCGAACCAGTTATAGTACACCTTGTCGTCTAGTTAGTCATTCGTGACTAGCATGTTGAGCAAGACGACACTTCCTTTTGAAGGCTGACTTTACTTTCTCCTAATCAGGAAACTGATTATTTCAATTGGCGTCAAGTTAATTGCTTTATACACATTCCAACCACACAGCTTTGTGTGGTTTTTTTTACCTCAAGAAAACCATTCCCTACAAAGCGATAACAGTATTTGCTCACAATAGTTTAGTCTCTAACGACAACCTTCCCCCAAAAAAGATTCGCCTGAATGTGCTGCCATACTTTCAAACAGTGAGATACTCGTATCACGTTTATTTAAACGCTCGTTTGATTTAATTAACAACTTCTTTACAATGATTCAGGTCAGACCTCTTAACCTTAAGGAGAAACCATGGGCAAACAGGAAGTCAAAACGCGTTCTGGAGAACGTGTTGCCGTTGTCGCTGGGTTACGAACCCCATTCGCTCGTCAGAGCACCGAATTTAGTCAAGTGCCTGCGGTCGACTTAGGCAAAATGGTTGTGAGCGAAATGCTTGCAAGAACTGATGTCGATCCTGCGCTTATCGAACAAGTTGTGTTCGGCCAAGTTGTTCAGATGCCGGAAGCACCAAATATTGCGCGTGAGATCGTGCTGGGCACTGGAATGAATATCAATACCGATGCCTACAGTGTGACCCGAGCGTGTGCGACCAGTTTTCAAGCGGCAGTCAACGTAACTGAAAGCATTATGGCGGGCACGATTGATGTCGGTATTGCCGGTGGTGCTGATTCTTCTTCTGTATTGCCAATCGGTGTTTCGAAAAAGTTAGCGGCAAACCTATTAGCGCTGAGTAAAACCAAGACCATGGGTCAAAAGCTGAAGATTCTTAAAACCCTTTCAGTCAAAGACCTTATGCCAGTACCGCCAGCTGTTGCTGAATACTCGACCGGTTTATCCATGGGTCAAACCGCTGAGCAGATGGCGAAGACACACGGGATTACTCGCGAAGCTCAAGATGCACTTGCTCACCGTTCTCACTCTTTGGCTTCTCAAGCATGGAAAGAAGGCAAGATTAAAGACGAAGTAATTACTGCATTCCCGGCGCCTTACAAAAAATACCTAGCGGAAGATAACAACATTCGCCACGACTCAACAGTAGAAGGCTACGCTAAACTTCGTCCTGCATTCGACAGAAAGTACGGCAGCGTAACGGCAGCTAATGCGACGCCTCTTACTGATGGCGGTGCGGCAGTGATGTTGATGCGCGAAGGCAAAGCGAAAGAGCTAGGCTTAGAAGTGCTTGGTTATATTCGCGGTTACGCATTCTCAGCGATTGGTGTTGAAACAGACATGTTGATGGGACCGACTTATGCAACCTCTCAAGTATTAAAAAACACGGGTTTAGAGTTGTCAGACCTAACACTTATCGAGATGCACGAAGCGTTTGCAGCTCAAGTTTTGGCTAACGTCAAAATGTTTGCAAGCGATGAGTTTGCTCAACAGAACCTTGGCCGAGATAAAGCAATCGGTGAGATTGATATGGAGAAGTTCAACGTACTGGGCAGCTCAATTGCTTACGGACACCCGTTTGCTGCGACTGGTGCGCGCATGATGACTCAAACATTACGTGAACTGAAACGTCGCGGTGGCGGCCTGGCACTGAATACAGCTTGTGCAGCTGGTGGTTTAGGTGCAGCAATGATCTTGGAGGTAGAATAATGTCTACGACTCTTGATGCAACAACAGAAAAAGAAACAGTCGCTCAACCGGATTCAACGTCTGCAACTGAATCAACCAAAAAGAAAGCGACGGCATTCTCTCTTAACATCGATGACCAAGATATTGCTTGGCTAGCAATTGATGTACCGGGCGAGAAAATGAACACGCTACAAGCGGCTTTTGCTGAAGAGATGAAAGCGATCTTTGAGCAGTTAAAAGAGAAGCAAAGCCGTGTTAAAGGTCTAATCGTTCATTCTCTTAAGCCTGATAACTTTATTGCGGGTGCTGACGTACGAATGCTGGATGCGTGTAAAACCGCTGATGAAGCGCAGTCTCTTGCTCGTCAAGGTCAGGAGATGTTCCAAGCGCTGTCTGATCTTCCTTACCCAGTCGTCGCGGCAATTCACGGCCCATGTCTTGGTGGCGGTTTAGAGCTCGCATTAGCGTGTGACTACCGTGTATGTACCGATTCCGATAAGACACGCCTTGGCCTACCAGAAGTGCAGTTAGGCTTATTACCGGGTTCTGGTGGTACGCAGCGTTTGCCTCGTTTGATTGGCTTGCTACCATCGCTCGATCTAATTCTCACAGGTAAACAGCTTCGTGCTAAGAAAGCGAAATCGCTTGGTGTTGTGGATGCTTGTGTCCCAGACACTATCTTGCTTGAAGTGGCGAAAAGCTTCGTTGAAAAGAATACGGGCAGCAAAAAAGGTAAGCGTCTGGCGTCTAAAAGCCAAGCTTCAACCAAAGAGAAACTGATCTCACGCAATGGCCTTGGCCGTAAAGTGATTTTTGAACAAGCGTCGAAGAAGACGAGCCAGAAAACACGCGGAAACTACCCAGCAGCCGATGCGATTCTTGATGTGATTCGTTATGGCCTAGAGAACGGCTTTGAAAAAGGTCTTCAGTACGAAGCGAAGCGTTTCTCTGAGTTAGTAATGACCTCTGAATCAAAAGCCCTTCGTTCAATCTTCTTTGCAACCACTGAAATGAAGAAAGAACACGGTGCTGATGCAGAACCGAAAGTGGTTAAGCGCGTTGGTGTGTTGGGTGGCGGTCTTATGGGGGCAGGTATCAGCCATGTCAGCGTAGCTAAAGCAAAAGTACCAGTCCGTATTAAAGACGTATCAAATGAAGGCGTGCTGAACGCACTTAACTACAACTACAAGTTGTTCGATAAGCAGCGTAAGCGTCGTATTCTGAGCCGTGCTGGCCTTGAAAGTAAGATGCTTCAGCTTTCTGGTGGTATCGACTTTACGAGCTTCAACCATACTGACGTAGTAATCGAAGCGGTGTTTGAAGACCTAGACCTTAAGCAGTCAATGGTTGCAGACATTGAAGAAAATGCTAAGCCAGACACGATCTTCGCGACCAACACATCTTCGTTACCAATCCATAAGATTGCGGATAAGGCGAAGCGACCAGAAAATGTGGTCGGTCTTCACTACTTCAGCCCTGCAGAGAAAATGCCACTGGTTGAAGTTATCCCTCATGAGACAACCTCAGAAGAGACGATTTCAACGGTTGTAGCATTAGCGAAGAAGCAAGGTAAAACGCCGATTGTTGTTAAAGACACGGCAGGTTTTTATGTGAACCGTATTCTTGCTCCGTACATGAATGAAGCGGCATATCTGCTATTGGCAAATGAGCCGATTGAAAAGCTCGACAGCACGTTATTGGACTTCGGTTTTCCGGTTGGCCCGATTACCTTGTTAGATGAGGTTGGCGTGGATATCGGCGCTAAGATTATCCCGATTCTGGTTAATGAATTAGGCGATCGTTTCCAAGGCCCTGATGTGTTCGACATTCTTCTGAACGACAACCGCAAAGGCCGTAAGAGTGGTAAAGGTTTCTATACCTACAAAGGTAAGAAGAAGGAAGTCGATAAGTCAGTTTACAAACTGCTTAAGCTGCAACCTGAACCTAAGCTAAGTGATAACGACATCGCAATGCGTTGTGTGTTACCAATGCTCAATGAAGCGGTTCGCTGTCTAGATGACGGGATTATCCGTAGCCCTCGTGATGGTGATATTGGTGCTATTTTCGGTATCGGTTTCCCTCCATTCTTAGGTGGCCCGTTCCGTTATATGGATCAAATCGGTATTAAGTCACTGGTTGAGATGATGAACGACTTCGCTAAGAAGTACGGTGATCGTTTTGCGCCATGTGATGGCCTACTGACACGTGCTGGCTTGGATGAGTCTTTCTACAAGTAACTTTCTAGTTCGCTAATTATCAAGCCAGTATCAAGCAATTGATGCGGGCTTTTCTTTTTTATGAGCGAGCGAAAGGAATGAGATTCCCGACTCAGTCATTCTTCCTTCTCGGGAATGACGGGGAGTGATGTACTTCACCCAATAAAAAAGGTTGATGCTCTCACATCAACCTTTTGATTTTTATACATTCTAATTAGCCAAGCTCAGTATCTTTCGGGCGCAACTGGAACTCGTCAATAGAGCCTATTTCCACACCCGCCGACAGCTTATCTTCGTCCTGATGAGCATTACCGTGAGCGTGCATTATTAGACGATTTGCCGTGCGTGGTTTCAGTTGGTTAATCACAAAACGGATCATGTCCGAGCGAGTGAGCCCTTTAAGCTCTTCCAATACACGCTCTCTCTGGTTGAATTCAATATCCTTATTACCTATCGCAACCCATAAGCGCTGAGCTCGACCTCGCAAAGTCGTATCGGGTGTCGAAATCTGATTCCAAAGGCCACGTTTACTGCTGTGCCATTGGTAGTCATTCAGCTCCAATAAAACCATGTAGAAGGCATTAAGGAACTCATCTATTGAGGCCAACAAGTCGGCTGGAGCGGCATTCGGTGACTGCACGTACAACACAATACCTGGGTGTCGGTTGAGCGGCATATTGCCTGTGCCAACCATGTATCCAAGTTGTTGTTTGGTGCGTATTTCATGGAAGAAAGTAGCTGACATCAAATGGTTAGCCAATGAATACAGCGCAATATTCTGAGGTGAAATATCGGGGCATTGATAATAAACCACGATGGCCGAATCATCCTGATTACACACAACTTCACGCTGGAAGCTACCATTTTCACCTAGCATTATTAACGGTCGCAGTGACTCTTCATAAGCTTGATCTTGGACACGCAATGTGTCTTTTAACGTTTCAGCCATCTCGAGAGCATCAGCTTGCTTCCAATCGCCATACACAAACATCTCAACATGGAGTTCGGCTAATATCGATTGAACGAATGAGGACAACTCATCCACTTCAATGGTATTTAGCGCTTCTATGAGAACCGCATAAGGAGGGTTATTTGGCTGCAGTATCCCAGTCATGGCATTAAACAGTTGTGACAGAGGGCGATCTTGTGACGCATTGCCCCAACTCCTAAGCAATTGATGCTTAATGGTTTCAAAGCGGGCTGGACTAAATTCACGAGCTTGAAAGCGTTCAAGGATCATATTGAGCAATTGTGGTTGTTTTTCGCTAAATCCAGACAGAGTCAGGGTTACGCCACCTTGGTGGGTATACATGTTGTAACCCATACCAGCAATTTCAGCCTGATAGGTATCTTTTTCGAGTGAATCTAAGAACATCTCTACGCATAAGCGTGTTTTGACAATGTTCTTAGGGCTAGCGACCGAGTGCGGGCTATCGATGGCGATATACACCACACCTTTCGGTACTCGAAATTGATGATCTTGCAGATGCCACAGCTTAAAGCCGTCCAACTCTTCTAACAATTGCGGGTGCTTAGCGTCACCTTCGAGTTCTGCCGGATCTAAGTCATAGCAAATAAACGGGTTTTTGTTTGGAAGCTCAAACTGCCAACCGGGGTTAATGCACATAAAGCTTTGGGTTTGCTCTGGGCTAAAAGGTGTCACTGAGTAGGGCGTGTAGTACCATTTTGCTTCTCTATCATACTCGAAGCCTTGAGCCACAATGGTCGCGCGCATATTGTCGACGGTTAAGTAGGGGAGTAAAGATCGCTGTAATTCGTCATCGAAGTGCGACATTTTATAGTCGCCATACACCACATCTTGTTCTTGATAGTGTTGCATGTTGAGCACCAGATGACTGACTAAATCAAGTGGCCTTGCTGGCTCTTGAAAGCGGAACGCTGATTCTAACACTGCGCGTTTTTCTAGATAACGCCACTCTTCAATGCCCTGTTGTTCAATCAACTTGATGTATTGAAACACTGCTTGGATGATGTTATCGGTTTTGGTTAAACCTTCGATGGTCAACGAGCAACTGACGGTGAAATCACGATAGTTACTGCCACTTGCGCCACCACCGGCTGAGAGAGAAGTGATCCAACCTTTCTCTTTCAATTGCATCATTAAACTGCCTTCACCTTCGTAACCTAAAAGGTGTGCGAAGAACGACAGTGGCTTAACACCATAGTGCTCATCCATGCTTGGCATCGGGAAGGTGAGTATGAGTTTGCGCACTTCTTTTATTGGTTCGACATGTACTTGAACGCCTGTGCTTAACTCGCCAATAATCGGTTCTTGAACTTTTTTACCTTGCAGGCTGTGATTGGTAATTGAGCTAAAGCGTTCCTCAACCCAACCTTGCATCTCATCTAATGATTGATCGCCAGACAGTGTGAGTGTCATTAGGTCTGCAGAATATTGCTGCTGGTGGAACGATAAGATATCTTGTCGAATCGTTTCGCCGTTTCTGTCGCCCAACGTATCGATATTACCGACAGAAAATTTCGAGAATGGGTGATTGTGGTTCACCAGTTCTTTGGTCACTTGGTACAAGCGTCGCGAATCGTCGTTGAGTTTCATTTTATATTCTGAATCAACCGCTTGGCGTTCTTTATCTAATGCTTCTTCGTTGAACAGGGGAGCAGTGAAAAATTGGCTGAAGCGATCGAGTGCGGTTTCAAACGCATTCAATTCAACATCAAAAAAGAAGCAGGTGTGCTCTGTGCCCGTCCATGCATTGTTGCTACCGCCATGCTGGCTGATAAAACTTTGGAACTCTCCGACCTTTGGGTACTTTTCCGTTCCCAAAAATAGCATATGCTCTAAGTAGTGAGCTAAACCCTCTCGGTCTGTAGGGTCATCAAAGTGCCCCACATTAACGGCTAATGCGGCTGCGGCTTTTTGAGCTTTTGGGTCCTGAACTAACAGTACGCGTAACCCGTTATTTAAGGTTATGTAACGGTATTGATGTTCATCATTGGGGCTTAAGTGCACAGGAGCATCTCCAGAGAAGGTGGTTTTTAAATTATGTACCCGATGATTCGGCGTGCAAACGTTGTGATCATTTTTTGGGATATGAAGAGATTTTTAGCGACTTAAAAATCATCTTTTATCGATTTTTATCAGTAATTTATTTTCTTTTAATAAGATTGTTAAGAAAGTCGAACTCTTTAGCAAGTGACTTGATATAATTATTTATATAGACTGCGTTTTCTCTGGACTGAGAGCCAAACGCTAAGTAGCGTATCGTTGATATGGGATATATCAACTCTCGAAATGTTACGTAGACAGGATTGAGCATGAAAGTATTCATAATGCGCCACGGTGAAGCAGAAAATTTTGCAAACTCTGATGCAGAACGAGCGTTAACTCAGCGCGGTAAAATGGCGTCTCTTGCGGTCGCGCAAGCGGCAAATGAGCAAGGCATAAGTCAATTTGATAAAGTACTGGTAAGTCCCTACTTAAGAGCACAAGAAACGTGGTTAGAGATTTCTCAGGTGTTTTCTGCAAAGAAAGTTGAAACCTGTGATGATATTACTCCTTATGGAATGTCCGACGACGTGTTTGATTTGACCTTAGCGATGACGGAAGTGGAAAAGCTAGAGACTGTTTTATTTGTGTCTCATTTACCTTTAGTGGGCTACTTAACTGCGGAGTTCGCAACAGGTATGGCGCCACCTATGTTTCCGACTTCAGGTTTGGCCTGTATCGACTTTGAGCTAGAGACACAAAGAGGCGAGTTACTTTGGAATATTAATCCATAGGCGAGGCTTTAGAGAAGCTGCATGCTGAAAGGTAACAAAGAAAAGGGTATCCCAATTATTTGAGATACCCTTTGCTGTATTTGACGTTGGAATACTTAACAGGCCAACAGATCATTTCTCAGGGATCGAAATTAAAACCAACAGTGCACCATGGCCACCAAACTCTAATGGTGCTTGATGAAAAGCCATTATGTCCGGGTGCTGCGCTAACCACAAAGGCACCTTTTGTTTAAGGATGTGTTTACCAATACCATGTTGAACGCAGGCACACGCCACGCTCTCTTTTACGCAGTGGGCAATCATTGCACCTAACTCGCGTTTCGCTTCTTGTTGAGTCATACCGTGCATATCGAGATACACATCTGGTACGTAGACACCACGACGCAGACGCTTCACCTCATATTTAGAGACATCATCACGCGCATAACGTGTTGGGCCGTCTTCGCTAAGGTGCGGAATAAATTCATCCGAGAAATAAAACTCGCTGTCACTGGCTTGTCTTGCCGTTCGCGTAATTTCTTTTTGCTTGGCATTTCTTTTTGGCTGCTGGACTATGGTATCCTGTCGCAACTTTTTAACGCCCTTTACTGCATCATTGAATAGGGCGAAATCGTCATCGAAGTCGGTGTCTTTTTTGCTCATCAGGTTATGAATTCTAATTAGAAACGTAATTAGCGGTATTGTAGCGCTTTTCGGAGACAATTTTGGATAAGATTTTTGTAGAAGAAGCGGTATCAGAACTACACACGCTTCAAGATGTGATTCGTTGGACTGTTAGCCGCTTTAACGCAGCGGGCCTATTTTATGGTCACGGCACTGATAACGCGTGGGATGAGGCGGTACAACTTATTTTACCTACTATTTATCTGCCGATTGATGTTCCTTCGCATGTCATGAACTCTCGTTTAACAAGCAGTGAGCGTCTACGTATTGTTGAGCGCGTGATTAAGCGTATCAATGATCGTACACCAACGGCTTACCTAACCAATAAAGCTTGGTTCTGTGGCCTTGAGTTCTTTGTTGACGAGCGTGTTCTTGTGCCTCGTTCGCCAATTGGTGAGCTAATTGAAGCTCAGTTCCAACCATGGTTAACAGAAGAACCAGCTCGTATTATGGATCTTTGTACGGGCAGTGGTTGTATTGCTATCGCTTGTGCGCACGCATTCCCAGATGCTGAAGTAGACGCGATAGATATCTCTACTGACGCACTTCAAGTTGCTGAGCAGAACGTTCAAGATCACGGCATGGAGCAACAAGTGTTCCCAATCCGTTCAGATCTTTTCCGTGATCTGCCGAAAGAGAAATACAACCTGATCGTGTCTAACCCTCCTTACGTGGACGAAGAAGATATGAACAGCCTGCCAGATGAGTTTACTCATGAGCCAGAACTTGGCCTAGCAGCAGGTACTGACGGTCTGAAATTGGTTCGCCGTATCCTAGCTAACGCACCAGATTACCTAACTGATGATGGTATTCTGATCTGTGAAGTGGGTAACTCAATGGTTCATATGATGGATCAGTACCCTGAGATTCCATTCACTTGGATTGAATTCTCGAACGGTGGTCACGGTGTATTCATGATCACTCGCGAGCAGCTAGTGGCTTGCGCTGACGAGTTCTCAATCTACAAAGACTAGGTAATGATGGCTAGTTTTTAGCTTAGTATCTGGTAAGACGTTCTATTTGAAACGTTTTAATTTAAACGCCATGCAGCAATGCATGGCGTTTTTTATTGCCTTAGTTTTAGGGCTAAGTCATCAATACAGAATAAATAATGTTCAATATTTAGTTGCCTAATATGAATGGCTATTACATATTGGTGGCTAATGTTTAGCCGTTTTAGTGAGTTAAGGAGAATTCGCAATGAGCTTTGATACATGGATTTATTATTTGTTGGCAGTACTGATTTTAACGGCATCGCCGGGCCCAAGTTCTTTATTGTGCATGACCAAAGGTGTGCAATCGGGTTTTAAATTATCAATATTTACTGCGCTGGGCAGCTTAACGGCGATCACCGGAATCTTAACGTTATCGTTCACCGGTTTAGGGGTGATCATAGCTTCATCGGAAGTGGTATTTAATGTCATAAAATGGACTGGCGCTGCGTATCTTATCTATCTTGGCTGGAAGTCTTTACGTTCTAACCAGCAAGATTACGACAATCTATCCAGTCAACAAACCGATTCTCAGCTTGTTAAAGAAAGCGCGGTGCAACACTACTTAAGTGGTTTTATTGTTGGCGCGAGTAACCCGAAAGCGATCTTGTTTTTTACCGCACTTTTCCCTCAGTTTATCGACCCGTCACTCGCTCTGCTTCCCCAGTTTGCTGTGTTTGCTTTAACCTTTGTTGTGATGGAGTTGTCTTGGTTATTGATCTACGCCTACCTAGGTGCAAAATCATCAACGTGGTTATTTGCCAAGGGGCGAGCCAAGGTATTTAACCGTGTTACAGGGGGCGTGTTTATTGGTGCAGGAGCGCTACTTTCGACAACAAGCCGAGCATAACTTTTCGATTTATCAAAGGGCTGAATAGTTACAGAAAATTCTTAATGCTGTCATAAAAGGTTAATATTAATATGCTTGCTGCTTTTAGCGAAAAGCCGATATATTGTAGTTACACCATCACGTTCTCAAGGAGAGATATATGCAGCATCAAGAAATGATTCAACACAGTAACTTTGGCGTTATCAGCCGCACTTGGCTTTTCTCTACCCTGTCTCTAGTGGGTATTCTTGCTCTAATGTAGTCAGCTTTATGGCTCTATATTTTTAGTTTTTATTATGAACACACTTGTTAAAAAGTCTTCAAAGTCAGAACTCTTTATCTCATAAACGTGGCTTTTCTCATCAGGCTAGCCACTTAACCTTTTCTCGCTGCACCTTTCTCTGACCCCCTTCTTTCCCTGAATAGTCTCTTTGTCTGATTCCCCATTTGTTTAATAGACTCATTGTTTAACCTGATCTGAAGTTGTTATCAAACTGTGATAATCTTAAGTTATCTATTACCTACAGTGTATCTCTCATGTCTGTCTGGGATTCAATTTCATTTAACAATCGATTTACGACGTTACCTCGACTGTTCTATACCCCAATTCAACCTACACCTTTAAATAATGTCCAATGGCTTGCATGGAACCAAAACCTAGCCAGTGAACTGGGCTTTCCGTCATTTGAGGACGTCTCTGATGAGTTGCTTGAAACGCTATCGGGCAACGTTGAACCTGAGCAGTTCTCACAAGTAGCAATGAAATACGCAGGCCATCAGTTTGGCTCTTATAACCCTGACTTAGGTGATGGTAGAGGGCTGTTATTAGCTCAAATTGTCGCTAAAAGTGGTGAAACGTTCGACTTACACCTTAAAGGTGCAGGGAAAACACCATATTCACGTATGGGTGATGGGCGCGCTGTGATTCGCTCAACCGTTCGTGAGTATTTATGTAGCGAAGCGATGGCTGGGCTTAATATCCCAACGACACGTGCGTTGGCGATGATGACCAGTGACACGCCTGTTTATCGAGAGAAGCAAGAGTGGGGCGCATTGTTGGTGCGTGCTGCTGAATCACACATTCGTTTCGGTCACTTTGAACATCTGTTTTATACCAATCAGTTGGCCGAGCATAAATTGTTGGCTGATAAAGTCATCGAGTGGCACTTCCCTGAATGCCTTGATGAAGACAAGCCCTACGCTGCTATGTTTAATCAGATTGTTGATCGCACTGCGGAAATGGTCGCGCTGTGGCAAGCGAATGGTTTTGCTCACGGAGTCATGAATACCGATAACATGTCGATTATTGGACAGACGTTTGACTACGGTCCGTTCGCTTTCCTAGATGAGTATGACCCGAGGTTGATCTGTAATCACTCCGACTATCAAGGTCGTTATGCCTTTAATCAACAACCTAGAATTGGATTATGGAATCTGTCAGCTCTGGCTCACTCTCTGTCGCCGCTGGTGGAGAAAGCTGATTTAGAGGCAGCGTTAGAACAATACGAGCCACAAATGAACGGTTATTTCAGTCAGTCGATGCGTCGTAAGTTAGGGCTGCTTGCAAAACACGAGGGCGACAGCCGCTTGTTTGAATCTATGTTCGAATTGATGTCGCAAAGCAAAGTCGATTACCCAAGGTTCTTTAGAACGCTGTCGAACCTAGATACTTTGCCTGCGCAGGAAGTGATTGATTTGGTAATCGATCGTGATGCTGCGAAGCTATGGCTGGATAACTATTTGCAACGCTGTGAACTCGAAGAGAGCTCAGTAGCCGAGCGCTGTGAAAAGATGAGGCAGGTAAACCCTAAATACATCCTCAGAAATTACCTTGCTCAGCTGGCGATCGATAAAGCTGAGCGTGGTGATAGCAGTGATATTGACGCATTAATGGTGGTGTTGTCCGATCCTTATGCGGAACATCCTGATTACGAACATCTTGCCGCGTTACCACCAGAGTGGGGTAAAGCGATGGAGATCAGCTGCTCGTCGTAAATCGATTCGCTTAATCAAACGAGTGGATGGAGGTCACTTAGTTGTGATCTCTGTCTGTTTGTTCTTCTAATTTTACAAACATATCAATAATCAAATGCTCAACCTGTCTATACACTATGTGAATAAGTTGTAAATTTAATAGGTTTGGGCGATGCCAACAAATACTCGAATTCTCGTGGTGGATGATGATCAAGAAATCCGCGAGCTGCTGGAAGAGTACCTCACAAAATCGGGTTTCGATGTCTCTTCGGTCGGAGATGGTGTTGAACTCGAAACTCACCTGCAAAGCCAAGGTTACCCAGACCTGATTCTTCTTGATGTGATGCTGCCCGGTGACGACGGTTTTACCTTGTGTCAGCGCGTCCGCAAACAATCGAATGTGCCTATCATCATGCTGACTGCGGTATCGGATGAAACCGACCAGATTATTGGCTTAGAAATTGGTGCAGATGACTACATCGCTAAGCCGTTTAGCCCTCGCCAGTTAATGGCGCGTATCAAAGCTCTGTTACGCCGCGTTCAAGTCGTTGATGACAAGCCTAATGATGCATTGCCAAAGCAGATCATTTTTGGTGACTGGACGCTCGATACGTTAGCGCATCGAATTTCTCACAATGAAAGCTCAGAAGAGATGGACTTATCGGGCAGTGATTTCTCATTGTTAATGTTGTTCCTTACTCGCCCTAATGAAGTATTAGACCGAGATACCATCTCTTTCGCCACTAGAGGCCGTGAAGCGCTGCCTTTTGAACGTGGCATTGATGTGCAGCTTAGCCGCTTGAGAAGCCGGTTGGGCGACAGTGGTAAATATCCTCACTACATCAAAACCATGCGCGGCAACGGCTACATTCTGGCTGTGCCTGTGCATTATGAGCACTGAGTAAGAAGTCCGTATGAAGTGGTTGAAAAGTTTAAAGCCAAACTCCTTGGTTGCCAGAACCTTGTTACTGACCTTGTTGGCGGTGGTGATTGCTCAGGGTATCGCAACCTCTATTTGGTATAGCGAATCTAAACATAAGGAACTTGAAGGGATTCGTTCAGCCTCATCGAGCATGGCGAACATGTTTGCTTCAACAGTGACTTTCTTCCAGTCTTTGCCCGTCAAATATCGTCATATCGTGTTGGATCAGATCCGCAATATGGGCGGTACGCGTTTCTTCGTCTCTTTCAATAAAGAGGCGCTGATTGTTGAGCCGATACCTGATACCCGCCTAAAAGCTGCCTCGATAGAAGCCATAGAAAGTGTGTTGAGTAGCAAGCTCAATAAGGTGGAATCGGTGCGCGTCGACTTCTCTCGCCCAGAGCACCTTCGATTACTTAAAAATGACATCTACTTGAGCGATCTCCCTCGATCATGGGCGCATCACACATTAACCTTAGAGCCTCTCAATCCGCCAATATTGGTTGTGCAAATTGAGCTAGCTAGTCATGAATGGGTCTATATTGCCGCACTGTTGCCAGCACCTTACGTAAAACTTGATGACACTATTCTTGGTCGTGAACAGGTGATTTTCTTGCTCTCTTCAACGCTGATTCTACTGGTGTTGACCTACTTAATGATTCGCCGCCAAGTACGTCCGCTTAAGAAACTTGCAAGGGCAGCCAACGAAATGAGCATGGATATCCAGCAGCCTCCACTTAACGAAGAAGGAGCGACTGAACTGGTCACGGCGACTCGGGCGTTTAATCGCATGCAGCAGCGTATTCGTCGTTATGTTGCCGACCGAGAACACCTTTTCTCTGCTATCTCTCATGACTTAAAGACTCCAATCACCCGCTTAAGGCTTCGAGCCGAGCTATTGGAAAGTGAGGTTAAGAAAGACAAGTTCAATAAGGATTTGGATGAGCTTGAGATGATGGTCAAGGGCGCATTACAAGCGGTAAGAGATACTGACCTTCACGAAAACAACGCCATTATCGATCTCAACGAGATGATGCTTTCTGTGATTGAACTGCACAACCAACATCAAACCTTGGTTGAGTTTGAACCCATAGTGGTTGAACCGTTAGTCGCCAAACCACTAGCAATTAAACGTGTGCTCACCAATCTTATCGACAACGCTGTGAAATATGGAACATCAGGTGAGGTCGATATTAACAGTGATTCGGTGTGGGTTATCGTGACGATTCAAGACCACGGCAAAGGTATTCCTGAAGACAAGTTAGAGTTGGTGTTTGAACCTTACTTCAGGCTCGCCACCGACGACCAAGGACACGGTTTAGGGCTTGGGATCTGCCGAAATATCCTGCACGGACATGGCGGAGATCTCATTATTCGTAACTCCCCTCAAGGCGGCTTAGAGGCCAAAGTCTATATCCCTAGAGGCCTAGAAGTGTAATGTAACAATTGTGTTACATTGGGCTTACCTTTTGTTTCAATCCTAAAAATCAAAATAAGTAGACTCTTTATTGAACCGGACGTCGAGTCCGCTAAACATGGAAGATAATAATGAAAATCAATAAAACCCTACTTACTCTATCTCTTCTTGCTGCCTCAACATTTTCTCAAGCTGGTGAAGTGGAAGTGCTTCACTGGTGGACTGCCGGTGGCGAAGCAAAATCCGCTGCGGTACTGAAAGAGATGATTGAAGAACAAGGCCATACATGGAAAGACTTTGCAGTGGCTGGTGGCGGCGGTGAAAGTGCGATGACCGTTTTGAAAACGCGAGCAGTATCAGGCAACCCACCGTCTGCTGCGCAGATCAAAGGTCATGATATTCAAGAGTGGGGTGGTTTAGGTTTTCTAACGTCTCTCGATGCAACAGCAAAACAAGAGCAGTGGGATGAACTACTGCCAGAAGTTGTCACTAAAGTGATGAAGTGGGACGGCGAATATGTAGCGGTTCCTGTTAACGTTCACCGTGTTAACTGGCTTTGGGCTAACCCTGTTGTATTAGAAAAATCAGGTGTGACGGTTCCAACCACATTAGACGAATTCTTCGTGGCGGCAGACAAGATCAAAGCGGCTGGCTTTATTCCTCTGGCTCACGGTGGCCAACCTTGGCAAGACGCGACAGTCTTCGAAGCGGTAGCACTTGATGTACTGGGCAGTGAAGACTACAACAAAGCGTTCGTTGATCTTGATATGGACGTTTTATCTGGCGATAAAATGGTGGAAGTGTTCACCAAGTTTAAAAAGATGCGTGACTACATCGACAGTAACTCGCCAGGTCGTGATTGGAACGTCGCAACCTCAATGGTTATCAATGGCGAAGCCGCGATGCAAATCATGGGTGACTGGGCGAAAGGTGAGTTTACTGCAGCTGGCAAAGTGCCGGGTAAAGACTACATCTGTGCACCAGCTCCGGGTACTGAAGGCCAATTTACCTTCAACATCGATAGCTTTGCATTCTTTGAGTTGAGCAACAAAGAGAACCAAAAAGCGCAGCAAGATCTAGCGAAAACCATTCTTACCAAAGATTTCCAAGAAGTCTTCAACCTGAACAAAGGTTCTATCCCTGTACGTCTCGATATGGACATGTCTAAGTTTGACCAATGTGCGTTGGATTCAATGGTAACCTTCAAAGCGAGTGCCGAGTCGGGCGATCTAGTTCCGAGTATGGCTCACGGCCTAGCGACGACAAGCTACGCTCAAGGCGCTATCTATGACGTAGTGACCAACTTCTTCAATGAGAAAGATGCCGATCCGAAACAAGCGGCAGCTAAGTTAGCGAAAGCAGTGAAAGCGGCTATCTAATCTCACTTGGTTTAACACCAAACCCCCAGGGTGGGTAGGCTCGTAGGGAGCCTATCTGCTCTTCATTCCCAATTCTAATATGCGTGATGCTGATGTGGTGCCGAGAGGTAAGCCATCGGCTCGATTGTGCAACAAGGATAAGTTATGGAGCATGTTTTGACTGAGTCGACTCCAAAACCCACAAGGAGCCAGCCTGCGCCCAAACCGAGTTTTGTTGACAGGTTGCAACATTGGTTACCTAAAATTGTATTGGCGCCCACCGCGTTAGTGACCGTGGTTTGTATCTATGGTTACATTTTTTGGACGGCCGCGTTGTCGTTCACCAACTCTCGATTTCTGCCGAGCTTTAACTTTGTTGGTTTAACCCAATATGAAAAGCTGATGGATAACGATCGCTGGATAACCTCAATCACCAACCTTGGTGTGTTTGGTTTTCTATTTATGGCAATTGCTATCTTGTTAGGTGTGGGTTTGGCGGTATTGCTTGACCAGAACATCCGCCAAGAAGGCGCGATTCGTACCATCTATTTATACCCAATGGCCTTGTCATTCATCGTGACGGGTACCGCTTGGAAATGGATTCTCAATCCGGGGCTGGGTATCGAAAAACTGATGCAAGATTGGGGCTTTACTGACTTCAAATTCGATTGGTTAGTCGACTCTGAAATGTCGGTCTACACCTTAGTTATTGCGGCGCTTTGGCAGTCTTCTGGCTTCGTGATGGCAATGTTCTTGGCCGGCCTTCGTGGCATTGATTCTTCAATCATTAAAGCCGCTCAAATTGATGGGGCAAGCTTACCCACTATTTATTTCAAAATCATTCTGCCTTGCTTGCGTCCTGTGGTTTTCAGTGCGGTGATCATCACCTCACACATTGCGATTAAGAGCTTCGATCTTGTGACCGCAATGACTGCGGGTGGCCCAGGTTATTCATCGGATCTTCCTGCGCTATTCATGTACGCACACTCATTCACACGTGGACAAATTGGCCTTGGTGCGGCCAGTGCCATGATGATGCTTGCGGGTATTTTAGCGATTCTCGTGCCTTATCTTTACTCTGAACTTAGGGAGAAAAAGTCATGATGAACAACATCAACTTTGCTCGAATGTTTATCTATTCAGCACTGCTTTTCTTCTGCTTGGTTTACCTAATGCCACTGTTTGTAATGGTACTGACCTCATTCAAAACGCTGCCAGACATTAAGGCGGGAAACCTGATGAGCTTACCGAAAGAGTGGGTGTTTGATGCTTGGTATAAAGCGTGGGACACCGCGTGTACGGGCGTTAAGTGTGAAGGCATCAAAGGCTACTTTTGGAACTCATTTCAAATGGTGATACCTGCGGTCGCAATCTCAACATTGCTCGGTGCATTCAATGGTTATGTGGTCACTAAGTGGCAATTCAGAGGCTCAAACCTTTTCTTTAGTTTGCTGTTGTTTGGTTGCTTTATTCCGTTCCAAGTTGTGTTGCTACCAATGGCGACCATGCTTGGCAAGATGGGCTTAGCGAACACAACCATCGGCTTGGTGATTGTGCACGTTATCTATGGCATGGCATTTACTACGCTGTTTTTCCGTAACTTCTACATCTCGATTCCTGATGAATTGATCAAAGCGGCAAAACTGGATGGTGCGGGCTTCTTTACCATCTTCTTCAAGATCTTATTACCGATCTCAACACCAATCATTATGGTGACGGTGATCTGGCAGTTCACCGCGATTTGGAATGACTTTTTGTTCGGAGTGGTCTATTCCGGCTCAGATACACAGCCGATCACCGTGGCATTAAACAACCTAGTCAACACCAGTACTGGCGTTAAAGAATATAACGTCGACATGGCTGCCGCGATCATCGCCGCACTGCCAACGTTGTTGGTGTATGTCTTCGCAGGAAAATATTTTGTTCGTGGCCTAACGGCAGGATCAGTAAAAGGATAATTACCCATGGCAACATTAGATTTAAAACAGATCCGTAAAACCTATCGCAACGCGGACAACGAAACGTTAAAGGGCATCGACATCAGTATCGATTCGGGGGAATTTTTGATACTTGTCGGCCCTTCGGGGTGTGGAAAATCCACCCTAATGAACACTATTGCTGGGCTAGAAAATATTAGCTCGGGTGAGATTGTAATTGATGGTGTAGACGTGGCGCAGGTTGAACCTAAAGACCGCGATATTGCGATGGTATTCCAGTCGTACGCGCTTTACCCAAACATGACGGTGCGCGGCAATATCGCCTTCGGTTTGAAGATTCGCAAGATGCCACAAGATGAAATCGATGCAGAAGTGAATCGAGTCGCTGAAATGCTGCAAATTGAACAGTTGCTGGATCGCAAACCGTCGCAACTTTCTGGTGGCCAGCGTCAACGTGTCGCGATGGGCCGTGCTTTGGCTCGTCGTCCTAAGCTTTATCTGTTCGATGAGCCGCTTTCTAACTTGGATGCCAAGCTGCGTGTTGAGATGCGTCACCAGATTAAACGTCTGCACCAAAAGCTCAACACCACCATTGTCTATGTGACTCATGATCAGATTGAGGCAATGACGTTGGCTGATCGCATCGCGGTGATGAAAGATGGTGAACTGCAGCAACTCGGTACGCCGCAAGAGATCTACACCAAGCCAAATAACATGTTCGTGGCGGGCTTTATGGGTTCACCATCCATGAACTTCATTAAGACCATGGTGGATTTGGATGATGAGCAGAATCCGATCATCAAAGTAACTGGCACGGCGGAGCAAGAACACCACATTCGATTGCCACAGAGTATGCGTGACCAAGATGGCAAGGAGTTGGTTATTGGATTGCGCCCTGAACACATCACTGAGCAAGAAGGTGATGATGTGTCGGCAACCACAAAGCTAGATCTGCAATTAGAAGTGTTGGAGCCAACAGGGCCAGATACGATTGCGATGGTTAAAGTGAACGACCAAGAAGTCGCGTGTCGTTTATCGCCAGAATTTGAAGTGTCCGTTGGACAAATGGCACCGCTGCATTTTGACTTATCGAAAGCTGTATTTTTTGATGCTCAGACTGAAGCGAGAATTGATTTTTAGTTTTTGAGACAGTAGTTCAATGAGAGTCTAAGCTTAAGCAAAGGCAGTATCACTAATTACTAATAAGTAACGTGATGCTGTCTTTTTTGTTGTTTTAGTCTGTTTTATTTCCTCACGAAAAGAGAGGGATAAACGAGATAAATGGATTAACTGCAATAATATCGCTAATTAGCCTCCGTTAGCTCTATAAAGCTGACCGAGAACAGCGTAGGATCGCGCTACTTTAGACCAAATACTAGGTTGCACCTTGGTGCATAAACAGAACAATACATGAAACTAACAGCAAAACCAGCGGCGAATAACGCTTTACTTATTTCTATTACGACACCGGATTTTAAAGGTGACGAAGCAAAAGAGTCTCTTGCCGAACTTGCTCGCTTAGTGACAACCCTAGGGTTTAAAGTCGTCGGAACACAATCGCAACATCACAGCTCATCACAACGACAAAACGTGCTGGGTGCCGGTAAGCTTGCTGAAATTGCACACCTAACTGGTTATCAAGGCTCTATTGAAGAAGCAGAAGATGAAGACTTTATTGATGAGTCGTTTGATTTTAATGCTGAAATCGATGAGCTAGATTTTGATGATCTTCCAACGGGCAACTTCCAATACGGTGCCGCTGATGTTGTGGTATTTGACTGTGATTTAAGCCCATCTCAAATGCGTACTGTTGAGGCGAGTTTGGGTGTGGAAGTATTTGACCGTACTGGCATCATCATCGAAATCTTTAGCCGTCACGCTCGTACTCGTACTGCTCGTCTGCAAGTTGATATAGCTCGTCTAAACTACTTAGTGCCACGACTTCGTGAAACGGCTGAGGGTGATAAAGAGCGTCAAATGGGTCAGGGCGCAGGTGAAACTTCACTAGAGCTAGACCGTCGTAACGTACGTGACCAAATTGCTGCGCTTAAGCGTGAGCTAGTAAGCGTACAAGATGAAATGAAGACCCGACGCACAAGGCGTGCGGAGCTTTTCACTGTTGCTTTAGTTGGCTACACCAATGCCGGTAAATCTTCGATGATGCGTGCAATGACCGCAACCGAAGTGGTCGGTGAAGATAAACTGTTCGCAACACTAGACACTACGGTTCGTGCGCTTCAACCAATCACTCAGCCGCGTATCCTTGTTTCAGATACGGTGGGTTTCATAAAGAAACTGCCACACGATCTGGTTGCTTCGTTCCACTCTACGCTAGCAGAAGCGCATGATGCTTCATTGTTGCTTTATGTCGTTGATGCTTCTGACGTTTCATTCCGCGCACAACTTGATGTGGTACACGACGTATTGGCACAAGTGGGCGTTGAAGGCAGCGAAAAACTATTAGTGCTGAATAAGTGCGATAGATTGACTGAAGAACAGCAATTAGAGCTTATCGAAGAGTTCCCAGATGCGATGTTGACGTCAACTCGTGATCCTCTGGATATCACCAAACTGCACAAATACATCGTTGGTGTTGCAGAAGAAGGCATGATCGAAGAAGAGATCACTATCCCTTATTCTGGACAAGGCATCATCGGTGAGATTCGCTCAAACATGAGTGTGGTTAAAGAAGAGTACGATTACGAGTGTATTAAGTTGACCGTTCGCTCTAGTGAAATTGACTTAGCACGCTTGAAAAAGCGTATGCAGAAGTCTTAATTTTGTAGAGAATTAGAAAAGAACAACCAAAAGATAAGCGACCCGATAAGGTCGCTTTTTTATTTGTTGAGCCTAGCTAATTTAAGCTTGGCTGAGTAGTTAGCTACTCGCCAACTAGCCCATTTACGCCATTCTTTGAGTTGGCTTCCAACGTGCTAGTTCTGGGTCAAGCTTGATACCTTGCGAAGTCAGCAGGTTAACACGTGCTAAGTAAGCCGCACCGTGCATCAGGTGCTTAGCAAGGTCGACCGCATTACGCTGTTGGTAGTCGTCTAGGTAGCTGTCTTTTGCCCATGCGTTGAATGCGCCAAGTGCAGGACCTGCCCATACTTGGTAATCCATTTCACGACCTTGTTCACCGGTGTTTGACCAACGGCTA
Source organism: Vibrio toranzoniae (assembly GCF_024347655.1). NCBI lineage: Bacteria > Pseudomonadati > Pseudomonadota > Gammaproteobacteria > Vibrionales > Vibrionaceae > Vibrio > Vibrio toranzoniae. Next base: position 2,224,227 of record NZ_AP025514.1, on the reverse strand, counting down.
GAAAGGCCCAAGTACCAGCGGAAAATCAACGCCATTTTACGCTTTGGGTTGCCTTCAGCGCGTTCGATCTGTTTAGGATCGCGCTCGTTAAAGTGCGCCACAGTCCCCGCCCAAATGTCATCCAGTGTTGAACGGAATACTTGCTTCTCAAGCTTCAGGCGTTCTTCTACTGGAATTGCCTCAATCGAGTCGTAACGTGTGTATAGCTCATACAGTTTGTTGGCACGCATTGGGAATAAAGTGCCGCGCTTAACCACTTGCAGTTTCACGCCCATTTCGAACATGTCTGCCGCCGGAGCCATCGTCACGTCAGCCATTTCGGTTGTCGAAAGCAGCTTACGTGTGTGTTCGCTCGCGCCAGCCTCAACACACGCTTGGTTGATTGAACCGGTAACGATGTATGCCGCGCCCATATTAAACGTCGCTAGAGCAGCGTCAGGTGTGCCGACACCACCACCACAACCAACACGCAGCGGTGTTTTGAATTGGTACTGAGCTTGGATTTGCTCTTTCAGTGCAAGAATCGTTGGTAAAAGTGTGACAAGTGGACGGTTATCGGTGTGACCACCAGAATCGGCTTCTGCGGTAATGTCATCCGCCATTGGAACCAGCTGTGCTAGCTCCATCTGTTCTGCTGTGATTCGACCTTCATCAACCAAAGCTTGCAGCATTTTAGCTGGAGCTGGTTGCATGAACTTGCTTGCGACTTCAGTACGGCTCACCTTTGCGATGACTTTGTTGCCGATCTGGATTTCGCCTTGTGCATCACGGCTAAGGCCAGCAGCACGATAGTGAACGATTTGCGGTGTTAGCCCCAAGAATGCAGAAGCCTCAACCGTTTTCACTTTGTGCTTCAAAAACAGCTCTACACTGCCGCGCTCTAGAGCGGGTTCACTTGGGCTGTGAATCAGGTTAAACGCGTAAGGACCATTTGGCAGCGCTGCTTGAATACGGTTGATCGCTTGCTCAACGCGAGACGGGATTAAGCCCGCCGCGCCAAATGAACAAAGAATGCCAGCTTGGCCAAGCGCAATCACCAACTCTTCAGATGAGATGCCGTTTGCCATTGCGCCCGCGTAGTACGCGTATTTCACGCCGTGGCAGCGACGAAAATCTTCGTCGCCTAGACTTTGTGTACCAAGAGCTGGAGCAAAGGCGCTAACAGGTTGGCTGCGCGCCGAGCTTGCTGAATCGCCTGATGTAATCTCAGCTTGTTGGCTTACGCCTAAGCCTTTTTCTGGGTGGTTCACTACGTAACAAGCAAGGCTTAAGTCTTTTAAGATGGTCGACATTGCCGCGCTATCAAAGTGAGTTGTGTTCTCTTCAATCTGCCAAGGCCACGGAGATAGCTTTTCGTTATTAATTGTAGTTTGAGTTGTCATACTAAATTTTTCCTAATTCTTTATCTCTAATGGCGGCTTATGCTTTCTTGATACCACAAGCTTTATCGCTAGCAGGGGCTTCTTCGATACAAATCGCGATGTCTTTCACTTCGTAAATACGCAGGCCATCTTTGCTCAGGTTTGCGTCGCCAACGATGATGCGTTTGCCGTCTTTGTCTTTAATCGCAGTGATATGTACATCCAGAGACATCTGTTTGTTCAGAGGGTTAATCTGACCACGATATTTCCATTTCACTTCAGATTGGATTTGACCAAACTTCGGATTGCGGAAGCCAGCGCCAAGGTCTTTGTTTAGCGCATAGGTTTGCATCAGTTCGATGATCGCTTCGACACCTAGAGAGCCTGGCATTACCGGATCTTGATGGAAGTGGAACTGGAAGAACCAATCGCTCGGGTCAATCGTACGCTCAGCGTATAGGTAACCTAGGCCATCTTTACCACCATCGCTGGTGATCTGCACAGTATCGATAAAGTTCAAGCGGCCGCCAGCCAATTTGTAGTGCTCTTGTACCTCACCAGTAGACGAAACGGGTGCATTGAAGTAACGCGTCGTTTTGTCTAGTAGGTTGATCCTTACATCCGGTGTACGGTTGTTATCAACGTGCCAAGGGTGAGTCACTTTACCGTTGTCCAAACCAAGTTGGTCTTTCAGTGCTGCGCCTTTGAAGTAACCAAATACCGCTGTACCTTGGTAGAAAGGCACGCCGTCAGTACTCAGTTCGAAGCTGAAGCTCTGTACGATGTTGGTGCCCATCATTACTGTTGAAAGCAGACGAGAATCGTTGGTGATCGTTTTGCCTCGCAAGTCGACGTTACGCAGCATTTTGCCGCTACCATCTAGGTTACGGAAAAACAGTTCTTCACCTGGGAAGCCCAGTGTTGTGCCCATGTAGCCAGAGATAAAGCCGTTTGGCTGCAGTGAAATCTCCATCAATACCGAGTAAGGCATTAGGGTCTGGTGGCTGTTTTCATCAAAGTACCATGCATTTTCTGGCACTTCGTACTCTGCGATACACGATGAAGGCTTCTTGAAGTCTCCACGCTTACCGTCGATCTCAACAACACGAGTAGTTAGCTGTAGGTCGCCACACGGAGTACGTGGTGGGATCATGCCACGGTAGATAGAAAAATCAGGACCGAAACATTTCTCGATATCGCCAGTCGCGAACTCAAACATATGATATGGCGTGAATGGAACTGTATCGGGTGTGCGGTTCGGGTAATCAGGAGTTACCGGAGCTTCAACGTGTTGAAGAGGAACCACACCTTTATTTGGCGCCGTTTCTAGATCTTCAATTTGCGCCATCAACGGCGCATTTGCTGAAGCCTGTTGATTCACTGCTGGTGTATGGCCCAAGCTTTTATGGTCCAAGCTTTCGATAGCAGGGGTCGCGACAGCTGTTTCTAAAGAAGGCAGGTAACGAGTACATTCGTCATCTTCTTTGATCATCACACCCAAGTTTTGGAAATCAACAATCACTTTGCCGTTGAGCAAAATATCGATGTTGGCTTTCGCGTATGGACGAGGGCTTAGACCAATCTCAGTCACTTCCATGCGGTAAGTCAGTTCTGCCGATTGCGGGAGAACTTGACCACGACAGCGTACTTGTTGAGGCGCATTTTCAAGCGGTTGGAAACGACCATTTTGAACAAGTGTGTGCATGCCAAGGTGCATCATGAAGAATTGAAGCAGTTGACCACAACCTTCTGCCATCAAAGATCCAGCCATTACTGAATCATCTTTGAAGTGACAAGGGAAGTACCAGTGCTCAGGCTCAAGCTGTTTGTGACCTTCAATTAAGCCAAGTCCCCATGTGCCGCCTTGTGGTTCAACACGGCTAACCTTTTCGATCATCATGAACTTCTCTGAGCTGAAGCATAGAGAAGGCTGGTGGCGATCAGATTGGTGAGTCGGGCCAAAACACTCTGCAATGTTGGCAGTCAGCAGGTGGCGCAGTTCTTGGTGGTTAAACTGGGTTTTTGGGCAGTGCAACATAGGGTCGAAGCGTTGCTTAGTCGCCAGTTTACGAGCCTTGATTTCATCTTCAGTGTGAATCACACCTTTGCCATCTGCTAGCTCTTCATCAGTGAAGAAGCCCGCACAACCGTTATCCATTTTCAGGATCATCTTGTCGCCAACGAAACATTCGTACGAGAAGAAGAACAGTAGCGTGTCGCCATTGCGAGCAAAGCTATTGATTGAGATGTCGTAACGCAGGGTATCGCCACCACGAGGCAAGTCGCCAAGGAAGGTCAGCGTACAATCAAGCAGGCGATAAACACGCTCGCCTTTGTTTTCGAAATCAATGCCTAAGTAGCTGATCAGCATTAGGTCACACTGACCAGATTCAACTGCAACAGCCCATGGGATCTGACCATCAACAAGATACGGCGCATCAACTGGGATGTCGTATTCTGTGGTCATTGTGCTTGGCTTGTACTCGTTAACGGTCGCGTTTAGCTTGGTTACACGAGATACCAGTAGATAGTCGGTGGTTGGCAAACGAACGCGGCGCGCGTAGCTATCGATGATCGCGTAGTCAGGGCCAAACACGTTCGCAATATCACCTTCCGCGTACTCAACCAGATCATCATAATCCCAAATGCACGGCTTACGGATAGGTTTTACTGGTGCTGGCGTTGCAAGTACGTTGACTGGTGCTTCCTGAACCTGAGTAGGTTGAGCTTGAACAGTCTGAGCTGCCGTTTGTTGGCCATTCGTTTGTTGAGAAGCGGCTGAGCTATCTAAACCAGACGTCACTGCGTTTAGCTGTGCTTTTAATAGCGCATCAGCCATCTGTATGCCTTGGGCACGTGTGTGCAGGAATGCTTTGTGTACTTGCTGCGCTGCTTGCTGGTTTTGAGCAAACGCTTGGTTTTGGCTTACCTGACATTGATTGAGGCTTTGCGGCTGCTGTGAAGCTGCGTCGATTTGAGACTCGCCATTTTTAGCGGATAGGACATGAGTCATATTGCTGTGGTTACCTGTTAGCTGACTGTGGCGAGTTGGCGCCAGAGTAGGGGATACTGATGTAGGAGTTTCGATTACTTGCTCTACCGCGTTCTGCGTTCGTGCTTTCTTCTCTAACTCTTTTTGCGCAAGGGCTGCTTGAATGCTTGCTGTCGTTGGAATCGACGCCACTCTTGCTGCTTGTTTACCAGAAGCTTTCTGTTGAATCGTTGCCAAGTTAGTCACTGGGGTTTGGGCAATATGTTGATAAATATCGCGACCACCTAGAGTGACTTGCTTAACCAATTGACGCTTAGCATCACTTGCCAATTCATTACTTAAACGAACCGATAGTGAGTGAGATTCAACATTCGATTGGCTTAGTAACAGCTGTGAACATTGTCCTTCGCTGATGTTGGCAACAATTGCACTCTTAGAGCTGACATTCGGATTAAGAGGGGCAAGGTTCAGGTTGAGCAGACCGTGTAACAGGCTAGCCATGCCAGAAGCTGCAGAGCAGTGACCAACACGTTGGCTCGCTTGAGTCGTCTTTGTGTTCCCTAGGCTGAGAGGCGAAGACTGATGTGATGAAGACTCAGGTGCATGGTTAAGCTCAAGCAGAGAAACATCGTTCGAGCTCATACCGACTTGAGTCAGTAATTCATCGGTAACGGCGTTGTTATGCTCACTTGAACCAAAGGCCAATGCGTTGATGCTGCCGTAAGCCGTGTCTTGGTTGCTCGCTACTCGACCTTCTTCAACAAGAACGATTGCCCCCGCGCCTTCGCCGACATTCCAACTGCCGTCTTGCGGCTGTCCGAATTTAGGAGCAAGTGACACTGGGCTCACACTGTTCTTCAGAATCACATGTTCGGCGCTGCCACTTAGATCTACGGCTGCAATTACGACTGCGTCCATAGATTCTTGCGACATTAGGTTTTGCGCAACATCGATACAACGAGCAACCGACTGTTCCGCGGCTGAAATCGTAAACGCTGGGCCGTTAAAGTCCCACAGTGAAGAGATACGCGAAGCCATGATGTTGCCAATGAAACTGGTGTATTGGTTCAGCTTGGCTGCGTCCATCACACTATCCATTGCGATGGTTTCTAGCGCTTGGTATTCGTCATGTGTTAGCTCAATACCCATGTTGGCAAAGCT